>NZ_JAKKRM010000013.1:0-145249 GCF_025654295.1 Shewanella sp. SM23
GGTGTCAATCGCACCAGCCACTATCGTGTAGGTTGCAGTCCAAGTACCACTACTGTTAGTTGCTGCAACGGCTGCACCACCACCAAATTGGCTGAAGTTGACAGTCGCGGCACTGATGGTATCGCTGTTATCGTCGCCAAAGGCGGAGTTGTCCCAGCTGGCAGTGACCGTATCGCCAATCTTGTAGGCGCCTCCGGTTCCGGTCGCACCGGAAATGCCAATGAAGGCATTGCTGACGGTCGGCGCTATGTTGTCGACGGTGGCATTGCTGGTATCGGCCGTGGTGGTGGGGCCACCCGCGTTGGTAGCCGTGATGCTGACATTGCGACTACCGGCATCGATGCCGCCCGCGGTAATAGTATAAGTCGCAGTCCAGGTGCCACTGCTGTTGCTGGCCACCACAGCGGCACCGCCGCCAAACTGTGAGAAATCGACGGTAACGCCGGTAAGGTCCGCGTTATTATCGCCGCCTGCGGTATTGTTCCAGGTCGCAGTAACCGTATCGCCCATCCTGTAGGTTCCCCCCGTGCCCGCTGCGCCGGAAATACTGATATTGCCATCTGTTACTACCGGGGTTGACGAATTGACCAAGAGGTAAAAATTATCATTGGTGCCATTGACTGCATCCGCGCCACCATCGTTGAGATTGTCGTCCCCCCGAGACTCCATCAAGGCACCCGTCTTGACAAGCCGAATGTCGTAAGTTGGCGCCAGTTCGATAGTCACAGTACCATTCAGGTTGGCGAGGTTACCGCCCGATAAAGTCATGCTGTAATCTGTCGAGCTATTTTGCACCACAGAGGTAATCGTTGCCGTTGTCCCTCCGACCGTAAAATCTACCGCGCCAACCCCTGAGACTGGTACATCGAAAAGCAATCTCCAAATTAATGAATCGGCATCCGTTGGTGAGGTCGCAGGTGTCTGACGTGTGATGCTTTGGATCCGGCAACCCGATGATGTTGAATAGTAATCAGGACTACAAAGAAATACCAATCCACTGAAGCGCTTATTAAAATCATTATCCAAATCACCACTGTTGCTGGTTGCTATGTTCTGACTCGGTTGCAGCAGATCATTTTGACTAAGAAAGCTTAATACATCATGCGGTACTACGGTCGCATCGGATAACTCCGGCAGGTACGAGTCGGTAAAAGCGGCGAAACTCTGCGCACCGTCAAACTCTGGGGCGAGTTCAGCCAGACTAAGCTCATCTTGCTCACGCAAGATACTGAAACCACTATTCGCCGACCGCCCCATACCTCGGCCAGACAGGTGCGATAGGACAGGTGCTGCCTGTAATGGTGCGGCCAAAAATAACAGCGGCAATCCCTTTTTAAACATCTGCTTATCCATAAAATGCGACCTCTTGGCTACAACTTCACCATTTTAATGGCGGAAAATGAAATACTGACATTGCCTGCTTATCGTCCGGCAGCAATAACTCAGGATAGACAGCGCCGGCTAACACGGCGACATCGTAAATTTGATCGATATTCCCTTCAAAACTGACATAGCCAACAACAGTGTTGTCGGCCAGATTAATGCACCAGATGCCGCTCAAGGTTTCAGCATTCTCTTGTGTTATGGCGGCAGGGTCTGCGATGCCAGAGTCACGCTCTTTAGATAAACCGACAAACATCAAAGGGCCATAAAAATCCATGCCGCGGGTAAAACCAGGCAACTTCACCACGTCAATCACTTCTTCTGTGCGGGGATCAAAGCGACGCACTAAACCATGGCCCGACTCACAAAAATAGACGTATCCTTGGTAACAACGGGGTGAATGGGGCATAACTAAATTGGCGAGCTTTAACGCCCCGGTTTTAACATCAATCAGAGTGCCCTTATCTTTAGCGGCCTCACGCCAAGATCTTGCGACATCCAGCTGGTTAAAGGTCGTCACATAGGCAGGCTCACCGTCCAACATCGCCATGCCGTTTAAATGGCAACGATCTTCAGGCATCAGTTCAGAAATAAAACTTGGCTTCCAGCGCGGCACAAAACTGTAACCAGGCTCTAGGGTCCCGAGGCACGAAAAGTTGCTATTGACCACCCATAGGCCTTTTTTGCCATAGGCAATGTCATGAATATTGATAAGCCCTGTGGTATGGCTCGCGCTCGCGATATAACAGGTATCGGCCTGTGACGGCTCAGATAAAAAGTCCAGCGCCGCATCACTGCGTCGAAAACGCCAGACTTCATGTAATGTCCCTAAGGTAATCTGTTGCGGCGTAACGGCTAACCCCATAGGGCGCGGAACATTTTTGAAGTGAACATCCACTTTGTTACCGTCTGAGCGGATAAAAAACAACCTATGGGCCTGATAGCTAGTCACAACCAAGGAAATGTTTAAACCCGCGAGAATTGCGGGGAAATTGCTGCTGCAGTGACTGGCAAAATCCAGTTCCCGATTCACTTCATCTGCGGATGGCACTGGGGGCGTCATATCTTGCATATTATTCTGGCATCTTCCTTAATTTATCGAGCAGCTGATCCACATCCAGTGAGGGATCATTGGCAATTAGCAAAGCTATGTAACCTGTGATAATTGCAGCAGAAACTGAGGTTCCTGAAAAATAACTATAGCCACCATTGGCATCCGTGCTGATTATTTTTTCACTCATACTCCATACATCCACTGTATAACCAAAATTACTGCTCTTTAATGGCATGCCATTCGCATCGGCGGCACCGACCACTATCGCACTCGCTATGCTGGCCTCATGCATGTTTGGGGTTAACAATTTGCCCTGATTGCCCGCCGCAAACACCACAGCAACCCCCTTGCCCTCTCGCCCCTCGCGCGCCATCACATCCACAACATCCTCGATAGGCTCGAGTAACCATTGACTATGCCAACTGCAGTTGATCACATCTGCTTTGGCAAGATAAGCAAGATAAAAACTTTGTAAGGTCTGGCTAGTCCAAGTATCTCGCTGACTAATACCAATAAAGCTGGCCTTAGGCACCAACCCTTCGGGCGCGCGACGATTGTGCAAGCCAAAAAGCACCCCGGCGATTTGGGTACCATGCCGCCCAGTAGAAACCTCGTGGTGCGGGTTGGCATCCACCAATTGCCTGCTAGAAAAATCATAATAAAAACGCGTATTCAACTGTGCAAATTCTGGATGTGACAGCTCAAAACCATCATCGATCACAGCCACTGTGACCCCTTCACCGCCATTCGAGGGCCACAAACCACTCTTCTTCACTCCAGCTAAATGCGCGGGTAGCGCCCACACCTCGCTTATTCGCTCAGACCCAGATCCCATAGGCGCAGCGGCCCTTTGCCTTTGCTGGCGCAAATCGGGTTGAATAAAAAGAAGTTTCGCTTCAGCTTGTAACTTCACCAAGGCAGCAAATGCCTGCGCTTGCCCATCATAATGGAGCAAAAAATAGCGGTAACGATTCATCAAAAACAAATCGGTAATCCGCGTCGCATCCGGCGCCATTGCGGCCATTTCAGCCGTGGTGACCTCACGTGTTGTTTTTACAATCAGACGAGGGGCGAATTGCACAATGAGATCTGCAGCCTTTTGGCGATAGAGGCCGTCACTCGCCGATTCGAACCCAACCCATTGCCCATAATTTTTAAATGTCACTGTCTCCGCCTGTAACGGCGCAACGAACAGGGGAACAAACACCCAAAACCACCGCAACAACAGGTTAATGACCTTCATCGTTTACATTCAATCCCAGCCATTAACACGCGATTAAGACAGCCTCTTACTTAGTCCAGTAAGAGGCCTTAACCACCACACTGCCAATCCAACTAATTACGAACTGGGTATTCGCCATTGAGCGCAATACAAAACTCTAAGGTCAAATAAGGTTGAGTATTCGGATGTGACATACCTGAACCCGCACCTGCAAGACTATTTTGCGACATTATGCTATCCACAGTCGCTGTGCTCGGTACCATGTAAAAAATATTTTCACCGCTGCCACCCGCGCCATCCGCGGCTATATATAAGGTTTCATCAGGACCAGCTTGATTACCTATGGTTGTTCTGCCATTTAAAGAATGGCTGTGTGCAGCCATTTGAGTGCTTAACAGTGTCACGTCTGCCACACCGCTAAATTTACCCAGTACCACATTTGACAACCCAGATCCCTGTCCCGAACAAATAGGTGTCGCGCTTCTAAAATCCGGTAAATTAAATATCGTGCTACCGTTACCACCAAAGGCAATGCCCAGCACAGAGTAGAGCGCAGGATTTTGCGATATCGGTATCGATTGTCCATCACACAGCGCCCACCCATAGGGTGGAAAAGTGTTTGCCATTATTCTGATTTCACCAACAAATGGATCGGCCATAATGAGACTCCATGAATACTCAGTAGATTTAATTTCTGGATGGAAACAAGCCATTCAGACAGATAATGTAAGTCACAGCCAAGGATGGCATCACATTCGCATGTGGTAGGCTATTACCAGCGGTAGAAACCGAAGTGGCCGCCAGTGTCGCCAGCTGATTGGTGCTAGCCTCTGCCAAATAAATCTTATCGCCATCCGTTTGAGCGGCAAACAGCGCATTACTTGGAAATTCCGAGGACGCCGCCGCCTTATTCGCAGCTAACGTATGGTTGTGAGAGGGTAATTCAGTGGATACCAGCGACACAGTCTCCGCACCAAATTTTCCCCCTATCGTCCGTGCCGTTAAACCGGGCCCTTGCCCCACCCCCACAGGTACTCGGCCACGTAAATCGGGCAGGCCGAAGGTATTGACGCCATCACCGCCATACAAGGTGCCTATCAAGGCGAACATCGCCTGATAGTCATTAACCGCTAGCATGGTTCCATCACACTTATGCCAGTTTACGGGGGCATAATTCCCGCCAAATAATCTGATTTCACCAATAAATGCTTCGCTCATCATCATCTCCTGCTTGTCGGTATAGGTTAATTACGAGATGGAAATATGCCTTGCAGGGCAATACAGAAATTGACCCCCATCGAAGGTTGACAATTCTGATGTGGCAACCCTCCGCCCGTGAGTCCAATCGAACCTGGGTCAAGACTGACATGATTAGCGGCATCGAAGGGGGCATACATATGAGTCGCTTGAGAGCTCTGTTTATTAATGGCGGCACCTATGACGTTATCCGGCAATGCCTTTAAGGTCGCAGGTGACGATGAGGCCGTTACTTGGTGATTATGGGCGGGTATTTGTGCCTCGGTTAATGCGATCCCCTCATTACCACCAGCGGTGCCAATTGTACTGGTGACATAAGTGAGTGAATTTCTCGCCGTGGTGCCCAAATGCACTGGGACTCGCCCCCTTAAATCCGGTAAGCCAAACGTTGTCGTGCCATTACCCCCAAAATTCTTACCGAGCAAAGCAAATAGTGCGGGATTTTGCTGAACGGACAGTAAAGATCCATCACACTTTGCCCACCCTCTGGGCGCCCAATCAAAACCAAATATCCTTATTTCACTTATAAATGGATCCATCACTCTCTCCTTTTTTACACTTTACAAGGGTTCGATTTCACTCTTACACTCAAGTCAAATAACCATAGGGGTGACGCATGACAGATCTACAACACAGGATTCAATTACGGCCTTACCAACCAGAGGATCTGCCTTTTTTATTATCACTTTACGCAACAACCAGGGACGATGAATTATCTCAAGTTCCCTTTACCGCGGACCAAAAAGCGGCATTTTTACAGCAACAGTTTTCGGCTCAACTGCATCACTACACTCACTATTACAATACCGAGCAGTTCTTTATCGTCGAATGGGATCAGACGCCGATAGGCCGATTATTTGTCGACCAGTGGACAACTGAAATCCGCGTAGTCGATATCAGTTTGCTTCCCGCATATCAAAAACAAAAAATTGGTAGCTATCTCTTTGAGCAACTCTTTACTAAAGCGCGCCAACAACACATTGTGGTCAGTATTCATGTGGAACAGTACAACCCAGCACGCCTATGGTACGAAAAGCTCGGTTTCAAACATAAAAGCACGGCAAATGAGGTCTATCTGCTAATGGAATGGCAGCCTTAAACGACTCTGCGATTAAACACAATTTCGTATTCCACCTGACTCTTAGGGCTCATAAATAAGGTTTCAGCCCCTAATGCTGGGTGCTCAAACATATAATTGCCTTGGGGAACCCGAATATTTTCCTGTCCTAACAAATAGAGCGCAAAAGCCTCCCATTGGGGAGCACTTTGTACACCTTGTTCGACATTGTGAATAACCAGCTGAAGACGACTCCCTTGAGAGTCAGTCAATGTGATGTGATCGCCTAATAAAGCGGTTAACTGCTTGAAAGTATATGCTTGCATTTTCCATCCCTAGAATAAAAACGTTAACTTTCTGATATTTTTAAATATAAACAGCTAGGTAAAGTTAGTTTACGTCACAATAAAATACAAGATAGATGTTACTTTTTAGTTTCAAAAAGGTGAAGGTTCGACCAGTTGCAATAACTGTGGATCTGTGCTTTTTGCTTAGCCGAAAAAAACATTTGTTTGGACTGTGAATCTGCCACGAAAAATTGCGTCGCGGTTTTAGAATGTATTAACTGACATAACTCAACTTGGCTTCGCTCTTCTGCAGAGAGATCCAACAAAAACCACTTAGCAATATTATCCGCTATCGCAGGTAATACATTTTTATAATCCATAACGAGCACTTGACTCTGCCTACTGACATCTAAGCTGTAGTCCAATAATAACCGCAGTACCTTGCATTGATAATCCAGTGTCGTCTCGTTAGCCTCAACCCTTGATAACTCACTAAACAAAGGTCCTGATGGGTGTCGCACCATATGAAAGCCGACCGACTTTTGCTGTGAAGCCAGTATTTCTACCGGATCCCTGAGTAATAATAAGACAGGAACCTTGGGATACAGTGACAGGATCAAGGGCCAGAACTGCAAATCCCACGCATTCCATTTAATCAACAAATGCTGTTCAGGATGAAACAACTGACCTTGGGTATTAATGCAAAATGTTAAAGCCGCACGTCTTTGTGTGTCTGATAGGCTCCTGTCCAGTAGCACTTGAGTCAGCAGAGGCGACTCAGATAACACCCTGCATTTAGATAGCCCAGCAAAACTACGCGACACGAGTGTGGAACCACAACGCGAGAGGTGAAAGATAAAACCCGCTGGCTGCACTTGCGCCGTCAGCCGAAGTGGATCGGGCAGCGGTAATAGAGGGGTTCTAGGCCTTATCAAGGCGGACAGCATCTGGCTACGCACGGCACAAATATGCTCAGAGTGAAAAGGTAATGTCGGTTTTTCCATGGCGGAGATCCACTCTAGCACCCTGTGTTTTGGATCATAGTTTGCTGGAGCCCAAAACTGACACAAGAGGGATAAATCGGCCTGCAAAGATTGCCGATTACCTGCACTTAAGATAGCCAGTAATTCACCATCACCATAGTCTGGCAGAGCCCAAAACTGCCGAAGATACTGACAGAACTCAACCATAGTCGTCGCCTTGCTCAGTTCCCTCAAGGCAATCGGACTATGGACTAACGACCAATACCGCTGCGACTGGCTCATAACGGATACATGTTAATGTATTGCACCATACGTGGCAGCTTAGCCCTGTTAGGACTGGCACCATGGGGCAAGGCATGGTGCCAAATAATGAGATCCCCCGCCTTTGCCGCTATCGGCTTCACCGACCATTCATGCCAATCCTGCTGCTGCAGCTCGATATCCGTTTTAGCCTGTTCAACCAGCCAATCCGTTATCTTAAGATGAAATCCGGGGACGCAACAAAATGCCCCTTGATCCTCGCTGGTGTCGGTTAAATAGATTAACCCTTGGGTGCCAAACTCGACCGGGAGTTGTAGCGGCATATCCCAATGCATATCGGGCCCAGGAAAACGCCATATCTGTGTTTCAGGGGGATTGAAGCTGACTCTATCGGTCGTCATCACCAGATCGGTTCGCTGCCACAACTGTTCAAATACTTGGCGGATGAGTGGAGTCTGGCGATTCGCATCGAGAGTTGGGTGACGAAACAGCTGTAGCATAATTTTCTGCATCAATTCATGGGGATGATACCAAGTCGCAGTGTCTTGTTCATTCGCCCCTAACTGTCGCCAAATCAAGGCTCGCGTCGCGGCGCATTGCTCTGCCGATAACACTTGCGGGATCACTAAGTAACCTTCACTGTGCCAAAAATTGAGTTGTGACTCACTGAGTACTGCCGCCGGATTTGAGTCTTCAACCTCTGCTGAATTTAAGTCTTCGACTTCTGGTACTGTGACCGATGGCATTAATCCATGGGAAATAGCGCCTAATTGCTGATTAATCCCAGCAATATCCGCGGCTGTCAGCTTGGCGATTTGCTGAATGTAAGCAACAAAAGCTGACTGATGATCGTTTTGATATAAAGCTCTTAGACCCGGCTCGAGCCCTATTCCACAAAGATCCAGCAAGGTTTTATCTAAGTGCCATTCATTAGCCGGTTCAGTGAATGGCACTCCCCGTTTGCGTAGCTGTATCTTTTGCCAAAGCCGCTGCAAATGATAAATGCCTAAGCAGCTCAGATCGTCACTCGACACAAGCACAGGTTTTTGCTCTATAACATCAAACACAAAATCGGGATGAGTACCCTGCTCATATCGAAAAGCAAGGCATGAGAGCGGCTTAAGCCAATGTTCACGTCGATATCGAGGTAACGTGAGTTGAGATTGGTTTTCGCTCAGCGTGGAATTACCATAGACTTGAATGGAAGTCGTGAACTTAAGCGTTACCGCACTCGGGCTGAAATCGGGGAGCAGTAAAGTACCAGCCAAGAAGCTACGGTCTCCACTGGCAAGTAAGCGCGCTGTTTGTAGGTTGAGCGCGAATAACGGTCCTAAATAATGCGTCTCCACAAAATCCTGCACAGTACGACACTCAAGCCAAGCGTCTAACTCAATATTTTGCGGGATGAGCACACCATCATCGGCAAGATACGCCTGTAAATGGGTAAAAATTTGCACTTGCGGCTCCTGTTGCAACAAGTGCTTCATGGTTTCGGAAAGAATCACATCAAACTTTACGACTGTATTTGGCTGCCAAAGCGTGGCATCCGCACAGACACGCTCCACCACACGATCAGCCAAATCAAAGCGTTCAATAAGCTTAGTGACTTTATCTAACGAGGCTTGATGAATGTCGAGCAAAGTCACTTGAATTTGACTCGCAGAAAATAACGGCAGCAGAGGTAATAATAACCAAGCAAAAGGTCCAGTCCCCGCATATAGGATGTTCACAATCTGCCCGGGATGAGCCTTTAGACGATCTTGTATTGCTTGATAAATCCCTTGTATAAAGACTCGACCCCGTTCGGGATCTTCGGCACACTGCGCCGCGGTAGTGAGTGACACCGCCTTACCAAAAGGCGTATGGCTCGCCTCAGTATCCAAAAAAGACTCGGGGTGTAACTCCACTGCCGCTATTTGGCATAACTGCTTCAGCATGGGATCAATGAGCCGTTTAGACTCTCCTGCTGAGGTTGACAGCAGTAGCGCATTAGCAAACTGAGTTAATACAGCTACATCCAAACTATGCCCTAATTCAAGCTCTGATTTTTGCAGCATCGATTAACTCCCTTAACCATGTATTGACCTCGCAATCAATCACTAAATTGATCCGCGCATCCTGCCCTTTATTTTCAACCCAATGGACTTGGTCGGCATTGATATACCAAAGCTCTCCGGCCTGCATGGGTACACGTTTATCGTCCACGTAAAAGTTGAGTTGCTCATTCGTTTGCAGTGGCAAATGCAGTCTTGCCTCGCCTTGTTCTAGGCAGAGTCCTTGATCTCTATGGGGTTTGATTTCTGCCCCCGCATGTAAGCGCATCAAACGCACGGATTTCACTGGGCAGGCTAAAGATTGTAGAAAATGGCATAACGCAGGGCTCGATTCGAGTTGAGGCAAATTTTGCCAGTACTGACCGGTAGAAATTGAGAAGGCTTGCAAGATAGGATGAGCACCGCGATACTCTGCAGCACAGCGTAAGACGAGAACATCCCAACCACCCATATAATCACGCTGATTTACATGGGGTAACCAGTCTTGTTGCAGTAAAGCATTCAACTCTTGCTGTAAACTAAGGGAGTTTGAAACTTGAGCTAATAGGGCAAAAGAACAGATATCCATATCCAACCGCTTAATTTTCAGACTAAAAATAATTAATCATCCAAGACTAGCACAAAGATTTAAGCATACAAGTGACTCGAATCATCGTCATCACTGAGTATTACGCAGTGCAACAATCAATGCTAAGCGTGATTCAGTTTTGCAAAAATAGGAAATACCCATGTTTAACTGGAAGACTATCGATACGGTTCTGCTCGATATGGATGGCACCCTATTGGATTTGCACTTCGACAATCATTTTTGGCTGAATTTAGTACCGCAGGAATTGAGTCGACAACAAGGTGTGAGCCACAACGAAGCGCAGCAATTAGTTGTGAACGCCTATGAGAAAGTCGTAGGCACGCTCGATTGGTACTGTCTCGATTATTGGCAGGAGCAACTGCAGCTCGACATTATGGGCTTGCACCGCACTTTAGTGGATCGTATTCAACTGCGCCAAGACAGCATGCCATTTTTAGCGGCCTTAGCCTCTGCAGGTAAACGGCGCATCCTAGTGACCAATGCGCATCCTAAGAGTCTTGCCCTAAAGCTTGAACATACCGAGCTGGCCGCGGGGCTCGATGCCATGATCTCCAGCCACGAGACGGGTTACCCTAAGGAACACCCACAATTCTGGCTCACCTTGTTTGAAAAGTTTCAACTTGAGCCAAGTCGCTGTCTCTTTATCGACGACAGCGAAGCCATACTCAAGGCCGCTAAACTTGCTGGCGTGGGCCATCAATTGGGGATTGCTAACCCAGACAGTAAAAAACCAGTCAAAGTCTTTCAAGATTTCCCCGCGATTACCGACTATCACTCACTACTGACTGATCTAACGCGATAAAAAGGCTATAAAAAAGGCACCTAAGGTGCCTTCGTTTCTATTCATCGCATTGTTTTATGATCGGACATTTAATCGCAACTCTCGCATTACGGCCTTCACATCTGAGCACTCACATTAAGTTTAAGTGCTCATCTAAAACAGCGCTATAACCCAGGGATCCGCCCCTGATATACCACAGGGAAATAACCATCCGCACCACGCTTACCTAAAATATTCAGCGACTCACGCATATCTTCCGGTTGCTCTGCCGTTTCTTTAATCTTAGCCTCAACCTTCACCATATTGCCTTCATCTAACTGTAAGGTACCAACAATACCAAGCTGGTTCTTGGTTTCATCTGTGGCCAATTGCGCTTTGCCTTCGACACAACTCAGTCCGAGTTCAATATTACCTAGAGGATAGTTACCAAACTGATTCTTAACATTGGTTTGATTCAAAAACAGCTTACCAGACAACTGTTCACACCAAGGCTTACCTTGCTCTAGCGTCTCAACCAACAAACTGACTTCACCGGTAATTTCGGTTCTAAAGGGCAGTTTTGCATTGCCGAGTAAAAAACTATCCGGCGCTTCGAAACGTAGCCCCTGCGCACTTAAGCCTCCCATAGACCAAGAAATTAATCCCTTAGCACTGACAGGTGTTGCGCGGCTGCCCACTTGAAAATCAACTTTCACTTTACCTAAAAATAGCGCCCAAGGACTCAGATCCCAACGCACTTGCTCTACCTGACGCTGCGGCATACTTAAGGTTTCTATGCTGCCAGACCAAATACTGCCACTCACACCCGAAACACTGATATTCGCGGGCAATGGGGCTAACGCTATCGCAATCTTAGCGGGGAATAGAACGACTAAAAATATTAAATAAATCAGTACGCCTATGATGACTTTTTTTATCAAACTCACAGCTACACCTTAATTTATTGCGCTAATTGGATACGTCTCACTTTGACATAGCCAGGTACATCGGCCTCAGCCAAATCAACACTTTCGAGTGAAAGTCCTTTCTTCTGTACTAACTCACTCAAATAACCTAACAAGGCATCAAAAGGAACATCGTCCATCCACACTTGGATCTTATCGCCTTGGGGCTGCATGCGAGTAATCACTAACCCATAATTGCCCGCAGTTTGGTTAACCACTGAGCTTAAACTGCCCGACGTAGTTGGCTTAGCACCGTTCTGCTTAAGACTCGCTATTTTATTCGCCGTTTGTTTTACATAGTTCAACGTCTGTTGCTGTGCATTGAGGTTACGTAATGCATCGGCTTCAGCATTGGCAATCGGCGTCCAAACACCCCAATAAAAAATACCTATAACTAAGAATACCGAGCAAAAGCCCACTAATTGCTGCTCGCGCGATGCGAGCCCTTGCCACCAAGTCCGCAAATTATCCATCTTATTTGCTCCTCAAAGTTAAGGTACTGGTGACTTGCTCTTCACCGCTATTCATAGTGCCGCCATCGAGTTGAAAACGACGACCGACAATCTCTTTAAACTTCTCGATCTGCGCGTAATTTTTCGCACTCACTTGCATACGGATCTCGTTACGCGCGCTTTCGAATCTTAGGCTATTAGGTTTAAGTTCAGGCACTTGCTTAAAGGCATCCTGTAAACCATCGAGCATGGCAAAAAACTCGGCACCACTGCCCTGTCCCTGCAATGCACGTAACTGACTTTCCATCTGCGAACGTAGATTAACAATGCGCGAATTTCCCGGGATCACTTGCTGATAAATGGATTCACTCTGGGCTTTAAGATCGGCAACCTGACCATTGACTTGATGTATAGTCAGCCCTTTATTCACTAAGGCCAGCACACAAGCGATGGCAATAACGATGGCCGCACTTTTCCACATCATCAACTGTTTGCTGTATTCACGCTTCGGCGTGTAAACGCCGCTCAGTAAATTCACTGGCGCATGCAAAATACCGCGGGCTAACACTAACATAGGTAGCTCGAGTGACTGCGGCTTAAGCTCGACACCCTCGAGTTGCATCTCGGTATAACTGGCGACAGAGACTTCGCCCTGTGCAGGCTTAAGTTGTTCTAACGCAATTGGCAACCAAGGCAGAGGTAAGCTCTGGCCCGAAGCTAATCCGGTACGCAGCAATAGCTCATTGCCAAAATTCATTGCCGCCCATTGGCACTCTTGCAATGGCAAGGCTAAACAATCAGGCACAATGCGCTTCACTTTTAAACCCGCTTCGGTCAAACAACTCAGCCAAGTCTGCATTTGCTCATGGGCCACTGCGACCACACTTAAGGCATCACCGTCACGTGGACCAACAGTAAAATGCATAGCATCGACATCATCGGCTAAGGCTTCTTCGAGCATAAAAGGCAAGGCTTTCAAGGCTTGGCGTTGACCTTTTTCGGGCAAATGCACACTAGTGAGCGTCATTGCCGCGGCGGGCACTAACACATCGACGGGACGATTGCCCGCACGCTCGGTTAAGGTCGACAAACCTTGAGCATTGGCGAGCTCGCCAGAGGCGATAATTTCCTGTTCTTGCTCCGACCAAACGAGCCAAGAGCACGCTTGCTCTGCTGTTCTGCCTAAGCGAATAAATAGCCGTTCACTCACAGTTTTTCTCCACCAGTCCCAGTCAAGAAAGCGTGACTGAGCTCGTTGCTATTATTTTTGTCCACCAGATTCTGCCGGGTGAGCACTTCCATTATTTTTGGCCACCAACATCAACCCCTGACGGGTGAGCACTGCCATTATTTTTGCCCACCAACATCAAACACTGCCGGGTGAGCACTTCCATTATTTTTGGCCACCAAACTGACGGGTGAGCACTTCCATTTTATTGCCGCCGCTCTTTTTGAGCACACTTTCCATTCTAAATACGGCGTTATCAACCTTCGCCCCCGAGGCCAATAAAAAATATTGGCTATCGATGACAAAGCTCGACTTCATGGCACCTTCCCACTTGATCGATCCCATGGATGAGCTTTCATAAAAGTCATCTATCTTGGCAAAGCCATCGCCGGGGCGTTGGTTGATGATACTTTCTGCTTCGCCTACCGAAATCTGATTTTCGAGCATGCCAGCTAACAGTGCCGCTTGCTCTACTTCCAAGGTATTCACATTCAGTAATTGCCTGTCATTGCCAGGGATAACGCATACATAGGGCAAGAGTTTCAAATAGATATCTTGGGTGTATCCCATCACTGCCCGTAATTCACTGCGATGATTCATCAGTGTATTGGCCGCACGGTAAGGCACATTTCGCGCTTCGTATTCCGCATCTTCGGCACCATAAGGGCTAGCAGTGGTGTCTTCGTCGATATAATCTTTTAAGGTCTGGGTCAGACGGTCCGCACTAAAGTCGTCCATCCCTAAACTCACCAACAAGGCCTTATATTGCTTCGCCGCCAGCGGCAGCTTAGGTTGACTGTTTTCCACCTCTTTCGTGGTCACAGACAAGGCATTTAAGTTAAAACAGGCGCGCATATCAGTGATCTTGCCAGCAATTTCACCGTATTCCGCCGGAAACACAACATCGGCCATGGCCCAATATTGTTGCCTGTGGACTCGACCTTCCGAGTCGTCTAAATCTTGTTTTAAAATCTTCTTCGCCAGTTCTTCGGCAGAAATCGCGTACCAATAGGCTTGATCGTACTGGGCCAAGTTCAACGTTCGACGCATGGATAACTGATTACGACCTGTGATATTTGTCGCGATGATCACCACCATGGCCACAATCAAGAGCACAACTATCAGTGCGACACCGCGCTGTTTAGACCGAGATTGGGTTCTCATTCGCGGCCCTCATCTTCAGGGTCACCATCACCTGGATCACCAGAACCGTCACCAGGATCGTTCCCCGAGCCATCATCGACTCCATCACCATCTTTGTCTTTATCTTTGTTCGTATCGTCAGGATTTTCGTCTTTATTATCGTCATCCTTAGACTTTTCTGGTGCAACAGCACCCAGCGGCAACAAGAACTTACGTTGGATCTTGCCTAAACCTTCAATCTCAATCTCCATGGCGATCGCTTTAGGCAACTTAGTCGCCTCGACTTTACGCTCCCACTTATCTTCCATGAAGAAGGAATATTCCACCGACAGCACTTTGTCGATAATCACTGTCTTAATTGGCTCGGCGCCAAACTCAGGCTCAGGATAAGGAAAATACCAACGTTCCAGCCGCCCTTCATGCACCACATACGCCACCGACTGCAAGCTGCCTCGCGGTAATAAACCGTCGGGATTTAACCAGCCTAAACGGTAAAACACTAAGGCTTCCGATTCCGAATCTAAGATATCATTGCCCGTTTGGAAGACGGTCGAACCTCGACCACCTTCGAGTAATCTTGGTGTGCGCGCCACCATTTGCGCGAGATCACGCTCAATCGCACCAAAACCTTGCTGTAGAGCTTTAAGCCGAGTTGAAAACGCGCGCGTCACTTCATCGTTAGTCAGCACTGTGCTGAGTACCGCATTAGAAGCCAAACCTATCATGGCGAAAATCGCGATGGCGATCAGCATTTCCAGCAGGGTGAATCCCCGCTGCGCACTAGTTAGTTTTAAGGACATAACTGCTCACTTGTGCGGCAATACGCTGATAGCGTTCGTCTTCACTCACACTTATGCGGATCATACGAAAATTATCGTCCGTCGTTTTCACCACTTCTTTACGCCAATACCAATCCTTTCCTGCGAGCTCAACTTGACCTTCTTTTTTACCGATTTCAGGAAACTGTGGATCAAGTCTGGCATCGACCATCTGATTATCAGCCACCCACTGTGCCAAAGTGCGCGATTCCAGAATCGGCATGTTTGCCATCTGCTCGCCCAAACTTTTAGTGATAGACACGGCCGCAATTGAAAATACGGCAAGGGCCACAATCACTTCGAGTAGGGTCATGCCCTTAACGCGTTTCATCGGGGCGCCCTATGGTTAATCTGCCCAGCGCATCACCGACCACTAACGTTTCGGCCTGCTGGCCTTTGTTAGTTTTAGCGATAAACGTCAGCTCAAAAGCGCTCATTTCACCGCTCGGGAATAGCATGACCTGTGGCTCAGGGTGTTTCTTCTTATCATCGGCAGAGGGTTCAATCAGCGGTTCTTCGAACCAAGAATCGTCTTTCTCATCCTCTTGTACCAAAGGTAAACCATCGAGCACTAAGTTCAGTACAACCCCTGGCTCCATTTGCTTTTCAGATAAGAGTCTGTCTTTATCCAAAGGCTCCCACTTACCTTCTTTATAAAAAACAAACTGATAACTGGTTTTCTCAATCACAATACCAATAAACTGGCCACTTAAAACGGTTTCATCAAGCACCATTTCAGTGGCCGCAATAAACTGCCGCGCCGTTCTATCTAAGGCCTGTTGCGGCCCAGAATTGCCGATAGACATAGTCACAGCCGCAGCCGTGAGCCCCATCAACAAAATCACTAGCATCACCTCCATTAAGGTGAAACCAGCGTGACGCAGCTTTAGCATCTTATTGGAAATTCTGTAAATTCCAGTTACCGATGTCATCTTCGGTACCTGGTTGACCATCGGGGCCTGCACTGAAAATATCTAACTTGCCGTTTTCGCCAGGGCTTAACAACAGGTAGTTATTGCGCCATGGATCTTCTGGCAAACGTTTTACATAACCATCTTCACGGTAGTTACGTGGCTCAGGCGAAATCGTAGGCTTTTGCACTAATGCTTCTAAGCCTTGTTCGGTCGATGGATAAACACCGTTATCTAACTTATACATATCTAAGGCATTTTCGAGTGCAACTATGTCAGACACGGCTTTTTGTTGGTCAGCCTTGTCTTTGTTACCCATCAAGTTAGGCACAACCATAGAGGCTAAAATCCCTAAAATCACGATAACAACCATCACTTCGAGTAAGGTAAAACCTTGATGTTTCTTGTTCATTTGCATCGACTACTTCTCCTAAAAAATCCTATGCCAATCGACTTGGTCATAATCCATAAATTCAAAAATTAACCGCTAATCAAGTTATTCAAGGCTAAAATTGGCTGCAAAATTGCCATCACGATAAAGAGCACAACACACGCCATACTGACCACCAGCATAGGTTCGAATACACCCAATGCTATGTTGACGTTACCTTCGAATTCCCTGTCTTGGTTATCGGCGGCCCGCTCTAACATCTGCTCAAGTTGACCACTCTTCTCGCCCGACGCAATCATGTATAACATCATAGCCGGAAACAACTTAGTATTAGTCAACGCTGCACCTAAGCTAGTTCCTTCCCGCACGCGTGCAGTCGCCTCGTCAACTGCGGCCCGCACTCGCATATTCTGCAACACTTCACTCGCAATACGCATACCATCGAGCAAAGGCACTGAACTGGCGGATAAGATACTTAACGTCCGCGCAAAACGCGCCGTATTTAATCCCTTACTCACGCGGCCAACAACCGGCATGCTCAATAAAAAATTATCGTACTTCATCCGAAACGCAGGTGACTTTAACATGCGGCGAAAGAGTGCGAATAACAGCACTAAGGCGATAACCACAAACACACCATAGTTTTGAACAAAGTCAGAGGCCGAGATCAAAAATCGGGTCGAGGCGGGAAGCTCAGCGCCCATGTGCTCAAACTGTCCGACCACTTTAGGCACAACCGCTGCTAGCAGGATTGAAATCACCCCTATCGCCACTGTGGTCAAAACCGCGGGATAAATCATAGCTTGGGTCAGCTTAGATTTAAGCTGTTGGCGTCGCTCTGTGTAATCCGCTAACCGATTAAGCACCACTTCTAAGTGACCCGACTTTTCACCCGAGGCCACCATGGCACGGTATAAATCATCGAAAATATGCGGAAATTCAGCCAAGGAATCGGCCAGACTATAACCTTCCACCACCCGAGAACGTACCGCCATAATCATGCTCGCGAGACGATCTTTCTCGCACTGCTGACCAACGGCTTTAAGGGATTCTTCAATCGGTAAACCCGCGGCCACTAAGGTCGCAATTTGGCGGGTGATCAAAGCTAATTCAGCAACTGAAATGCCACGTTTGAAAAACGAAAAACTGCTGCTCTTAGCTTTGGCTTCTTTTTCAGTAACAGGCAGTATTTCCAAGGGCATCATGCGCTGATCACGCAGTTGGCTGCGGGCGTGTCTGGCGGTATCCGCCTCAATCACGCCCTTAAGCTGCTTTCCCTTGGCATCCAGTGCCTTATATTCAAATGCTGGCATAAATTACTCCTCGCGAGTCACACGTAGCACTTCTTCGAGAGTGGTGATGCCCGCGAGCACTTTGCTCATGCCATCGTGACGAATGCTCGGTACAAACTGACGAATATACTTTTCGATGGCTAACTCACCGCGGCCGCCATGGATCAATTCACGCACATTATCGTCAACCAGTAAAAGCTCATGAATACCGGTTCGACCACGGTAGCCATTGTTACCACAGGATTTACAGCCATTGGCACGGAAAATACGTCTGTCGTCATCGGCGGCTATGCCCAGCAACTCACGCTCACGCGCATCGGGCACATGCTCGATTTTACATTTAGGACAAAGGGTTCGGATCAAACGTTGAGCCAACACACCGAGTAAACTTGAAGACACGAGGAAAGGCTCTACGCCCATGTCTTGCAAACGTGTAATCGCGCCAGACGCTGTGTTGGTATGCAGGGTTGAAATCACCATGTGGCCAGTGAGTGACGCTTGCACCGCAATTTGCGCAGTTTCGAGGTCACGGATCTCACCTATCATCACGACATCGGGATCTTGACGCAAAATAGCGCGCAGACCACGGGCGAAAGTCATGTCGGCCTTAGTGTTAACTTGGGTCTGACCGATACCGTCTAACTCGTATTCGATAGGGTCTTCTACTGTGAGTATGTTGGTGTCTTTGGAGTTGATCTCCGTCAGACCCGCATACAAAGTGGTACTTTTACCCGAGCCCGTAGGGCCAGTCACCAAAATGATCCCGTGAGGACGACGAATAAGATCTTCAAACTTAACGCGAATACTGTCTGTCATCCCCAATTGTTCTAAATCGAGGTTACCAGTATTTTTATCCAGCAGACGCAGTACAACACGTTCACCGTGGCTCGATGGCATGGTCGATACCCGCACATCTACCGCACGACCTGCGATTCGCAGCGAAATACGGCCATCCTGCGGCACACGTTTTTCGGCGATATCGAGGCGAGCCATAACCTTAATCCGCGACACTAACAGCGACGACAGTTTACGGTTTGGCTTGAGGACTTCCTTAAGTACACCATCGATGCGGAAACGCACCACGAGCTGTTTCTCGTAGGTTTCGATATGGATATCCGACGCTTCTTCTTTAATCGCTTCAGATAACAAGGCATTAATCAATTTGATGATAGGCGCATCATCATCACCTTCAAGTAAGTCTTCGGTCTGCGGCAGCTCTTCGGCAAGGGTGAATAAATCCATCTCGTTGCCAATGTCTTCCATCAACTGCTGCGCTTCAGACGAGTTCGCCTGATATGCTTGAGTGAGTTTGGCCTCAAACTTTGCCACTTCGAGCTTAACCAAAGGCAAATCAACACCCGAATAACGCCGCGCTTCGAGCATAGCCGTTAAGGGTGTTTTACTCGTATAGAACAAGCTTAACTCGCCCGTTTCACCCAGCGCGAGCACCACATCGTGGCGGTGTGCAAAGGCAAAAGGTAAACGCTCTTTACTGCTCGAACGAAATACCTCATCACCTTCAGCTTCAAGGCCTAGCTCATTAGAGACTTGGCTGAGGTCATCGACTTGGGATAGTTGAATTTCACTCATTGGTTTTATCTTTGTTTTTGTTTTCATCGAGCGTTTTGAGCGTTGGATCCGTTTTACGCATCTGAGTATCTAAGCCTTTACCTTCTTTATAACGCTCTAAAATCTCGTTAACTTCAGGAGGTAAATACTCAGACTGATTCCATTCTTCCAACACTGGCACTTGAGTATTTGGCATTAAGTTCACGCCCCGCTCTTGCTGTTCAAGCTGTAATGCTCTGAAATAATTATATTTACGCCCAGCAATCCCTTCCATCGTGATGCCATCACGTATGATCGTTGGCTTGATGAAGATCATGAGGTTTTTCTTCGTTTTTTTGCTCGAAGAAGATTTAAACAAATGTCCTAGAATAGGGATATCACCCAAGAACGGTACTTTTTGTATACTTTCTTGTACTTCTTCGTTGATCAAACCACCGAGTACCACAATTTGACCAGAATCCGCCATAACGGTAGTGGTTAAGCGACGAGTCGCGAAGGAAATATCCACGCCTGTATTACCGTTAACCCCAGAAACTTCCTGTTCAATCGTCAGCTTAACTGAGCTGCCTTCGTTGATCTGTGGCACCACTTTCAGTTTAACCCCAACCTCTTTACGCTCAACGGTTTGGAATGGGTTGCTGTTGCTCGAGCTGGCGGTAGAACCTGTCAGAATAGGCACTTCGTCACCCACAATAAACGAGGCTTCTTGGTTATCTAAGGTCGTAATAGAAGGCGTTGCCAGTACGTTTGAGTTAGTGTCACTGGATACGGCTTGGATCAGCGCACCAAAGTCACCCATGGCCACACCCCATGCCATACCGTTCACTTTACCTAAAGCTTGGGCAAGTAAGGTAACATCGCCCTTCGTACTCGGGTTTTGACCTATCACCTGACCAGTACTCGGGTTAGTGATGAATGTGCCTTCTTTATCTTGCGCCTGCCATACACCAGCGCCAATCTCACCTATGGTTGGGCCTAAGTTATTAAACTGAGTGCCGCCGCCCGCTTTCGCCGCCCATTGCACCCCAAAGCCGACACTGTCGCCTTCGGCAACTTCGACAATAATGGCTTCTACGAGTACCTGAGCACGGCGGATGTCGAGTTGATTAATCACGCTCTCGATAGTGCGCATCTGATCGGGTTCAGCACTGATCACTAAGGCGTTGGTTTCAGTATGCGCCATGATATTAATTTCATTACGGCGTTTACCACCTGCAGCCTGAGCGCTCGGATCTTTCTCGCCTTCCAACTTTTGGGCAAAACCGGTCAGCACTTCAACTAAATCTTCTGCTTTGGCATAACGTAGATAACGAACTTTTGTGTTACCTGTGCTGGCTTGTTCGGCATCGAGACGACGGATAAGCTCGACCACACGTTGGCGGCTCTTCTCATCACCGCTCACGACTACGGCATTGATACGTTCGTCAGCAACCACTTTTGGCGCTTGGCCTGGCAATTGGGATTGGTTAGCAGTAGCACGATAAAGGGTATCTATGATTCGTACCATTTCACCCGCGGAGGCAAATTCTAACGGCACCACTTGCACCGAGGTATCGCCTTGCTTATCCACTCGACGGATAATTTCGACTAACTTGTTCACGACAGCAGCACGGCCAGACAACATCAAGACATTGGAGGGGTCGTAGTTCACTACGTTGCCGCCACCCGCATTATCATTAAGTTGACGTAATAACGGCGCTAATTGCTTAGCCTCAGTGTTATACAAGGCCACGATACGCGTCACCATTTCATCACCAAGGCCGGGGTCATTATCGTTAGCGACTCGAATTGCAGCGGTTTTGGCATCTTTGTCTTTGATGACTTTAATAACGTTATTTTCCATCTCAACGATGGCATAACCGTAAACTTGTAAGACGTTGAGGAAAAACTGGTAATACTGTTCATCGTTCAACAGATCATAACTGCGAACGTTGATTTTGCCGCGAATTGTCGGGTCAACTATGATGGTCTTATTCAGGTTTTTACCAACGATATTGATAAATTCTTGAATATCCGTGCCTTTAAAGTTGGCCGCATACTGTTCAGACCAAGCGAATTGGGAGGAGAACATGGCTGCACCCGCAACAACCCCAGCAATCAGCTTGCGTCGAATCCTTTTGTTATTCATTCTTTTTCTTTCCTCTAACGCGTGTTATTGCGGCAAACTAAACATGATTTCAACCAATTGTCCTTCCCGCTCAACCATAATAGAAACTTCGGTTAACTCGGGTAATTGGCTCATCATTTCTAACGCTTGACTCATTACGGTCAAGTCGTATCCATTAATCGATTTGGCTAAATCGTTAGCTTTAAAACCCGCCTGCTTAAACAAATTGGCGTCTTTCCCTGGATTCAAGCGATATCCCGCCACAGCGTCACCCTGTCTGACAGGTGAAATGGCAATATAATCGGTGATCTTACTGGGGTCGGCTAACAATTCGGTGCGGGATTCGGCGAGTTCTTGGGAGATTTCGGCATTTTTACGTTGATCGACACGGCTCACTGCCGATCCAGTCTTATTAGTCTTAGCTTGTTGTAACTGCTGATTGGCTGGGCTTTGGCTAGTGTAAACTAAGCCATCGAGCATTAATGTCTCGTAACGGCCAGCGTTAGTGATGATAATACGGTCGGCATAGACTTCTTTCAGTGATGCCGAAGTGCCCTTAATTTTATCGCCTAAGCTGTAGGTCTCTTGGCTGCCGTTTGACTCAATGATCGCTAAGCCTTTCTGATCCGCTGTCGATGCAACAACGCCAGTGAGCTGAATAGAGAGCGTGGTCTTAGGCGCGTCGGTCACAGTCTCAACAACCTCAGTTTTTGGCTTTTCAGATTTAGCATCTGCCTTACCAAAGAGACCAAGCTGCTGTAAACCCGCAAGATCAACCTGCCCAGCACCTTTACCCGTCAGGTTAACGGGCGTTGGTGACCAAGCACTGGGTGATGAGCTAGTAGGCACTAATTTCCATGTAATTTGCGCGGCTAACAACATGATCACAATAAAACCCAACCAGAAGACTATCCGGCTTAAGGGCTTATGGGGCATGCCAATGGCTTTTGCGATAACTTTATCTAATAAATCCATATTTTATGTGGACCCTCGATACAGGTCTCTGTTCTGATTATAATAATTAGGCGGTTACCGTCTCATGCTAACCTAGGCAGCATTTGGCAACAAGCCCATAACAGCATTCAAATTGGCGAAAATAGGCCAATTATGCTAACTTTGCCCGCCATAAAA
Source organism: Shewanella sp. SM23 (assembly GCF_025654295.1). Classification (NCBI taxonomy): domain Bacteria; kingdom Pseudomonadati; phylum Pseudomonadota; class Gammaproteobacteria; order Alteromonadales; family Shewanellaceae; genus Shewanella; species Shewanella sp. SM23. The sequence continues at coordinate 22,915 of NZ_JAKKRM010000013.1, forward strand.
GGGTGTGAAGCACGCCACCCTTTAACATAATAGAAATGCTCTTCACGCATTTTCTTGCTCGGCATGTGAACTCATCGATCTTTTAGCTGGAGACACTATGACTCAAGGTCAAAGCGATAAAACAGACATTCGACTCGATAAGTGGCTTTGGGCTGCACGTTTTTATAAAACCCGTGCCATCGCCAAAGAAATGATTAACGGCGGCAAAGTACATTACAACGGCCAGCGTGCCAAATCTAGTAGGAATGCCGAGATAGGCGCCGTCCTTAAGATACGCCAAGGATATGACGATAAAGAGATCGTCATAAAAAAATTATCGCAATTACGCCAAAGTGGTGCGATTGCACAAGAATTGTACGAAGAAACCGCGACAAGTCTGGCTAAACGGGCCATTAATGCTGAGCAACGACGCCTCCACATGCTCAATAACCCGATACCCGATCAGAAACCAGATAAAAAGCAACGACGCCAGCTCATGCGCTTTAAAGACCTTTAACAGTGAGATACACGATGAACCAAGATACTTTACACCGCTACTTGTTCGATAATGCCGATGTGCGCGGTGAACTGGTGCAGTTACAAGACAGCTATCAACAAGTGATCAGCGCCCAAGAATACCCAGCCGTACTGCAAGTGCTACTGGGTGAATTAATGGCAGCCACCTCACTATTAACCGCTACATTGAAATTTAGCGGTGATATCAGCGTACAGTTACAAGGCAACGGCCCTGTTTCTTTAGCAGTGATCAACGGTAACAATTTACAAGAGTTACGCGGTGTGGCTCGCTGGAATGCTGAACTCGCCGATGATGCTAGCCTCACAGAACTCTTCGGCCAAGGCTATATGGTCATCACCTTAACACCCGACGAAGGTGAACGCTACCAAGGTGTCGTTGCACTAGACAAGCCAACGCTTGCGGCCTGTGTTGAAGAATACTTCAATCAATCTGAGCAGTTACCTACGGGAATTTGGTTATTTGCCGACGGCAAACAAGCGGCGGGCATGTTCCTACAAATTCTGCCAAGCCAGCAAGATCACAACGCCGACTTCGAACACTTGAGCCAACTGACGTCGACCATCAAGGCCGAAGAGCTATTTACTCTTGATGCAGAAAGCGTGTTACATCGCCTCTATCATCAGGAAGAAGTACGCTTATTTGATCCTATCGATGTGAGCTTTAAATGCACTTGTTCCCATGAGCGCAGTGCCGGCGCGATCAAGACCTTAGATCAAGCAGAAATCGAAGCCATACTCGCCGAAGATGGCAAGATAGAAATGGGTTGCGAATATTGCCACGCTAAATACACCTTTGATGCCATAGACGTAGCAACCTTATTTGCTAACGGTCAAACATCAACAACCCAGCAGTAAAACGACTCCCGCTAAAAAATGGGCGCCCTATTTGGCGCCCATTTTTTATTCATACCTATAATCCCCTCACACATTGCACTCGGCTTAGGCTACAATCGCCCTCACTTTGTCACCTAGCACGACTCAGGCGATAAATAAAATTAAATCGGCAGACGATCGATATTAAAATAACCTTACAAATCAAATGGAGACCTCACTATGGCGGATGGATTAAACCGCGTTCACTTTAACCCCTCAACAGCACAACTTGTCGAATTTGCCCTGCTACGCGGCGAAGGTGAATTGACAGCCAATGGCGCATTAGTTGCTAAAACAGGCGCTCGCAGCGGTCGCTCACCTGGCGATCGTTTCATTGTAAGAGAACCCAGTTCAGAAGCTGATATCGAATGGGGCCCAGTCAATCAGGCTTTCGATCCAGGTGCTTTTGAAGGTTTATGGGCACGGGTTGAAGCTTACCTAGCCGATAAAGAACTGTTTGTATCTGATCTCGAAGTCGGTGCTGACACTGAACATTACCAACCAGTACGAGTCACCACGCAATACGCTTGGCACCAACTGTTCGCCCGCAATCTATTTATCATTCCTGAAGAATTTAATCGTAAAGACAAACCAGTGTGGCAGATCATCAATGCCCCTGACTTTGTTTGCGTACCAGAACGTGATGGCACTAACTCAGATGCGACCGTGATTTTAAACTTCGCTGAACGTAAAGTGCTGCTTGCTGGCCTGAAATACGCTGGCGAAATGAAAAAGTCTATGTTCTCAGTGCAAAACTTCCTACTGCCAGCCCAAGGCGTGCTCCCAATGCACTGCTCGGCCAACGTGGGTAAAGATGGCGACACTACGCTGTTTTTCGGTTTATCTGGCACAGGTAAAACCACACTCTCTGCTGATCCAAAACGCTTCCTGATTGGTGATGATGAACACGGCTGGGCACCCGGCGGTGTATTCAACATCGAAGGCGGTTGCTACGCCAAATGTATCGATTTAAGCCAAAAGAATGAGCCCGTGATTTGGGATGCGATTCGTTTCGGCACTGTGCTTGAAAACGTCGTTATGGACGAACACCGCGTACCTAACTACAAAGACAGCAGCCTGACGGAAAACACCCGCGCAGCCTATCCGCTGGAGCACATTGCCCAACGTAAAGAAGACAACTGCGGCGCTGAGCCACATGCGGTTGTATTCTTAACCTGCGACGTATCTGGCGTATTACCACCGGTTTCTATCCTGACCAAAGAACAAGCGGCATACCACTTCTTGTCTGGCTATACCGCCAAAGTAGGTTCGACTGAAATCGGCTCAACCTCGGCGATTCAATCCACCTTCTCAACGTGCTTCGGCGCACCTTTCTTCCCACGCCCTGCTGGCGTGTACGCAGAACTGTTGATGAAGCGCATTGAGTCATTCGGTAGCCAAGTGTACTTAGTCAACACAGGCTGGACTGGCGGTCCACACGGTGTAGGTAAACGTTTTGACATCCCAACCACCCGCGCCATCGTCGATGCGATTGTCAGCGGTGAATTGAAAGATGTGGAAACTGTCCACTTAGACACCTTGAACCTCGCCGTTCCTGTGGCAGTCACAGGCGTAGACAGCAATTTACTCAATCCAATCAACACTTGGGGCGATAAAGCGCTATATGCCGAATACGCCCAGAAGCTAGCAGAAGCTTTCACTAAAAACTTCGCTAAGTATCAAGTGTCAGACGCTATCCGCAATGCAGGCCCAAAGGCTTAAGCACGTAGCGGCTCCATTCGGATAATGTAATCAAACACATTGTTGAGTAAAAAAGCGCGGGTTCAGTCATGAACCCGCGCTTTTTATTTGCGGCTAAATTGATTTAGTGATGATTAAATCCACCCGCACTAAAGCCACTGCGATAGATTTTTATGTGTTTTATTTCTTATCGATTAGTTAAACCAAGCTTAAATTAATGCTGCGTTTTTATAATCGCCGATAACAATCATCATTTTTAGGAAGCGGCACCCAAATGGAAAATCATAAACCTGTCACTGGATTCCAGCGATTTCTCAATGGCGTCGAAGTCGTCGGCAATAAACTGCCCGACCCAGCAGTATTATTTGCGATGTTTCTGGGCTTAGTCTGGTTGATCTCTTGGGGATTATCGGGTGTCAGTTTTGATGAAATCGACCCTCGTACTGGTAACCCGATTCAAGTCGTCAATATGCTTGATGGTGGTGCGTTAACCGCTTTTACCTCGGCGATAGTCACGACCTTTGTCACTTTCCCGCCGCTAGGTGTGGTGCTTGTGGCCATGCTGGGCCTAGGCGTTGCTGAACATACTGGCTTTATTAATGCAGGGCTGCGCTCCATTTTATCTGTTACCCCCAAGATGTTACTCACTCCGGTATTGATAGCCGTGGGTATTCTAAGCCATGTCGCGGTTGATGCGGGTTATGTACTCGTTATCCCACTCGGCGCGGTGATCTTCTACGCCGCGGGTCGTCATCCCTTAGCCGGTATTGCCGCCGCTTTCGCTGGCGTATCCGGTGGTTTTTCTGCGACCGTTGGCGTGCCATCCAGCCTTGATCCTATGCTAGCGGGCTTAACTCAGGCAGCGGCAAGATTATCAGCCGACCCCGCGGCCGCGACATTAACGATTAACCCACTAAATAACATCTTTTTTACTTCGGCTTCTGCCATTTTAATTATCTTAGTTGGCTGGTTCTTAACGGATAAAGTTATCGAGCCGCGCCTAAAAAACACTGCGGTGAATGGCGATCCCAGCACGCTCCCAACCCTAGATGAACTGCAACCCCATGAGCGCCGCGGACTCAAATTCGCCATGGCCGCCATGTTGTTGTGTGCATTAGGATTAGTATTAACCGCCTATGGTGAACATTCTGCTTGGCGTGCTACTGACGGCGCCCTAACCAGTGCTTCAGCGCCATTAATGCGCTCCATTGTGGCGATTATTTTTGTGTTTTTCCTCATTCCCGGCATCGTGTATGGCTATGCCGCTGGCACGGCAAACAACCACAGAGCCATTATTCAAGGCATGAGCAAATCCATGAGCGGCATGGGTTATTACATCGTCATGGCTTTTTTCTGCGCCCAGTTTATTTATGCTTTTGGTCAATCCAATTTAGGCGCATTAATGGCCATTAAAGGCGCGTTGGCGTTAAAGGAATTAGCCCTTCCTATGGGTGTGACTTTGGTGGGAATTGTGTTTCTCACGGCGTTCGTCAATCTATTAGTGGGTTCCGCCTCAGCCAAATGGGCATTGATTGGCGCCATTATGGTACCCATGTTAATGGAACTAGGTGTGTCACCGGATTTGACTCAAGCCGCTTACCGAGTGGGCGACTCATCCACTAATATCATCACCCCACTGATGCCTTACTTTCCGTTAATTGTGGTGTTTTGCCAAAAATACGTTAAGGAATCAGGCATAGGCACCTTAGTGGCGCTGATGTTACCGTTTTCAATCAGTTTTCTTTTACTTTGGAGCGGTTTCTTACTGGCATATTGGGCCTTAGGCTTGCCTCTAGGGATTGGCAGCTCGTTCTCCTTCCCGGCACTATCTTAGTGTGAATATCGCTTGGCTGAGATTTTCGGCTGAGCGATCACAGATAAACAAAAATGGCGCCCACTTAGTTAACTGTGAGCGCCATTTTTATATCTATTGAATCAAGCTATTGTGTTTACTTAGTATCCGATCTCAGCACTAACTCTACTCGACGATTCTGTTGTTGCCCCGCCTCATCATTATTGCTGGCAATGGGCGCATGCTCGCCAATACCCACAGCTTCAAGCTGTTGAGTTTTAATACCATGACTTGCGGTAAGCAACTTGACGACTGCAACAGCACGACGTTGTGACAAACCTTGGTTATAAGCTTGGTTGCCTTTGTCATCAGTGTGGCCAACCACATAAAATGCGCGGCTTGGGTTAGCGCTTAAATAACTCGCCAGCACTTCCACAACGGGCAGAGCTTCTGGTAATAACTTGTCGCTATCGTACTCAAATAACAGCCCTTCTAGAGTGACATGTCCTTTAGCTTCAATTTGATCAGTCAAAGCCGCAAGGTTGATACCGACACGGTCATCCTTAAGTTGAGTTTCTTCCAATACCCGTAACTCTGTCCATAAGCCGCCAATAAAGCCAATGGTATAAGTACTTACATGCACATTGCCCTGGGGGCGAGTTAAGGTATACCAGCCATAAAACTGGCTCTCTTCATTACCAATATTGACTAAAGAATCAATTGCCTCGACAAATTTTCTTTCAGGGCCACAGGCCTCTCCCTTACACTCAAATTGCGCCTCGAAGCCGAGTTTAGTCAGCGCTGCTTTATAGTTGCTAAACACCTCATAACTTGAGTATTCCTTTGGCAACTGATAACCATTCTGAGTCAGCTTACCTGCACGCTCCACCACCACAGGTTTGTTGGTAGCATCCATAGCAGATACGAAAGCTGTGCTAGCAAAACCCTGACGTTTAAATTCATGAATCACAGCGCCCTTTAAGCGACTTAGCAACGGATGATCTTCAGCACCTTCAGTGTCCTTTTGTACATTGTCATTAAACTCAATCTGCTTAGGTGCTTGTTGTAAAAATGCCGCATTAGCAGTGACTAAACCTAAAGGTTCAGGCACAACTTCTAAGGTCGTGATATGGATAGTTGCATAAGAATTAGTCGTGCTTGCAGTTTGTATCGCAGTATAAAACTCTTTCTGCTCATGCTTAACTCGAGCGAATAAATAACCATTATCGACACCAATCACGCCATCCAACAAGGCAATATTCTCTTGCAATAGACGAGTATTACCGCACGTTTCAAGACGACACTCGAATAATACTTCACCGCCAAGCCTTTTCAATTGAGCCCGATAATTATCGAGTATATGGTTAGGACTATATTCAGGTGCTAATTCGTATGTTTGCTGCTGTAACTGGCCAAATATTGGCTTAAAGCTAAAGTCCGCTCTACTCTCGCCAACGCTGATAATAAAAGGATACTCAACATAGTGGCGAGTCAGCTCTTCTTTTAACTTTGCCGTAGGAAACAGTGTAAATAATTCCTCATCGGCCGCCTTTAACGGCAACGACGTAAAAGTACCCATTGATAACGCCAATAAACCCACTAAGCAACCTGAACTGAAAACACGCATTAATATTTACCCTCCATAGAAATACTGGTGAGCAAGTTAACACTAAATGCAGTATCAAATAACAAATCAGAAACAAGTTAATACTTTAGCGTGATTGTGATGATGAACTCTACACGCAAAAATAACTGGCGAAAAAAACAGGCTAACAACATATTAGATGTCAATCGCTTAGCCTGTCTGTTAGCCGAGATTCACTTTCATCACAAGGATGTTTATTTTGCGACTACCCCACTCTGCCCGCGCTCTATCCATAATCGCCCTTTTATTTATGCCTCTATGTGTGCAAGCAGTAAATCAAAAATTAGACGATGAATTAACCCAACGCTGCTTAGGCACTTTCGATTTTATTAAGACCCAAGACCTAGCGGCCTTTATCGCTCTTATGCCGTACGCACCAACTCAAAAAGAACAGGAATATGCTGGCGAGATTTTGCAACGCTCCCACAAGCGCTGGTATGTTGACCGAACCATGGATGAAATTACTCCCAAAGGCGTGAGCTACAGCCAAGCAGATGAATTTAAACGGCAAAAAGGCGCTATCCAAGAGGCAAGAGTTAAACTGCTGATCACCAGCCCCAATGAACAAGCCTCGGTCAGTTGCAAATTTGTCGAGACGCAAGAAGGTTGGTTCCTCTCCAAATTGCCGTAAGTGACCTAAAACAGCCAACGACATAAAGGCAAGGTAGTGATGCAGTATTCGCAATTATCTAAAAAAGCTCCAAGATTTATCAATCCTGATGGATTACCTGAACAGCTTCGCCTTGCAACTAAAAGCCATTATGTTCGTCGAGGGTTAGCATTATTGGCGCTATTGCCACTTTCGGCATCTCTTATCATGGCGATAACCCTCGACGGCGGTGAGCAGACTTTTTACCAGTTTGTGGTGGCATTGTTGCTACCTGTAGTGCTCATTCTCTGGGCGTTCAAGCAGCATTTGGTACTTGATAATCCAAGTCAGCAACGTTTCGTACAATCACAATTTTTGGGTTATCACTTCAAAAAAGCCTACCTAGCCCCACTGAAATCTACCGAGTTACTACTGCGCCACGATAGCTATAACAGAAATCAATATGAGCTTAAGTTGCATAATCTTGTGTACCCCATCGGGGGTTTAACCGATACCACCCAAGCTATGATGTTCTTTGCACAGACATTTAATCTCTCTGCCAAAGAGCAAATCACCCAATTTCCCAATATCCGTGAGCTAGACATACTCTCATCGAATGAACCACTTATCGCGTCACTCTCGCTAAATGGTCAGGATAAACCTATCGCGCAAGAGGTCGACACCATCAACACGGCCGATGGATATAGCGCACAAGCGATTGACGCTAAAGAGAATGACAATCCTACTCATCGTCCGCCTTCGGCAGATATCGAACCACTTTGGCACCCCAAATTAATACTTAAACTGTTTTATCCGCTGCCATTTATTATGGTGTTTGGCTTTGCGATGAAGTTTATTGGAAGCCTATAGCGATGCACTTTAAACAACTCTCACCGACCATAGCAATCATGGCTAAAACTCGAGCACAAACCATTGGACGCTGGATTTTTGCAAGCCTAGTCGCTTCAATCACCTTATTTAACGCACTAGGTTTTGAACATTGGTCCTATGGCGAAGTGATTATCTGGTCATTCATTGCACTTCTTAGTTGGCATCTGCTATTTGCTCGAAGGCGTATTCAGATTGATCTCGAACGGCAACTGATCACCACTAAAGTCAGTTCGCTCTATCCGCTAACTCAACAAGTCATCCCCATCAACCACATCGCAGCATTTCAAATACGGCAACGTCTCGGCCAGCCCCATGGGTATGATTTGTTGATAGTGATGGATACTCAAATTGAACCATTGAAATTTCAATATGGTGACTTGCACCAAATACAGGAGATAGGTAAGCAATTATCAACATTTTGCAATGTTCCCCTGCTTAGCTAACTGGAACCTACTATGTATGTTTTTAAAATAATCTGAAAATTGAAGCTAAACGGATATTGATACTTATGGAAAAGATAAGAATTATTGCACTGTGTAGTTTACTTGCCTGCAGTATTTTTCCTGCTAGCGCCGCACAGGATAGAGATCAGGCTTTGGCGACTTTTGACAGCCAAACAGTACCACTCATAGAGCAAGCCATTGCATTAGGGGAAACAGCGCCTGAGGACAAAATTGACGATGCGTTAGATCGTCATCAAGGCGATGCACTTGCCGTTATAAGGGAAGGCATTCCTCAACGTCTGGCGATTAAGGCAAAGCAACAGCTTACGTTAGCGAATGAGTACCTTAGGTATTTTAAAGAATTACAGCAGCAAGTTCCGCATGCGAGTCAATGCCATCAACCAGAACTTGTGGCAGATTTCAGAACACAAATCAAAGAGCTCAACGCCTATGTGGATAGGCTCAACACTTACCCTAAACTCCAAAACCTAGGCGACGCTTTTCCAGCCTTAATGGACATGAATATTAATCAGGCACGGGTTAACACCTTAACGAGTCTGTTTCATCGATTTCGGCTCTGTGTTTTAGGCGATGATACACCAGCTATTGTCGATGGACTCACAGGCGAGAAAGGGGATGCAATAGCCAACGCCTTGACCAATGCATTTGCTGCTAAACAGGGCTTGCCCCACCCAACTGCATCACAAAATATGGCGGATGAAATGGCTGAAGATGATGCGCCAATACTCGATGATATGGGAGATGAACAAGCCATCGAAGAGGATACTGAGCAAGACAATAGCGAGTCTGATGAGCCTGAAACTGAGCTCGCTACTGAAATTTCACAACCGATATCCGCCGTTAAATTCAGCAATATGCCACTTAATGACTGCATCCAAAAACAATCGAAACTCTTCGCTATTCAGCAGAGCCAAGAACTCAGCCTACTTAACTGCCAATTTAATCCCACTGACATAGTGACGCTGCAAGATCTCAGCGCCTTTACCCATCTCAACACCCTAAGCTTAAAAGGTGGCACGCTCAGCACACTCGGTAATCTGAACAGTAATAATCTTAAAACCTTAATGCTGACCGATATGAAGGTAACTGACTTTTCTGGTAAAAACCTGCAACTCGATAGCCTGTTCCTCAGCCGCATTAGCTCAAATAATTGGCCAAGCTTAATCGAACTTAACGTCCAGACCATCAGCATTGACAAAACAGTGAATTGCGCTGAACTCAAAACATTATTGGCATCAAAAAAGCTTATTCCTATCCATCCTGGACTGAGTCCAACAGAAATGGCAGAACGTATGCAACAAGCAGAAACCAATGGCATACCGCTGTTAATGCTGGAATGTGCGATCTAACCAGCTCAAGTCTCTCATTAAAATCTTCAAGCTAAGTATGCACCTTTCATACTTTTGCATACTTGTTTGATTTTTAAACAGAAAGGAAAATACACAAGCAATTAACACTAGCACAACAGTCGCCTGAGTTAATTACAGGATTGGATGTTAAGTCGTAGCGAAAGGGATTTCTCTAAAAAATGGTAAACGTCTCATCAAAAGCGTTCTCAATTACTATCCGCTATTGCCTACCCCGTCATCGTACCCAATGTAAAGCTAATCACATTTGAACAATAGAAAAACGCTCCAAGATATTGATTCATATTAAAATAAAATAGACACAGCTTAAATAATGGCGATGGAAGTTGCCGAGTATATTCACGTAAGGATACAAGATGTTTAAACCTAAACTGCTCTCTTTGCTTATCGCCACCAGTTTGCTGACGGCATGTTCTGGCTCGGACGATAAAGATGATACAACACCGATCCCAGAGCCGACGCCACCCACAGAATACGCACATAAAGTCACAGGTCAGGTCACTTATATCGGCGCTATCGCGGGGGCCAACGTGTGCGTCGATCTTAACCAGGATTTAAGCTGCTCTGAGGGCGAACCTAGCACAACGACGGATACCGATGGTAAATATCAAATAGATTGGAAAAGCGAGACCGAAAAACCTAACTATTACCTGTTGGCCAATTGGATTGATAACGCGGCGTCATCTGCACGCTCAGCATTGGCGATGAGCTCCGCCGCAGCTAACACCAACGCCACCACTGGCGGCATGAATATCGTTGCCCTGCCCGATCATGCGGGTCATATCAATGCGCTGACTAATATTGAATTTTCACGCTATCGCAAGATGATTGAGGCCGACTTAACGCCACAGCAAGTGATTGAGTTCCGAGCAAAACTAAAAACCTTATACGCCAGTGGATTTAAACAAGTTGAAGCCGATTTATTTAGTCTTTCGCCCGAAATCACCCTGCAACCGACATTTATCGACACGCTGCTGTTACACGATTATCTGCTAAATCTCACCAATGAGCGCACAGTGGAAATTTTGGCAGCCATCGAAGTGTTAATCGCCACATTTGAAGCCTTCGAGAATTTAATCCTAGGGTATGGATTTGGCACTGATGCTTATCTGCAAACCAATCCTGTTGCCGTCACTAATAAGGTGGAAAGCACCTTAGTGTCCTTCGGTTATATGGAAGCGCCGGTTGATGACAAAGCCATGAACAGTGTTGACTGGGATAATGTGTATAGCAGTATGCACAATCAAGCAGGCGAATTACACGTACTCAGTATACAAACCGTACGCAACAGTCATTTTATCACCTTGGATTATGGTGTTGATAAGCAAAGCCTTACTGGCGTAATCTCAGGTAAAGTCGCTATGCTCATCGAAAAAACATCTCAAGAGGATACTGAAACCGAATGTTGGAATGAGCCGATGCAAAAATGGATTAATTCCACACGTAACGATCAAGGTTATGCCAGTAAAGAGCCGATCATCGAGGGCAACCTATTAAAAACCGTCTACGCTGGCACTGATGTCGAAATCCAAATGAATTTTCAGAAGTACCAAAACAGTGCCGCTGACTGGCAAGATTTGCTAGTGAACCTCCCTGCGGATCTTAAACTGGCGCCACTCGCTTGGCCTGCACAGATATATCGTATGGATCTTAAGCAAGTTGCCGATGTGATTTGCCGCAATGAAGCTCCCATCAAACATGAAACTGATGTTGCAACAGCAAGTCAGATGTACTCTAAGCTGCTAGTGCAACTCTTCTGGTCGTACGCTTACCCTGACGGGTATATTCAAGATACGCCCAATAAGTTCACTCTTCTCGATAGTTTCGGCCAACCCGAAGCGCAATATGAATGGGGCATTAGTACCAGTCCAAGTAATGAGCAGCTGTTGACCATAACTCAAATAGTTGAAGACCCTATTGAGCGCGAAATGGTTAGTGCACACTACTACCTAGTCAGCCCTTACTTGCTGACCGAAGTTGAGCTAAACAAGGCTTTTGATACATCAGTAAATAAACAGTTTTATCGCTTCACCTACGACAGCAGTTTCAGCAATACGCTGTACAACCACTTTAAGTCCTTAGCAAAGTAAACCTTAATCCATCCGCGCCCCTGAAGTGACATTTCGGGGCGTTTATCTGGGCTCATCTTAAGTGGCTAAGCGCCAAGGTAACGTAGGGGCGACTCGTCACCCATAGCGCCATCAAGCAAATTAGCACCGATTAAAGGCTTATAAACGCATCTCGCTCATAGTAAAAGATAATAGCTTCAAGTAGTTCCTGTTCACTGGGCTGAGCTTTTTGCTGCTTAATATTATCGATTACATCCTCGATTTGATCCATATTGAGCAGATAGCAATAACCATTGTTTATCAGACTATCTTCAAACTCATCGATTTCTTCATTAGACCAATCCCTCATATCATCGACAATTGGCAGTAGCCGCGTGGTCAGTTGGAGAATTTCATTTTCCGCAGTATCTTGATAAACGAGCCAATATTGTAAGCCTCGCTGAGTAATACACTTATTAATCCAGTTTTTTAACGGATCTGATTCGCCAAGGAATGATCCTATATCCACCAATGTCTCCTTCATATTAACGTCAGAGTGACATGTTAACTTGCTTAAAAAATATAAGTCTATGGCTTTGAGTTAATCTGCTTCTTCCAATCACTTGCAGTCAGTTCATCCATAAATAATGGAAAAAACGGGTTGTATACCACAGAAAAAACTACGCAAAGGTTAAAATTGATACTTTCAACAGTCGTTATATCTACCCAACGCGACTCTGCAACCTAACGCAAAATCACAATTCATCAATCCAGAAGTTAAAAACCCACAATAAAATAAGCTTTATTCATTTTTAAGTGCATAAATTTAAGCATTCCTCATTTAACGTTAACGTGATTTAGACTTTGGTTATTTTGAAACCAAGGTTAGTGATGTTTCACAATCCCCTGCTATGCAATTGTGGTACTTTACTCGGTCAAAAATGTCGGGCATTTGCCTTTAACATAGAGTGAACCTTTAGCCTAGATTAAGCCTTAATCACTAAGCCTTGAGTCGTCTAGGTTCAAATCGTCTGTGCATGACACAAAATGCTGCGGCAACTGGGGAGTTTCGCAAGAATGAAGAGCAAGAGTTTATTAGGTAACATTGGTGTGCAAGTGGTTATTGCCATGATTATCGGTGCACTGGTGGGTTTTATGATGGGCGAGAGTGCAAGTGTGTTTGCACCACTCGGAACCATTTTCATCCATTTAATCAAAATGCTAGTGATACCACTGGTATTGGTTTCTATCATCAGCGGAGCAGCGAGCTTAGGCGATAGCCCATCGGCGGGTAAGATTGGCATTGGCACTTTCGGCTTTTTTATTGTCACGTCGGGCTTTGCCGTTGTGCTTGCACTCTTGATGGGTAATCTGTTCCAACCGGGTGCAGGCGTTGATTTTACCGCCCACAGCAGCACAGACTTGATGGAAGTAACCAAGGAACATGGCGCATTACCAGGGGTAATGGATACCTTTATCGGCATGATCCCAACCAATGTGTTCGAGTCGCTGAACGGCGGTAACATATTACAAATCTTAGTCTTTAGTATCTTCTTCGGCATCGCACTGACTAAAGTTAAAGGCGATGGTGCTAAACCTATTTTGGCCGCACTCAACACAGTCGTTGATGCCTTTGTGTGGATGATCAACTGCGTGATGATCATTGCCCCTATCGGTGTATTTGGTTTGATGGCCGATTCTGTCGGCACCTTCGGTTTTGATGCACTAGAAGTCGTGTTTAAGTTATTCGCCGTGTTTGTGGCTGCGATTCTGATCTACGGCTTTATCTTCTTCCCATTAGTGGTGCAACTCTTCTCAAGAGTGTCGGCGCGCCAGTTTATTTCGGCAATGAAGAAGCCGCAGGTAATGGCCTTATCGACCGCCTCTTCAATGGCGACTCTGCCAGTGAATATGGAAACCTGCGAGGAAGATCTTAAAGTCTCTAAGGCAACAACGGCTTTTGTACTACCGTTAGGCGCCACCATTAATATGAGCGGCAACGCGATTTATTATGGTTTAGTGGCCATGTTCTTCGCCCAAATGTATAACGTTGATCTGTCGATGACAGCCTATGCGGCCATCATTTTCACCTCAACCTTAGGTGCAATTGGTCAAGCAGGTGTGCCGGGCCCATCCTTCTTAGTAGTGGCAGTGCTGTTAGCTGCGGGAATTCCTATCGATGGTTTACCTTTGCTGTTTGCATTAGACAGGGTTTTTGACATGATCCGTACCGCACTCAATATCACTGGCGATGCAGCTTGTGCCTTGATTATGGATAAATACACAGAAGTTGACGTTAAAGCGGATAGTGAGCGCAGCTTAAGCTAACTCAAACACTTTGAATATCGGCTTGAATAGGCAACGCTTATTCAAGCCTTTTTTATATCTGCAGCACGGTATAATGGCCTGCCTCTACACGCATCAGTTAAGCCTATTTAATCTGAGTGTTAATGTGATCTCTCCCGCGCCATCCACTAAGCTCAATTTGCTAGATTTCGCAATTTACATTTCTTTATGGCGCTATGGCCGCAAGTGACACGGTTTTTCTGCGATACTGCCACTAGATTAACATCGCTAAGTTAGCTCAAAGGAATTTTGCCCTATGTCTGTATTTGCCCCAGCCACACCCTTTGCCGACTTTATCTATCGCCATTTCCGCTCAATTCACGCCCTAAAGCTCGGGCTAGCCTTACTCGTTGCTGTCACTATTAATGCCATTTGGGCGCCACCGCATTTTATTTGGAGCATGGTCACGATAGTGATCATTATGATGAGCTTACCTCAAGTAGGCGGCGCGATTGAAAAGTCGCTACAAAGGGCGATAGGCACTTGTTTAGGCTCAGCTTATGGGGTGATGTTAGTTGCCACAGTGGACAGTTATTGGCTAATCATGAGCCTGCTGATCTTAGCCGTTAGCTTGATTTGTTTTATCTCGGCCGGACGTTATAGCTATGCTTATTTAGTGGCCGGATTTACCATCATAATCGTGGTCGGCGATGCCAACCATGACACCTCTGAGGCACTATGGCGCACGGCCAACATCCTCTCCGGCTGTGTGATTGCTATTTTGGTCTCACTGTTCATTTTCCCGATTAAAGCTAAACAAGATTGGCGCTCCCAACTCACCCATGCCATCGACAATATGGCCGAAGTATTAGCCGAGCATCTTAAGGCGCCCGCCAATCATGAGCTCGATTTTCGCGCTAGACTAGAGGCTGCGATGAAGGCCGTACTCACTCAAAAGAAACTGTTTTTCTCCTTGGAATGGGAAAGTCAAACCCTCAAAAAACACAAAGTGCTACTGTCACAGTTAGCCAATAAACAAGTGCGCTTAATCACCTTACTCGAACTCTTACCCTTAACCCGCTGGCAGGAAGAAGACAAAGACGCCTATCTGCAGATTAATGCGGTTGCCTCTGAGCTTGCCTTCTATTTGCAACAACTTGCAGAATTTGTAGCGGGTAAAGCTCAACAATTACCGACACTACCAGAATGCTTAGATCAAGAATTACAACACAGACTCCAGCTTGCCCTAGTCGCAGCCACTCAAGCATCAATCGCTGATCCAGTGACAGCCGTAAACGACCAAGTGCCGCAGGGATTTGCACTCACAGGTTATAGCTGGCTGATTTATCAGCTCGCGATTGCCGTCGAAGCACTTTATAAAGACATTGCCATTATCGACATTGCCTATCACAAGCGGCCAGCTTCTCAGATAACGCCCAACAAAACGGCTTAGTCGATTTTCCCATTCCGCTTAGTGCTTAAATCCATGTCAGAAATGCCGGATAACCCTTAGCCGCCCTTGCGTTAACGGGGCGTTTAATGAAAAGATACCGTCCTAATAAAAATTCGATAGATGGACTCTTTTCATGCGCTTGTTTTCTTTCTCCGTTATCGCCATTGCCTGTCTCTCTACGGGCAATCTGTACCCTGGGAATGCTTTTGCCAATGATGCGAAAACCACAGCCCAAACAACTCCGGCAGCCACTATGGCGCAAGCCTCTACCACAGAAACATTGGCAGTTGGCTCCCCAGTAATCACAACGTCACAGGATGCAAGTCCAGCAGCGAATAGCCAAGCAACTGAAACTGCGACTAATGTACTGACCGATACCACAGTTGCAGCGCCAGAAGCACAACCAGCGCCCATTCCTGAACGAGCCAACACCTTTGTCAACGATGTGATTTTACCGCCCAGCATCACTTGGCATGGCGCCAGCGAATCGCTCATGTTAAGTGTTGATAGCGAGTGGGCGACTCCCTTTGAGCAAAGTGGCGGTATTGAAAGTCCAAGCTACGATGCCACTATCGCTTGGCTCGACAAACTCGCGGGCGAGACAGATAAATTACAAAAGGTTAGCTTAGGTAAGAGCCCACAAGGGCGCGATATTTGGATGTATATCGCCAGTAGCGAAGGCATTAATGAATCGGCACGCCTCAAACAAAACACTAAGCCGACAGTGCTAGTGCAGGCGGGGATTCATGCGGGAGAAATCGACGGTAAGGATGCCGGCATGATGCTGCTACGAGACATTATCCAAGGCGATAAAAGTGCCCTGCTCGATAAAGCCAACCTCTTGTTTGTGCCTATTTTTAGTGTTGATGCCCATGAGCGCAGCGGCGAATTTAATCGTGTAAATCAACGTGGCCCTGTGAATATGGGCTGGCGCACTACGGCTAATAATCTCAACCTTAACCGCGATTATGCTAAGGCCGACAGCTTAGAAATGCAGCACATGCTGCGCGCAATCAACGTATGGCAACCGGATCTGTATATCGATGTGCATGTTACTGACGGCATCGACTATCAATACGATGTCACCTTTGGTTATAACCTCGCCCAAGGCTTAAGCCCAGCCAGTTACCGCTGGCTCGAAAACAGCTACAGACCTGCAGTTGAAGCGGCATTAACGGAACAAGGCCATATTCCCGGCGCACTGATTTTTGCCGTGGATAACGCCGATATTAACAAAGGTATGTCGCTGTGGAATCCGAGCCCGCGCTTCTCTAACGGTTATGGCGATGCTCGCCATTTGCCCACCATTCTGGTTGAAAACCACAGTCTAAAGCCCTTTAAGCAAAGGGTGCTCGGCACTTATGTGATGTTAGCGCAAACCCTCAAAACAGTGGGTGAACAGGCGACAAAACTTAAGAGTGCGATTCAAGAAGATAAATACCGCGCCTCACCACTAATTACCCTTACTTGGAAATTAGCACCATTAGAAAAAGGCTGGGATTTTAAAGGCATAGATTATCAACTTGAAAAGAGCCCCATCAGTGGCGTTGAAGTTGTGCGCTGGACAGGTGAACCTAAGCTTTACCCTAACTTGCCGGTGATGGCTGAAACAGTGCCCGACATTAAGGTCACTCGTCCGAGTGCTTACTATATTCCAGCGCAATGGACTCAAGTGATTGATCGTCTTAACGTGCATGGCATTCGCATGACCACGCTCAAAAAGCCAACCGAGTTGAAATTGCAGCAATATACCCTCAGCAATCCCGTGTTTAACACTAAGGATTTTGAGGGCCGCCAAACGGTCAAAGCCGAGTCAGAGTTAACCAAAGTCAGCACCACTCTGCCCGCTGGCACCATTAAAATCAGTACAGATCAACCGCTAGGCGATCTAGCGATTTTACTGCTTGAGCCGCAATCACCAGATTCTTTACTGCAATGGGGTTTCTTCAATCCTATCTTCACTCGTACTGAATACATTGAAGATTATGCGGTAGAGCCACTGGCGGCCAAGATGCTAAAAGATGATCCTAAGCTACAAGCTGAGTTCGAC
The DNA here is from genome assembly GCF_025654295.1 of Shewanella sp. SM23. NCBI lineage: Bacteria > Pseudomonadati > Pseudomonadota > Gammaproteobacteria > Alteromonadales > Shewanellaceae > Shewanella > Shewanella sp. SM23. The sequence continues at coordinate 40,590 of NZ_JAKKRM010000013.1, forward strand.
AAAGCACTGACCAATGCAGAGTTTGCCGCCGATCCTGAGGCACGCCTACGCTGGTTCTATGAACGCAGCCCTTACTACGATAACCAATACCTTAAGTATCCGGTTTACCGTAGTCGTTGATCATCGCGATTACAAAAGGCTGTGATTACGCTGGCTTACGCGCACTGATGCTATACACCAAGGGCACCTTCTGCCCTTGGTGTGTTAACACATAACGACCATCTTCTTGCGCTTCGAGCCCTTCAAAGCAGTTATAGGGGCTGAAATCAAATTCGTGGAAAAACTCCAACACTAAGCCCGCCTGCAATAACGCATTGATCACTTCAGATAAACTGTGCGACCAGCACATTAAGGTCTGCTGATCATCACCGGTATTTTCGGTATATGTGCCTTCCTGCTCTATGTCTGGCTCACCCCGATTAAAATAGCTATAGCCATCGAACAACTGCTGCGCAGGATGGAACTCGGCCATATAAAACTGTCCGCCGGGTGTTAAACAGGCAGCCACAGTCTGCGCCCACAGAGTTAAATCCGGCAGCCAAACAATGGCACCATAGGACGTAAACACAATATCGTGAGGCTCAACCTTGCTTGCCACACTGTAAACATCGCTACAGATAAACTCGGCGGACAACTGTGTCCGTTCTGCCAGTTTTTGCGCTTCAACAATCGCCACCTCTGACAAATCGACGCCTGTGACTCTCGCTCCCATTCGCGCCCACGACAAGGTATCTAAGCCGAAATGACATTGCAGATGCAGCAAACTTTTACCTGCAACCTCGAGTTCACCTAGCTCAATTTCCCGCAGCGAAGTCTTACCATTAAGAAAACCCGCCACATCATAAAAATCAGAAGTTAAATGTACCCGAGTGCGCGCATCCCAAGCCGTCTTGTTCGTCGTTAAATAATCCATCTGCATCCCTTCTTATGTTTTTTGTATTTTTGATTCCGCGTGACTTACGGAGCTTAAACTAACTTAATAAATGAGCAATTTCACTAATCTATGAGTAAATCACCCATGTAGCGGACATGTCCGCACAGTGAACCCCGGACACTTTTTAGCTTAACAAATTGATTATAAATGAAAATTAAAATTGGCATGGGCTGTGCAATGTCTTATTCATCGCAAGACGACTCAGCACTCACCCAAAAAATCGAGTGCCAGATAAACAAGGAAGCTAACATGTCACTACGCCCATTTATATTCACCCTCGCTTTTATAGTGTTTTTTACTGCGGGGGTATCGCTCACTGGCTGCATTCTTAATGTGAACGCTGCAGGCATGCCAGACTTAGACCACCAACAACGCGAACTCACACTCGATAGCCAAGACTTACAAGGCCTGATTGCTGAAACTGGCGCAGGCAGTTTGGAAATTATCGGTGTCGAAGGCCTAACCCAAATTAAACTCGTCGCCGACATCTATAGCAATAAGGACGGCAACGATGACAGCAAAGTCATTCTCACCCTTGAGAAAAAAGCCAATAAAGCCAAGCTCAAGGCCAACTTTGAGCAAACAGATTCTAATAATAACTCGCCCTATATAGACCTAAAACTGCAAGTCCCTGCGAACTTTACACTGGATATTGATGACAGCTCAGGGGCTATTTTGATCAGCAAGATGACGTCAGACATGAACGTCAAAGACGGTTCGGGTGAACTCACTATCAACGGTGGTAACAATATCAACATAGAGGATGGCTCAGGTGATATTGAAATCAGCCAAATCAACGGCAGCCTAACCATTGAAGATGGTTCAGGCACAATCAAGGTGACCGATATTCGCGGCAATATCGCAATTGATGACGGTTCGGGCAACATAGAGGTCGCCAATGTGCAAAGTGCTGTGACCATCACAGATGGCTCAGGCAACATTAATGTCTTTAATACTAAGGGATTAACGATTCTTACGGCAGGTTCTGGCGATGTGACATTTAACAAAATCGACGGCCCAGTGAGCATGGAATAACGCGCCGTTTTACCACCCTACACCCAAAGGTTTTACCCACTTCCCGGCGTAGAGGCTGATGTTGCAACGGTTCCCAGCCAAGATGTCAGTCTTCTACCCACCCTTTTAAGCGTATGCCAGACTTATGCATTTATGCCACTAACCCCTTGTAGTGGCATTTTTTATACCGAAATTAAGCTTGAGTTTGCAGAAATGATGTTGATTTTATTCAGACCGTTACGCTTTAACCTTGTGGATTTGCTAAGATTGTCAGCCTTCCCACTTCAATAGTCGAAAAGTCACACTGTATTGCCAGTAAGGTCGAGAATATGGATCAGTTTTCGGAATACCAAAAAGAAATTGAAGCGCTTTCTCTATCGGATAACCCTAGACAGATAATGGAAGGACTAGGGGATATTTGTTTTGATGGCGAATCTTTTTATCGCAACGGCAATAAAGCCCTAGCCAAACACATTTTCAAGCATATTTACGCCTTAGATGCGCACTCAGACTATTTCTCACACGCCAGGACTGTCGCAAAAGCCTTTCTTATAACCTTGGAAGAAATTCCCCCTATCTCCCTAGAAGAGGCTATTTTACAGATAAAGCATGAGCATGCCTCATTAGCTGCACATCAATTATATCTGCTGATTGCAAAGCGTATTTTTAGGGAATTTAGTCACCATCAAGACGCTATCCACATCACTATGCAATATCTCACCAAAGCCGAGGCACTTACCCCTCTGAGCAAGAGTGACCTTCGCTTTAAAGCTTTAGTCAGCTCAAATAAGAGTGAGTAAAGGGATAGCGTGACAGAATAAATCATCAGAATTTAGAGCCGCTTCTCAAAAGAAATGCAAAAATATACCAGAAGAGATCAACGTTCTGAATTCGACAACCCAATTTTAATTAAGTGATAATATGGACATTTCATCTTTTAAGAAATATATAAAGTTAGCACCAGAAAATGTTTCAGAATGGCAGAGGTGGGAAAATTCATTACCTACCTTCGATTCTATATTACCAATATTGGATTATGTATATAACGCTGAGTGGCAGCGAGATGATTGGAAAGCCATAATGGCATTCATTCGGAAAGGTTATGTTGAGCAAAATGAATCATCTGAATTGGTTGACGGGATTAAGCATGTAAATATATTCAACTCCAAAGTTATTAATCTAAAAGTTGATGTCGCAATTTCATTAAACTGCTCCATTGTTCGTTCATTAGAGTCAATTAATTTATGCTCAGACTCAGTTGAATCATTAAGTGTGTCCCATGCAAGCAAACTCTCTGAAATTACTGGAAACACCCAGAATTTAAGCTACTTATCTTTAAATAAATGTCAAAAGTTAGATTTTTGTTCTATCATTTCAACGCTGGACAGCGTAAAAATTTTAGACCTCAGTGGAAACCCACAGTTGTCCAGTATTGATGAGTTGCGTGGAAATAAAAATATTTTTGCGTTATATCTTGTTGAAACAAATGTAATCAAGACTAAAGAGACAGTAGAAATTTTGGCTTCGATACCAAACTTGAAAAAACTTTGGATTAAAGCAAACAAAAAGGAGTTGGAACTTTTAAGAGAAGCCCTACCAGGGATTGTAAATTAAGCATAGAAAAAGACCGGACATGTAGTTCGAGAGCGTGAAAAGATCTGTGTAAGTGGCATTCTTAACCTATTAAATGGAGTTCAGAATACCAATAGCAGACAAACTTATCGCTCAGCAGAAGAAACCCAAGCATAGTCGGATGTTAACTGCCGCGCCATTAAGAGTGGGTGTCCCATTTAATAATTATATGCTTTTTGAGATCTCGTCTCTAAATACCCCCAGCAACTCATACTTTTTGTAAATCGTGGCTTCAATGGTAAGCCTCATATCAAGAGCAGCATAGCGAAGTCTGAAATCATCCCCTGAATTAAGATGCTCAATGCTACTAGCATAATGCTTTAGGGCCATTACTAAATAATTGCTTTCCATAACAATACTCGAATAACTAAGTTAGATAAGCCAATAACAAAAAAGGAGCCCTCAAAAATGAATCCGGCCACCCAAGTTAAAACAACATAATGCACTCTGGGTTTGGCTTCAAGCAACGGAAAGTCACTTAGTCGCGAGTTTATCGAGACGCCCACTGTTAAATGTTGCAACGAAACAACAGAATCGGGGCCGTTCTTGTTAAATGAAAGGGCAGCGTATCACTGGAATGACAGTGCTGAATCATTTCATCGACACACATAAGTGGCACAGCAGGCTAGAAGCTTGTATCCAACTTAGAAAGCAAATATTCACGGCGTTTTGTAAGAAGATCTGGGCGCTTTGCAAAGGTACTTGGGGCATTAGGAAGAGCTGCTATTGTGGCCGCCTCTTCAACATTTAATCCCGATAAAGGCTTATTGAAAAGTGCATGGGATGCGTAGGAAAAACCTTTTGAATCTTTGCCAGTATGCACTTGGGCCAAATAAAGAGTTAATTGCTCATGCTTCGTAAGGTGAATCCTTACCAACTGCAGCCATAGAAATGACTCTATATGCCTACCAATCATTGATTTGGGCTTATTACAGATATTTAAATTATCAATAATTAACCTTGTAACAAGCCAATCAACATTCTCGCCAGTGGATATACGAACGAGCTGCACGATCAAGGGTGGAGGCTCAGATTCTTCTGGTGTAGCAACTTGGATGAGTCGAGTAATTTCTACACGGTGATGCTGAAAGTAAAAAAGATCATAAATTGCAAAAATTATCAGCGGCAGCATCACAACAATTGCTGCCGCCCAAGACGAAATTTTAAGACCTAGTCTCATTATGGTTCCTCAAATAAATCTTGCTAAATTAAAACGGGTTTATCGAAACATCCATAGTTAAATTTTGCGACGACACAAAAGATATAGGAACATGTTCCAAAACTGAGGGTACAGACACATCTCTCTTAGGATTAACAGCCAACGCCGAAGTATCAGAATGCACCATACCCTCGGAGTTGCCGCAGGGTGAATAGACAAATTGCGTGAGTCTCGGCATGGATGCCGAGCTAGCTTTCGCAGGTGCAGGGACGCATCCTTCGGAAGCGATAGCAAATTTGGCAATGAGCACAAGGGGCTTCAACTCCGTCAGGGGCGTCTTGGAGAATCCAAGGAGGATAGGACGAGCAGTCCTCCTTGGTCGGGTGTGGGGTGAAGCCCCACGACGTTGATTTAGCTTTTGCCTGAACACAATAAGATCTGAATGATGTCAGAGTTCAGTGTTATCTGAGTACAGATTCGATCAACGCCAATTTCTGAGCACGACTCAGTTTTTTAACCGCGATTTCACGCTTTAGGGCATCGCTGCGGGTGCCGACTTGTTCTTGATACATCAAGGTTAACGGACCTTTACCGCGCAAATACTTAGCGGATTTGATACCACCCGATTGATGCTCGCTAAAGCGTCGTGTGACATCTGTGGTGACACCTGTGTATAAATGCCCGTTGGCGCAGCGGACTAGATACAAATACCAGAGGGGTGCTGATTTTATGGGTGTAGGCTTCGGTGGTGCAGGATTTAATGGTACGGGATTCAGCGAAGCTTCTGTAACAACATTTTTGGTTGCGACAGCGCTAGTCACTGGGACAAGTGTGTCTGCCACCAGTGACTCATGTTGCTGTACAGCTTCTATGTCCGTATTGCCTAGGCTGACGGCTGATTCAGTCACTTGCGAATAACCTACTTCGCCATACCTAATAGACTCAAGAAGAACGCATATTCTTGGGCAGTGTCTTGGTACTGGCGATAACGACCACTCTTACCGCCGTGGCCAGCTTCCATATCCACATTGAATAACAACACCTTATCATCCATCTTGTACCACTTATTCTGTACATCGCGCAGTTTAGCGACCCACTTGGCGGGTTCAAAATACTGCACTTGGGAATCATGCAAACCAGTCGTCACTAACATGTGTGGGTATTCTTGCTCGGTGACATTGTCGTAGGGCGAGTAACTCAACATGTAATCAAAGTAAGTTTTCTCGTTCGGATTGCCCCACTCGTCGTACTCATTGGTCGTCAACGGAATCGACTCGTCCAGCATAGTCGTCACCACATCAACAAAAGGTACATGGGCTGCAAGGGCGAAATACTTGTCCGGCGCTTGGTTAGCAATCGCGCCCATTAGCAAACCACCCGCGCTGCCGCCAGAGGCAACAACCTTGTTTTTGTCGCCATAACCTTGCGCCGTTAATGCCGTTGTTACGTCGATAAAATCATTGAAGGTATTCTGCTTATTCAACAATTTACCATTGTCATACCAAGGGCGGCCGAGCATTTCTGAGCCGCGCACATGGGCGATGGCATACACAAAACCGCGGTCAAGCAGACTGATAACAGATGAAGAAAAATCGGGTTCTACTGTGTAACCGTAAGATCCATAACCGTATTGGTACAGAGGGTTAGTGCCATCTTTCTTGAATTTATCTTTGCGATACACCAAAGAGACGGGCACTTTCGCACCGTCGCGGGCCGTCACAAATATCCGTTCGGCACGATACTGGCTGGCATCGAAGCCGCCTAAGACTTGATCTTGTTTCAATAAATCACGTCTATCGGGATTCACCAGCGAATATTCGTATACGGCTTCTGGCGTCGTTAGGCTGGAGTAGAAAATGCGTAACTTATTGCTGTCTTGCTGGGAATTAATCTCTAAACCCATCACATAAGCAGGCTCATCAAAGCTCAACTCGAAGGGCTTTTGACCATTGAGCGGCATCACTTTAATCCGCGTTAGGCCATTTTCACGGGTCTGAATAATCAGATAATCCTTGAGCACTAACTCGTCTTCGATACGGGCATTGGAATTATGCGCAACCACTTCTTGCCACTTAGATTTATCCGCAGCATCTTTAATGGCGACTTTCATCAAACGGAAGTTAGTCGCCTGCCAGTTGGTGAGAATGTAATAAGTATCACCCAGCTTAGACACACTGTATTCGTGACCTTCTTCCCGCGCTAATACTGGCTTGAATAAACCTAAAGGCTCGCTGGCATCGAGAATAGACACTTCACTCGTCGTGGTGCTTTCTTGGAACAACACAATTTGCGACTCATCTAAGGTTTTGCCGAGTGAGATATAAAATGAATCGTCTTGTTCTTCATACACTAAGACATCGCTCGATTGCTTAGTGCCCAGCTCGTGGCGATACACTTGATAGCCCAGCAAGGTTTTTAGATCTTTGGCGATATAGAACACATGCTTGTTGTCGTTCGCCCACACTACGCGACCTTCGGTATTTTCAAGCACGTCGGTGATCATGTCGCCCGAAGCCAAGTCTTTAAAATAGATGTGATATACACGGCGGCTTAGGACATCTTCGCCAAAGGCCAACATGGTTTCATCTGGGCTGACACTGGCGCCGCCTAAACCATAAAACTCATGGCCCTTAGCTCGCTCGTTAACATTGAGCATCACTTGCTCAACACCATCGGCGCCCTTACGGCTGATCAGCGGATATTCGCTGCCCTCTTGGTATCTGTGATAGTAGCTGTGCTGATGCCATTGGTACGGCACGCTCGACTCATCGGCGACTAAACGCTCGGTTAACTCTTTATAAAGACCATCTTGCAGCGGCTTTAATGGTTTGAAATAAGCAGCGGTATAGCGATTCTCAGCGTTGAGATAGGCCAACACTTTAGGATCTTTGCGCTCATCATCACGCAGCCAATAGTAATCATCGGTACGTGTTACGCCATGTAAAGTCATCACATGGGGAATTTTTTCAGCAACCGGGGCGGGTACTTGCCCTTTGGAGGTCGAACAAGCGGATAACAGCATAACAATACCTAAAGTGAGTAGCAGAGAGCGCATTTATACGTCCTTGTGACGTCCATAACGACCGTCGAAGAATGCGACGGCAAGTCAATTAGCTTATGTGTTCAGTATGATAGTGGTCAGGTGTGCACTAGCGCAAACATTGAACGTGAGAAGTTGCCATTCGCGGTAAATAAGAGCAACATAACCGCGTTTTTGAGCGCAAATGGCTCAAAAGCAAATTCTCAGGGCGGGGTGAAACTCCCCACCGGCGGTAAATGGGTAACGACTAAGTGATTATTTTGCTGAGCGACACCCAAAGCCCGCGAGCGCCCGAAATCACTTTCGGGGTCAGCAGATCTGGTGCCTTAGATTTTGCCTAGTGCAAAACTGACTATTCCAGAGCCGACGGTAATGGACTGTTTACTTTAATGGCGACAGTGCTGAGTCCGGATGGAAGAGAATGTAAGACAACATTGTGGTATCTCAGTGCAACGCGCTTGTGTATCTCAGTGTTAGCCTCATGTTTTGCAATAACTTCACACCAAGTGAAGTGATATTGCTACAGCAAAATCGAGCCTTTTGGTTTGATTACGTTGTATTTCTGCACGCCCTGATTCTGGATATTCCAATGTCGTTTATTTAAGGATATTAACCATGAATCAGTCTTTACTTGCTCCTTTTGGTACTGCTATCGAACGCGTTGAAGCGGGTCTTAATGCCCTGCGTCAAGGCCAAGGTGTATTAGTTGTCGATGACGAAGATAGAGAAAACGAAGGCGATTTAATTTTCGCTGCCGAGACGCTGACTAACGCGCAAATGGCCATGCTCATCCGTGAATGTAGCGGTATTGTTTGCCTGTGTTTACCCGATGCAAAAGTCAAAGCCCTCGAATTGCCCCCTATGGTGGAAAACAACTCGAGCCAATACGGCACTGCGTTTACTGTGAGTATTGAAGCTAAAGTCGGTGTGACTACAGGGGTTTCTGCCGCCGATCGCGTGACCACCATTAAAGCGGCGATTGCCGATGGCGCTAAGCCAAGTGATCTCGCTCGTCCTGGCCATGTGTATCCACTTCGCGCCCAACCGGGTGGGGTATTGACCCGCCGTGGTCACACTGAAGGCACTATTGATTTAATGCAACTCGCGGGTTTAAAAGCCGCTGGCGTATTGTGTGAAGTCACTAACACCGATGGCACTATGGCGCGTTTACCCGAAATTATTGCCTTCGGTGCTCAGCACAATATACCCGTGTTGACGATTGAAGATATTGTCGTTTATCGCAAATCATTGCTGGCCAATGTCGGCTAGATAACACGCCAATCGCCTGAATCTAGGGCATTGATTTAAATAGAAGGACGTTTAGCTACGGCAAACGTCCTTTTTATTTAAGTAGATTTACCGTTAACAATCGCGTTCCACCTAATGCACTAAAAACCGATGAAAGGTAAAGTTAAACAAGTCATTCTTTCGAATGATGAAATACTGCTTCACATCACAGACAAAGCAAATGCTTGTTTGATAGGTGCAAAATAGGTTAATAAAAATAGTCTCTTAGCATGATATATAACAATTTGCTTAATTTCGTGACCTAGATTAGATATCCATAAACTAAAGGTCGCGGTAGCTGGCCGCCTATGTTAAATATCCTCACCCTGTGCCTAGTCCTATTTGTAACTCGGATTCAACGTTATTACGTTGAATTTTCTTTTTCTGCCTAGGCGAACGAGTGGAGTGATCTTTAATGCCGTCAGCGCTACACCATCTCAGTTTGAAGCAAAAGCTCATTCTGTTTTCGTTAGTCCCATTATTAATGATGAGCTTTTTCATTCTGACGCGCATGCATGACTTGATAAAGGAATCACACTCGGCCAAGCACAATCATCTTGCGGTACAAACGACGGTACAAATCACTGAGCTACTCTATCAGTTGCAAAACGAATATGGTCTAAGTACAAATCAGCGACCAACCGATGAAGTGCTATTACAGCAACAAGCGACTAGATCAAAAGCACTCGATGCATTACTGAACAGTGAGCCTTTAGAGCATCTTCTGGAGGCGCTCGACCCTAAAAGTATTGAAGCAAACAAAATGAACGCATTGTTGGATGCGCTCAAACTCACAGGCAACAAGCTCGCTAACGTTCACCAAAACCACACAGACGAAACACTGAGTCAGTTTACGGAACTCTATAATCAATTCCACACTCAGCTTTTGCAGCTCATTCAGTTATTACAGTTACAAACCAACGAAATCAGTCAGTCCCGTGCCTATACCGATCTATTGAACCTACTTATGGTGCAGGAGTTGGCCGTAAAAGAACGAAGTGCCATCAATCAATTACTGCTCAGCAAGTCACTCAATATTAATGATTACCGCACCATAATCTCCTTTATGTATGAATATGAGCGAGCCGTGATGCACGCGAGTAATGCATCAATTTCCGATAGAAGGTCCTTACTGCAAAATCTACAAGATTCGCCAGAAAATCAACGCATTCTGCAAATCAGCAAGCAAATTGAACAACAAACTCGCATTAGCGCTCTGGCACAAAATATTAATGCCTACTTAGGTTACGGTGGCTTAATGGGCAGTTTTCAGGACTATTTGCTTAAGGGCGATGAGATTTCACTGCAAAAATTTAATGCAGCACTTGCGACGATTCAGCTTAATTTGGATGAACTCAGTCACGAGACTCGTTATCTGCCCGAATTTAAGGCGGCGCTGAAAACCATTGAGGACAGCATAAATCAATACCAGTTCAGCATGGTCAAGTTGCAGCAACTGCAGCAACAAGGTTTGCCGATGACGAAGATCAAAGCCATCGCGCAAGTCCCAGCCAGTGAGGACAAATTAAGCCAAGCGATGAGCCAACTATTAATGCCGCCACATCCAATTGATAGCCAGGAGTGGTGGGATCTCACCACTCAGCGTATCAATCAACTACATTTGCTGGCGCAAAATATCACCAAGAACATGGCGCAGCAGAGCGAATATCAACAAAACCACACCTTAATCTTACTCAGCTTATACTTGTTCTCGGCTTTGTTCACCGCGACCATCACACTTTGGCTTGGACAAAAGATAATCCGCAATTTTATGGATAAGATCACTAAGATTGCCAATGACATGCAGCAAATGGCAGCAGATCCACAGCTCAATATTAATATCCAAGTCTCAGGCACAGATGAACTCGCCCGCATGGCCCGTGCCATGACCCGTATGATTAGCGAACGGCAAAAAGCAAACCATGCCCTAAGCCGCGCTGCAGCTGTGTTTGACTATTCTGCCGAAGGCATAATGGTGACAGATGCCGACAACCATATTGAACTAGTCAACCCCGCGTTTTGTCAGATCACGGGCTATTCATTGGAAGAAGTGAAAGGCCGCAGTCCCTCCCTACTCAGCTCTAGCCGTCATCCTAAGCACTTTTACACCGCCATGTGGGAGTCACTACAAAAAGAAGGGAAATGGGAGGGTGAAGTTTGGAATAAACGCAAAGATGGCCAAGTATATCCCGAGTATCTAGCGATCACTGTGGTGCGAAATGAGCAAGGTAAAATAATCCAACATATTGGTTTATTTATGGATATCAGTAAGCGTAAGCAATATGAGCAGGATCTTTGGTATCAGGCCAACTTCGATGGGTTAACTGGGCTGCCTAATCGTAAGCTGTTCAATGAACGACTACAGCACGAAATCCATGTGGCGCAGCATGACTCTCGCAAGCTGGCTATCTTGCTGATTGATTTGGATCAATTCAAATATATCAATGATGTACAAGGTCATGCCACTGGCGACTTATTACTTAAAGATGTCGCAAAGCGCTTAGAAGGCATTGCGGGGAAAACCGATTTTATCGCACGTATCGGTGGCGACGAGTTTGTACTTATTTTGCCGCGACTGACTAACGAACTCGCCATCGAACACATGGCAACCCGAATCATTGAAACCTTAGGTATGCCATTTAACTTAAATGACCGCGAGATCCAGATTTCGGCCAGCTTTGGTATTGGCGTCTATCCCGAAGATGGGTTAGATACCGGCTCACTCACCCGCAATACCGAAACCGCCATGTATCAAGCCAAAGACGCAGGGCGGAACAATTTTAAATACTTCACCGCGGGTATGAATCAAGCCATGTTCGCCCGGATGGAGTTAGAACAACGCCTACGCCGTGCCGTGGCACAAAATGAATTTGCCCTGCATTATCAACCTATCGTGGATATGCAAACCGGAAGTGTCTGCAGCGTCGAAGCCCTTATCCGCTGGCAAGATCCCGAGCTTGGGTTGATCCCGCCGGATCAATTTATCCCGTTAGCCGAAGAGACTGGATTGATAGAGCCTATGGGCGAATGGGTGCTCAACCAAGCCATGCATGACCTGAGGCAATGGCAGAAAAGTGGCTTAAATATCAATGTCGCGATTAATGTTTCCAGCCGCCAATGTATCAATACACGCGGCATGGGGTTCGACCAAGTGTTGCAGGAGTGCTTCAACCGCCACCACGTTAACCCACGAAATGTGCATATTGAGATCACTGAAAGCATGCTGATGGGCGATGCCAGCCATTGCTTGAGCACGCTCGAGTCTATTCGTCATTTAGGCTCGCAAATCTATATTGATGACTTTGGTACGGGTTATTCTTCCCTGAGTTATCTGAAAAAATTCCCGATTTCAGTGATTAAAATCGACCGTAGCTTTGTGGAAAATGCCCTCGAAAATAACTCGAACGCCAACTTAGTCAAAGCGATTGTCATGATGGGACAAAGCCTAGAAATGGAGTTAGTTGCTGAAGGCATAGAAACCGAAGCACAGTGGCACTTCCTACGAGATTTAGGTTGTCACTTCGCTCAAGGGTATTTGATCTCCAAGCCGCTCCCCTTCAATGAAATCACTCCCTTGCTACGCATCAAGCACACAGCACTGTTGAATGATGGCTATCAAGATAAATGCGTGAATATCTAAGCTTATAAAAAATAAAATGATAAAGAACAAAAAAGCAGCCTAGGCTGCTTTTTTGTGGCAAATAAAACGGACTTAAGCCTGTGGTTGGCCTTGGCCGTTCATTATGCTTTCGCCACCCTTAGAGGCTAGCTTAGCTAAATCTTTATCAATAAAGAACAGTGCTTTACCATCTTCGCCCACTAAACGTATCTTATCGACAATCGACTTAAACAGCTTTTCTTCTTCGTGCTGCTCAGCGACATACCATTGTAAGAAGTTAAAGGTTGAGTAATCTTGATTCGAAAATGCGGCATGGGCCAAGGCATTGATCTGACGGGTAATCAGCTGCTCATGCTCATAGGTTAATTCAAACAACGCCAGTAAAGAATCGAACTGTGACTGCGGCGCCGCAATCGCACCTAACAAAGGTAAGCCACCAGTTTCACTCACATACGTGAACAGACGACGCATATGGCCCATTTCTTCATCCGCGTGCTCACGCATAAACTTAGCTGCGCCTTCAAATCCCTGATCTTCACACCACGCACTCATTTGCAGGTATAAATTTGAGGAGAAGAACTCCATATTAATTTGTTCATTCAACTTTTCGATCATAGTTGCAGACAGCATAGTAAATCCTCTTTTGCATTCGAACTGAATCATGGGGGACATTGTCATCAAGGGGGTCGACAAAAGCAACAAAATTTACCTTTGGATTTCTTGCTAAGTTAATGATTCATTGATAAAAATGATTTTCATTTGTTCATCGACTCGCGTTCAACCCTCGAATTAGCGCAGTAAATTGTGTGACTTCTAGCGAGGTTATCGCCCAAAGTGGCAGAAAAAACTGACTGGCCTATCACAGAAACTCACATGCAAATCATAGCCATCCCAGATCACCGTGGCATAATAGCCAGTCATAATCAGGTGGAAATTCATTCAGCGTCATTACGACCCATTGCATATAAGGCAGACCCTAATGTCCGTAACAGCCGATCCTTGTTCGCAACCTAGCTTAATGCATCCAGATCAAGCTATTCCCCTTTTGCTCGAGCAAGTTAGTCCAGTGTCAGACACCGAAGTCGTATTGCTTCCCCATGCCCTTGGCCGCGTCCTAGCAGAAGATTTAGCTTCCTGCATCGACCTGCCGCCCTTTAACAACTCTTCTATGGACGGCTACGCCTTCCGTTTTGTCGACTTAAATACGCAAACCAATCAGACCGCATTGCGCCTTATCGGCAATTCCTTCGCCGGCCATGGTTTTAAAGGTGAAGCCAAACCTAATACCTGCGTGCGGATCATGACGGGCGCACCTGTGCCTACGGGTTATGACACAGTGCAAATGCAGGAAGAAGCTGAGGTTGAAGGAGAGATTATTCATATCCGCCACCCTAAGGCGCAAGGCGCCAATGTGCGTTGCCGCGGTGAAGAACTCACCCAAGGCACTAAAGTGCTCAGTGCTGGCATTCAAATTGGTGCTGCCGAACTCGGGGTGTTGGCCACGATTGGCGTTAGCCAAGTGCGAGTTTATCGTCAGCTTAAAGTGGCCTTTTTCTCCACAGGCGATGAACTGCGTCCCGTTGGCAGCGAATTAGCCCTAGGACAAATTTACGATTCAAACCGTTACTCGATCCAAGGTTTACTCAGCCGCGCTAACGTGGAATGGCTCGATTTAGGCGTGATTGCCGATGATCCTGAAGCCATACGTCAGGCATTTCGCCATGCTGCCAGCCAAGCCGACATGGTATTAACCTCGGGTGGCGTGTCGGTCGGTGAAGCAGATTTCACCAAACAAATTCTTGATGAGGAAGGCAAAATTACCTTCTGGAAACTCGCCATCAAACCAGGCAAGCCCTTTGCCATGGGCCGTATCGGCAAAGCAATATTCTGTGGTTTACCGGGGAATCCCGTGTCTTCTATGGTGACGTTTTACAAACTCGTTTGGCCAATACTGAACAAGATGCAGGGCTTAACCCCAGTTGCACCTTTGATGTTAGACGCTACGCTCACCACGCCTGTGCGTAAACAACCGGGCCGCGTCGAATATCAACGGGGCGTTTTAAGCCGTAATGCACAAGGTAAACTTGAAGTTGCCATTACCGGTAGCCAAGGTTCTGGCATGTTGACTTCGATGAGCTTAGCAAACTGTTTCGTTTTATTGGAGCAATTCCAAGGCGATACTCCCGCTGGCACCCTAGTGACGGTCGAGCCATTTAACAGCGTGCTTTGCTAGGAAAATCTCAATGAATGTGCCAGAAGATATTCTCAGCGACAGCGAACTCTTAAGATACAGCCGCCAAATATCCATCAAGGCTATGGATATCGACGGTCAAGAACGCTTAAAACAGGCCAAAGTGCTGATGATAGGTGCTGGCGGTTTAGGCTGTGCCGCCAGCCAGTACCTGACAGTTGCGGGTATTGGTGAGCTGACACTGGTCGATTTTGATACAGTTGAATTATCCAACCTGCAGCGCCAAGTGCTGCATCAAGATGCCAATGTCGGCCAGCCTAAAGTCGAATCAGCTAAACAGAGCCTCATGCAGCTCAATCCCTTTATTAAGATCAACATTATCAATGCAGTATTAGATGATCATGAGATTGACGCCCTAGTCGCCGATCACGGACTAGTGCTCGACTGTACCGATAATGTCAGTGTGCGCGAGCAACTTAATCTCAGCTGTTTTAAGTATAAAGTGCCCTTAGTGTCTGCCGCGGCAATTCGGATGGAAGGCATGGTCACTGTGTTCGATTATCACAGCGAAACGCCTTGTTATCATTGCTTTAGCGCCCTATTTGGCGAGCAACAACTGAGCTGCGTTGAATCGGGCATCCTAGCACCAGTGGTCGGTATGATAGGTTGTTTGCAGGCGGTTGAAGCCATCAAAGTGATTACTGGTATGGGTAAAACCTTAGCAGGACGTATTTTGATGATCGATGCAATGACGATGGAGTTTCGCGAGATGAAGTTACCGAAACAAGCCTGCTGCAATGTTTGTGGCACTGAAGAGGCTTAGGTTGTTCTCGCTTGAAAAACGGCTTTATTTACACTAGCTTAATTGCCACCGCTTAATTTGCCGTCATATAGCTCAACACTGATGACGCTTAATGGCCCGTTAAAATAAGGAAATCACAAGGAAAACATATGGATTCGGAAAACAGTGTATTTGACCGCATGACCACAGACGACCCCATCGTTGGCGCAGGTATTTACAACCTCGTTATCGGCCTCACGCTGATTTGGGGTTTTGCCGTTAACTATTGGATGGTCACCAATATCGACCCAGAGGCGATTGCCAGTGTTAATCCTTGGATTTTCTTTATCGGCTATTTCGCCTCCTGTTTCTTTGGGATTTATCTGTTCCAAAAATCGACTAATCCCGTTGTCAGTTTTATTGGCTACAACTTTGTAGTCGTGCCCTTCGGCTTAATTATCAATATGGTGGTCAGACAATACGATCCCGAATTGGTGACTGAGGCCATTCGTATCACAGGGCTAGTGACTATAGCCATGATGTGCTTAGGCACACTCTTCCCCGCCTTTTTCCAAAAAATTTCCGGCGCACTCACGATTGCTTTATTGCTCGTTATCGTCGTCGAACTGATTGAAGTGTTTATCTTTAATACTCACCACGGCATTTTAGATTGGATAGTCGTGCTGATTTTCTGCGGTTATATTGGTTATGACTGGGGACGGGCGAATCAAATCCCTAAAACCATAGATAATGCCATCGATAGCGCCGCCGCTTTGTATATGGATATCATCAACTTGTTCCTACGTATCCTGCGGATTTTAGGGCGAAAATAACTCACCAAGGAGTGTCTATGAAAATCAAATTCCTGCTTGTTACTGCTCCACTTCTGGCGAGTCTGGTATTAGTCGGATGCAGTGATACTGAACAAGTAAAAATAGCCAATCCCGCCTCTGAGTATTGTGTCTCCATTGGTGGCAAATTAACAATTGAGAAAACTGCCGAAGGTGAACATGGGATCTGCACCTTACCCAGCGGTGAAGCAATTGAAGAGTGGGCGTTATTCCGTCGCGATCATAAGGAAGAAAAGCCGCAGTAACAGTGGCTATTTTTACCTTTAATAAAAACAGGCGCCATTAGCGCCTGTTTTGTTAATAGTACTTAATTGGGTCATACCCAAAAAGCCTTAACGGGCTAAGTGTTCACCGCGCCAGATTTTGCGCTTAGCTGCAGACTGGAAGCTCCACGCCAAAACTCGCGTAATTTTATTACCCTGCTGCATCTCAATCGTTTTCACAGTATCGACGTTCAACTGCGCTAAGGCTTGATAACAAGGTTTCAGGTTTTCCTTCTTCGACACTAGACTGGTAAACCATAAGCATTGATCTGCAAACATTTGGCTCTCACGGATCATAGTCGCTAGAAACTGTCGTTCACCGCCTTGGCACCAAAGTTCAGCTCCTTGACCGCCGAAATTCAGCTTAGGTGCAACCTTTACCAAGCCACCTCGATTGAGCTGCAGATTATTCACCTTACGCTTTGTACCTTCGCTCGCCTCAGCCATAGAGGCATGAAATGGCGGATTGCACAGGGTTAACGCAAAACGTTCTCCGGCTTGAATGATTCCCTTGAAGACCGCCTTGTCATTTGGCTGTAATCGTAAACTTATCTGCCCTTGCAGCACTGGGTTTTGCTCAATAATACTCTGCACATTACTGAGTGAATGGGCATTAATATCCGAGGCGACAAATTGCCAACCGTATACTTGGCAACCCAATATGGGATAAATACCGTTCGCGCCAGTGCCGATATCTAATACCCTAGTTTTATCCAAAGCAAATACATCATCGCCTTCGGCTAGAAGGTCTGCTAAATAATGTAAATAATCGACTCGACCTGGAATAGGAGGACATAACGCTCCATCAGGAATATCCCAAGATTCAATCCCATAATGATGTTTCAGTAGCGCCGCATTAAGCATCTTAACCGCTAACGGATCGGAAAAATCGACTGATAAAGCCCCATAAGGCGTGGGTCGAACAAAGGCTTTTAGCTTAGGGAATGAACTCATCAGCGCCGGAAAATCATAGCCGTTCAAGTGTACATTTCGAGGATGCAAAGCTTTTTTAATCTCAGCACTGGGCCTGTTTTTGACCGACTTGGCTTTGCCTTTCACCTCAGTTCTAGCCTGCTTTGGTGCTTTAGTTTTTGCATGACCAATGCTGGCTGTACTAGTTAGGCGTTTCGCAGTCACTAATTGGACGGGTTTCACGGCAGGTTTTGACATAATAGCTCTTGTAACGCAATGGGCCGACCTGAGTCAGCCCATGGAATGGGGCAGTAAATTAATCGTACAGATAAGAGGTAAACAATAAGTTTACGATCAAGGGTTTGCCAGCTTCTTTGGTGATCAAGTTGTTGACCATTTCAAAGCACTCACGACGAATCTCTTCACGACCCGTGAGCGACTTAATCTTCTCTTCCGATTGATTGCCTAACACTTCAACAATCGCGGCTCGCAATAATGGATTATGGAGCTCAATTGTCACTAGATCATCTGGACTCTTTACCATTAACTCAACGCTAATCTTCACAAAACCCAATTTCTTGCGATTAGAAATATAGTTAGTGACAATTTCGGGTTCGAAACCATAGTAGGCATACTCACCCGTAGGTGGGGTTGCTGCAGCAGGTGCAGCTTCTTTTTCATCGGCCGCATAAACACTGAAAACACTTGTAAACAGGATAAGACAGACTGAGAGTAATTTTTTCATAGCGACTTACGGCTCCCTAAAACAATAATGGTAATGGAAGAAACTTCCCAATCTATATAGCCAAACAACCTGAAGATGCAGTATCCGTATCTGGAAGTAGCTTGGGTATATATGCTCGCGTCGCGACATGCTAGACTGCCGACGTTTGTTTATATTGTAACGAGTATTTAATGAATGTGACTAGCTTAAGCTTTCCCTATGGTGAATCTATTCAGTGGTTTTCAGCCGATCTAGCCGACAAACTCCCCAAATCGCCCTTGAAAGAATGGTTGCTTGCCACTGGCAGCCTAACGCAAAAACTCAAAACTTGCTGCGCTCAATTTGAAGTAAAGGTACTAGGCGAAGGACTGCATGCTCCCTTAGAGGGCGAATATCCCCAGCAAGGTGCTGTATGGATCCGTGAAGTCTTGCTTTGCCTCGACTCGATACCTTGGGTATTTGCCAGAACCTTAATCCCTGAAAAATTAATGGCCGAGCGCAAAATGGATTTCCTTAGTTTGGGTACTCGCCCCTTAGGTGAATTACTGTTTAGCCAAGATAACTTCATCCCCGGTAGAATCGAAGTTGCCAGTTTCGAAACCTGTAGTCGCCTTGCCCACTTAGCTGAAAGTTTAGATCAAAGTGTCGAACATGCACTCTGGGGACGCCGCCGCTATTTCCATCACGGTGAGCATGAAATGATCGTCAGCGAAATCTTTCTGCCAGCGGCCGAGCAAGCTATCCGTCAGTTGTAAACTTTAGACTTCATCCAAAGCTTAGTCAGAATTTAGCCTCAAGACAGATAAAAAATGCCTCTAGATCAGAGGCATTTTTGTTCGTGTTTCAAACAATCAACTTAGTGAACATTTAACTGGCGGCGCCAAGTCAATAAGCTAAGGAAGGCAAGGCTTAACCAACCTAAGCTGCCGCCACCTGAACTCTCACTGGCCGGCGGAGTTACTGGAGGCGTAACAGGTGCAACAACCGTTACCGTCGAACTGCTAATCGCCTTAGTATTTTGCGCATCGATAACCGTAAGTGTCACTGTATAAGTGCCAGCCTTCGCATAGGTATGGGTTGGCGCCGTGACAGTGCTTGTCGTGCCATCACCAAAATCCCAAGCGTAGGTTAATACTCCCATACCACCATCAACGTTACTGGTGAAGTTCACCGCTAATTGACTAACTGTCTTACCAAAACTGACAGTTAACGGCGCTATAGCATCAGAGTTCGCATTCGCAAGACGAATAACCGCAGTACCATTGTTGCTGGCTTGAGATAGTACCTGCATTGTCAACCCTAGCTGCTGCAACACCATACCTGACTGTGGCTGTAGTGGCGCGCTGTAATCAAAACTGTCATCGAACAGGCTGACAGCATCGCGATGATTGTCCTCAAAATAGAAGGTTTGATTTACTGTACTAAAGGCCGCATCACGAATTTGTACGTCGGTAGAGCGAGTGCCAATCATGTTTTGGTCAGCATCAATCACGCCAATCAAGCCATGGCCAGCATGGTTTGAAACGTTATTGTCTCTGAAACCTAAATCTTCTAACCAGAGTAAAACTCCGGGATCAAAGCTTTTTGCTTTCAAACCCGCATCGACACCATTATGGCTACGCAGCTGAATAATATAACGAGACTGGGATTTTGGATCCGGACGAGAATCCTTAATCCGGCTATAGCCATAAAGCGTCATTTTATCCGCAACTTCAGCGTTATCACCATATAACTCAGTGGTATTTTGTTTAACACTGATGTTATCAATAGTGATCCCTGACTTAGAGGTTAAATCATCGGTGACATAGTTGATCTCGACAGCAACAGATTTTCCAGAATATGCTGATAAATCATATTCTAATGTTACCCAAGCATCACGACCTTCCGCCTGAGCAAGCGCAGACGATTCACCAGTGATGATATGACGAGCGCTATTTATCCCATTGTTCGACTTAGTGTAATTACCCGCAATGGCCGCACCATCCACTTTCACCTGCATGTAGTCAAAGTCAAGTTCAATACTCCAACTGGCCTTCATACTCAGAATCAGTTTATCTGTGGTTACGGCAGGTAATTTAACATTAAAAATCATGCTGTTATTCAGCATATTTCCTTGGCCAGAATAGTACTGATAACTGCCCTGATAAGGTGTTTTAAAAGGAATTAGCGTTGGAGGAAGTGGAATAGAGATCTGATTAACCGCCTGATGATTAACCGCCTCATTCAACGTCACTTCCATGCCTGATTTGGGAATGCTATCTAAGGTGATTTCACGTTCATTCAACCACTTACCTTTGTATCTTTTCTGTAGATAAGATCGAGCATAAGGGCTAAAACCACTCGGCTGAGCGCCAGGAATAGCACCAGCCCAACTACCACCAGACATTAAAGACCATAGCCCCACAGGCGAGCCGTCTTTCTTATCATTTTCAGAGGTATCGTACTCATCAGGCAGACCTAGATCATGGCCAAACTCGTGGGTACACACGCCCGTTGCCGCATCAATAGGCTGGATTGTATAACCGAATACTTTTTTGTTCGTACCAGGAAGCGCATAACCATTGGTTGCTTGGTCGACATAATATCGATGCGACCATATCGCACTCGATCCTAGTTTTCCGCCGCCGACCTCTTCGCCTACGCTAGAGTGGAAAATCATCACATGGTCGATAATGCCATCGGGCTCATCGTAAATACCGTTATTGTTCAAATCATTTTGGTCTTCAACATCATAACTCGCCAACTCAACTGCAGACATATTTGCAACCGCTTGAGATACAGCTTCTTTTACCAATTGTTCGACCTGTGAATCACTACGGGTATCTGGATCATTAGCACCATAGTATTCGGCATTTTGCGAGGCGGTATACCAGCCCTTCACATCCCCAGTAAAGGAGAAGGTTTGCCCAGAAACCGCTTGATAATATTGATACCCCGAATCTAACGTCTGCCCCTGTGGACCTTTGAAGCCCGTAGGCGAAAAGAGTAATTCCTTGTAGTGGGACGCAGGATAACTCGGGTAATACATGTCTGTATCCCCCGCTTTTAAGCCATTATCATCATGTTTTAGATCAGCAAAATCCACTAATACTGTGAGCACTTTAACGGTTTTCTTTACATCCGCATCGGCCTGTAAACGCTGTGCGGATGAGCGCATCATTTGCGATGATTTAGCTCTTTGTAGACGCGCATGTTCAGCTTCAACTTCGATGCGCGGCGCTTTGGGTTGTGCCAAAGTGGCGCGATGAATATAAGCTTCTATCGCCTCCTGCTTTACGCTATCACTGGCATCGGCGGCCACTTCGCCACGCTTAATCAACCAATATAAAATTCGATCTTTATTAATCACACCCGCATCTGCAGGCGTATGATTCGGAGCGGCAATACTCGCGCCGCTAATCAATGCCAACATCAGTCCAAACGCTGTTACGCCTTTTGTACTTCGCATTTTTAACATCCTTCTGTAACAGCTAACGCCGTTTACGCCATTCTATTTATTAAGACTAGTGTCTCTTTGTATTAAGACAAATTGCCTTTAATTAGTAACCTACTCAGGGTTTATCCGTCTTCAAGTGATAGAGACAGAGTTTTCGACATTAGCAGCACTGCACCTCAGTAACAACTTGATACACCTGTTCGCAGGTAAGATTTGCACTTTTGTCAGCAAACCTCTGTGCTGACTCAATTCCAAGCCAAATCTCAGCCATAAAAAAAACGCATTAACAACGTTAATACGGTTTCGTTTTGATCAAACTAGATAAAGTTAGCCAGCGGTTTTCAGATAGTTTGAAATGCCGTCGAGGAACATTTGCACTGAGATCATGACCAGCACCATACCCATCAAACGCTCGACTGCTGTGAGCCCCTTTTCCCCCAGCACACGGGTGAAAAGTTTATAAAACATTAAGATCACCGCACTCGCCCCCCAAGCTGACACTAACGCTATGGTCCAATCGCCCATACGTGAGCTATCGGTATGCGCCAGTAAAATCAAGGCTGCAAGAATCGATGGGCCAGCCATCAAGGGAATAGCCATAGGCACGATAAAAGGCTCTTCTCCCGCGGCTAATCCAACGACACCACCGGGTTGGGGGAAAATCATCTTAATCGCGATCAAAAACAGAATAATACCGCCTGCAATACTCACAGATTCGGAACGAAGATTTAAGAAACTTAAAATGGCTTCACCCGCATAAAGGAAAGACAACATGATCACTAAGGCGAAAAGTAATTCTCGGATCAGTACCTTACGACGTTTCTTGGGATCGATATGCCGTAGAATCGACGCGAAAATCGGCAAATTCCCCAAAGGGTCCATGATCAGAAACAACATTACCGCAGCAGAAAATATATCCATTTAACGTATCAACACCCAAGCCAACATAAGCCGATATTATATACCCAAACAATCTGAAGATGCAGGATTCAGCGGGAATGTAACGCACTTTAGGCAAGGCGGTTATTTGCGGACCTAGTGGGCTAAGTTAAAAATAACCAACACGGCATAAAGTACGTTACAACCCGCCGGAACGGAGCGCCGAGGGAGCTCCACTTCTGTGTTGCAACAATTCAAAAGGTGGCCGACATTCTGTCATTGATGCTCCTTGAATTGAAGCACCCTAGGCGCTCTGAAACTCGTATCTTCAGGTAGCTTGGGTATAGTACCTTTTCTCGAGTTAGATCTGAAAATTTCTCCGCAGAATGGCCAAAGTGAATAAAATTCTCACCTTCAAAACACAGTATAAAATGTCAGTTGAGTAAATTGCCTGCAAGTCACTGCTCACTTTGCTTTACAGCTGGTATACTATGGCGTTTTTTCAGCAAATTTTCCGTGGAATCCATGCTCTATCTTCTTGCTAGCTGTATCGCACTCTTAATTGGCCCTCTGTTTTATCGCTACTTCTCATCGAGTAGTGGCTTACAAAAGGGGCTCGATGGTTTTATATTCGTCTCATTAGGCGGATTAGTGCTGATCCACATCTTGCCAGAATTACTCGAGCATGGTGGCATGCTTGCGATCGTCTTTGTACTCCTCGGCATCTGGGGGCCTACCGCCAGCGAACGCCTATTTCACCGTTATTCAGAAGTCACCCATAATTTTACGCTTTTCTTGGGTATTGGTGGCTTATTACTGCATACCATCACCGATGGCACCGCTATGGTTTTGGCGCAGCAAGACGATAACTCCATTCTGCTAGCTCTTGGTGTCATACTCCACCAATTACCCGTCGGTTTTGCAGTATGGTGGATACTTAAACCCCATCTCGGAACACGTTGGACACTTATGATCTTTGCAGCCCAGATGCTATTTACAGGCATAGGCTATTTCGCCGGTGAGCAACTACTTCCTTATTTAAATATCGATGACACTGTCTACTTACAAGCCTTTATTACTGGCACAATTCTGCATGTGGTACTACATCAACCCCATGGTCAGCATGAAAGTGATACGCAAGGCAAATATGAATACCAAGCTGGCATAGGTAGTTTGCTCGGCATCGGTTTACTCGTGATATTGCTATTAATGGATTCAGGCGGCCACGAACATGCCCACCATGATCACAGCACAGAGCAATTAATGACTTGGCTATTAAAGCTCGCACCCGTGTTGCTGCTAAGCTATGGTGCGGCTGCGCTGCGCTTTAAATTAGGTTTGACGCCGCAGGATGGCAGTTTAGCCCGCCGCTGGTTCCAACGCTTAGCAGGGCCTGAAGCCTTAGTGATCACAGCTCTACTTCTCGGTCCTTGGTTAGCGTTATTCCAATTGCTTGTAGTGTTTATTCTGAGTGCGTATTTAAGCCATGCTAACGTCACCATTACCGATCCACACACTAAATTACCCAGCAATTCACTGCGTTTCGGCTTTGCTCATTTAGTCGATCGCAGCGCACCTTGGATTTTACTTAGCCTAGTATTAGTGAATTTAATTGGCCACCCTTCAATGCCCTTAAGCAATCCATTGCTACAGGTTGTTGTGCTATTGCTTGTATTTTTACCAATGCGTTTCTGCAACTTAGGCGCCGCCGTACTCGCTCTTGCACTGGCTTATAGTGGTTGGAATCCTATCGCGATTATGATGCCGCTGATTGCAGCACCTGTGCTCAACATAGCTCAGCTTAAGTTAATGACATGGACGCAAAGGGCGATATTACTGAGTATTATTGCGCTGAGTTTAGCCGCAGCATTACGCTTACCACTATGGTTCTCCTTATTTACCTTGCCTGAAGTCGTGAACTTAATTGCTCTACTGATCCTCTCAGGGTTGTTTGCTGCCAGCTTACTGCGCTTAGGTCCACGTAAATTTTTACGCCGCTTAATGCTCAGCAAACCGGTAGCTCATGCGCATAGTCATTCGCACAGCCACGCCCATAGCCATTCCCACGAGAATACACATACTCATGAATCTAGCGCTTCGCACACAGACGAGCAGAAATCTGTTGTGACACCTAGTGCTGATAAACATGCACATGAACACGCAAAAACGGATAAGCACTCGCACCACTAACGCTGTTCATTTGTGAGCAGACAGGCTAAGTTAATCTACCTTTGGATTAATTTAGCCTGCTATGTGCATACTCTTTGTCGCCATTAATGCCCATCCTAAGTATCCCTTAATCATCTGTGCCAACCGCGATGAGTTTCATTATAGACCAACTGTGCCAGCGCATTTTTGGCCGCCGGAAGAAAACATACTCGCGGGTAAAGATCTGCAGGCCGGTGGCACTTGGTTTGGCATCAATAGACAAGGACAAATCGCAGGCGTAACCAATCTGCGCGTTCCGCAAAAGAACCCTGAAGCCATGCGGAGTCGTGGCGAGCTGATTACTATGACGCTCAACTCAGGATCGCTCGTGTGCCCTAATTGGCTCGTTGAACATAGCGACAATTATCAGCCGTTCAATCTCATCTTCGGCCAAGGTACAGACTTATATTGTTTTAACAGTATCAATAAAGACACAGTAAAACTTGCCGATGGATTTCATGCCATTAGCAATGGTGCACTCGATGATATTTGGCCGAAAATGGCGAAGGGACAGCAGGCATTAGAAGCGGCAATCAGCCAGTCCAGCAGTATAGAAGTGCAAGTACTGTTACAACTAATGAAAGACGATTCCCAGCCGCAAGATAATGAGCTGCCGAATACGGGAGTGGGGATCGAGTGGGAACGGCGTTTAGCTGCGATTTATATTCGTCACCCCGACTATGGCACCCGATCCACCAGCATTCTGCTCGAAGATGCTGAGGGCGGTATGCATTTCACCGAAGTGAGATACGATGGCAAAGGTAGACAGCTTGGACAGCAGGATTTCCATTTAACCCTGCCCGCCGAGCCGCCAGCCAAACCAGACTGTTTATTATCGCAAATATAATTTGAACTGCAGTGCAGCACTGAGTGTAAAGGACACGGTTTAGTCTGAACTGTGGTCCATAGTGATCACCCAACGATCGTCGATTTTTTCAATCAACAGAGTAAACGCGCCCGTTGGGGCATCTTTTATCCGCCGTAAATCCCAGCGCCCAACAACCATAGCGGCGTAATTACTGAGCATTTTTATTTCTTTGATAGTGAACTTCAGTTCACCAAGCGCTTCTTTATTTGGATAATTTTTCTTATAGGCAGCGAGAGTTTCTTCCCAGCCAAAACGAAACTTACCATTAGAGACAAAACGCAGTTGATCACTCTTCCAATAGCCTTGCATATAAGCATCGAGATCACCGCGATTCCAGGCGTCTTCTTGGCCTTTGAGCATCTGCGTAATTTCATCCGTCGGCACCGCATTAACATGACAAGTCAGCAAGAGTAACAGTGCCGCAAAAACACGCTGCCAGATAACCTTGTTTAATAGTCCATTTTTCAACATAGTATCGTTCCCCCACAATCAATCAGGTTAAACTGTATTATACCCAAGCTACCTCAAGATACGAGTTTCAGAGCGTCTAGGGTACACCAATTCAAGGCGCTTCAATGAAAGAATGTCGACCACCTTTTGAATTGATGCAACACGGAAGTGGGGTGCCCTAGGCGCTCCGTCCCGGCGGGTTTTAACGCATTTTATGCCGTGTTGGCTATTTTTAACTTAGTCCACTAGGTCCGCAAATAGCCGCCTTGCCTAAAATGCGTTCAATTACCGCTGAATTCTGCATCTTGAGGTTGTTTGGGTATATCGCGAATTCAGTACAGACTATCTTGTTTAAGCCAGTTTAAAATCTAAAAAAGCTGATGATATTATTAATTTTTCGACTCTGGGCACCGAACTATGTTTACACCACTTTGCCGTTGGCTACTTAAAACTTCAGGCTGGCAGATAGAAGGCCAACTGCCCGACTGTGCTAAATACATCATCATAGTTGCGCCGCACACTAGTAACAGGGACTTCATTGTCGGCATTTTAGCCCGTGGCGCCCTAGGTATCCGCATTCACTTTCTCGGCAAACACCAACTCTTTATCCCGCCTTGGGGCTGGTTTTTCCGCGCCATTGGCGGCAGTCCGGTGGATCGGCGCAAGAACAACAACTTAGTCGATGCCGCCGTGCAGCTGTTTGAGTCAAAATCCGATTACAAGTTAGCGCTAGCGCCAGAAGGCACCCGCGGCCCAGTGACGCGCTGGAAGTGCGGCTTTTATCATATAGCCAGCAAGGCCCAAGTACCCATTACACCCGTTGGCTTAGATTTTAGCCGCCGCACTGTCGTTATCCGCACACCACTGCAACCCAGTGATGATATCGTGACCGACATGCAAGAAATTTTGAGCTTCTATCGCACCATTAAAGGCCGTCATCCCAAGGTGATCCCTGATTTTATAGCGAGTGCTAAACATTAACATTTATTCCATTTAGAGCAGCAAATATGCAACCCGAAACTTGGTTACTCTATCTCTTTGCCATTGTATTGATTGGGATTTCACCCGGTCCTATCGCTATGTTATCTATGTCCCATGGGATCCACTTCGGCAAGATGCGTAGCATAGCCACAGGCCTTGGCAGTGTTAGCGCCGCTTTAATCTTAATGATGGCGTCAGCGGCAGGATTGGGGGCGATTATTAGCGCCTCAGAATACGGTTTTACCCTGCTCAAATGGTGCGGCGCGGCCTATTTAGTATTTTTAGGTATTAAGCTGTTATTGACGAAAAACCAAGGTCAAGCCCTTGAAGTTAGCCCGTCAGAGGGCAAAGGTACGCCTGCGCAGCTTTATAAGCAGGCGTTTCTAGTGGGGATCAGTAATCCGAAGGATTTACTGTTTTTTGCCGCCTTGTTTCCGCAATTTATCAATCTTGCCGCGCCGCAATTACCGCAACTGACCATTCTTGCAGTCACTTGGGCCGTGGTGGATTTTAGCTTTGTGATGATTTACGCGAGCATGGCCAATGTGCTTGCGCCCGGCCTAAAGGCGAGCAACAAGCTGCATTGGTTTGACAGAACCAGCGGCGGTGTTTTTCTTACCTTAGCCGCGATTCTGATCAGTCGAAACTAACCCTCGACCTTCACCGATTTTAAACTGCGAATATCATTGCCGGTGGGCGCTTGGAACGCCTGCAGACCAAACTCAGGCAATATTGCAAAAACATGGTCGAAGATATCCGCTTGTATCGCTTCATAAAATGCCCAGCGAGTGTCATTGGTGAAGATATAAATCTCGATCGGTAGACCCTCTGTGGTTGGCGCGAGCTGCCGCACCATTAGGGTCATGTCCTTGTGCACCTTATCGTGACGCTGTAGGTATTCCTGCAGGTAAGCGCGGAAGGTGCCAACGTTAGTCAAATGGCGACCATTCACTTTCATATCAAGGTCAGAGACTCTGGCATTCGCCTCACGAATTTCATTTATTTTTGCGGGGAAATATTCTTTTAAGCAATTGATCTTACTGAGACGTTCGCGCTCTTCCTCGGTCAAAAACTTTATACTGTTGATATCGATATTGATCGCGCGTTTGATCCTGCGACCGCCCGACTCAGACATACCCCGCCAGTTGCGAAACGCATCCGACACTAAGGCATAAGCAGGGATCATAGTGATGGTTTTGTCCCAGTTACGCACTTTCACTGTGGTCAGCGAGACTTCTTCTACCGCACCGTCGGCGCCGTATTTGTCCATCTGGATCCAGTCGCCTTTACTCACCATACGGTTAGCCGCTAACTGAATGCCCGCCACAAAACCTAAGATAGTGTCGCGGAACACTAACATCACAAAACCCGTTGCCACACCTAAGCCGCTGAGGAAGTACACAGGTGATTGATCGGCCAAGATTGAGATAGAAACGATAATCCCAACAAAGAATAAAAATAGCTTAGTTAACTGTACGAAACTCTTAACAGGCAAGCGCCGACTCACCAGATTCACATCTGAAATTTCATCAACCGCATCCATACCTGCATACATAGCGCGGATAATCAGCACCACTAACCAAATACTCAGTAATCGGTCGACTAGCCCGCTTAACAGTGGATGCTCAGTCAGCGCGATTGGCACCAATAGATTAAGTACGATAGCGGGCACAAGCATGGCCAGCTTTTCAAGTACCTTATAACGCATGAATACATCGTCCCACGTCGCCTTAGAGCGCAGGATCACCATATTCACCGCACGAATCACCACGCGTCGGACAATAAAATAAGCGATGCTCGCTAACAGTAAGCAAGCAATGACCATAACTGTGGTCGATATTCCATCAGAGGGTTGGCTATCAATCCCAAAGCCCGCTAACCATGCCGAAATTTCGAGCCTTATTTCCTGATCCACAATTTCACTCCAACGTAGGCGCTAGCGCAACAAACCCATACAAAGGTAACTGCCGAGTTGACCTCGGTTAAATGTCACCCTAGAAAACACTCAAATCAAAACACAAAATATTTACAAACACTTATTTTAAAAGAGATTTTAGCATTTTGAATTGACCCCGCACACAGGAAAATGAACAATATTTCCCCTATCCCTAAGGAAACCATCCCATGTGTCGTCATTCATATACGCTAGCCTGTCTTAGCATTGGACTCCTGAGCCTATGCCAACCGCTTCAAGCGGCCGAATATAGCACTTCTAAGCAATTAGTTAGGCCAGATAAATCAGACGAAACTGCCAATGCACCTTATATCGCTCTCATGCTCGATTATATTCCCGCCACAGATAATCTCTATGGCATTACAATCGCCCCCTATCATTTCGATAATAATTACCAACAATGGGGTTATTACCTAGGCTATGCCCGCAGTCGTGAAACCGATATTATCGTGCCAGAACCCGCGCAGTCCTATCGCCAAGAAAGCCTCTTCCGCTTAGGCTTAAGCTACAGCTTAACGGCAGATTTAAGCTTTTATGCCGGAGGCAGCGGCTATATCAGCACAGTGTCTTACACGAATAACATTTCACCCAAAATTGTCGATGGCAAACCCACATGGGAAGAAGATAAAACGACCCGTTGGGGCGCAGAAGCTGGGCTAAGATATCGAATCACTGAGCACTTCATACTGAGTGCCGGTTATAACTCCAGCACAGAATCCACTATTTTAAGCATAGGTTACGCGGGCTAAGCTCCTAGCGATTGGGCTTGAGCTATTTATTGCGTTAGCTCGGCTCGCGCCTTAGCAAGATCAGCCTCGACTTCGGCGACTTTATTGCGTTTCTTGTTGATTTTATCCATAGAACGACCTTCTTCTATGGCTTTGGCCAATTCGTTTTGGCGCTCGGTGAGTTTTTCCTCTAAGGCCTCAACTTTAGCGACTCGCTCGGCGTATAAGCTATCATCGTCGCAATGTGTTGAAACTTCGTCATAGGCCTTTTCAAGTCCCGCGACTTTATGCTTATTACCTGCCGCTTTTGCTTGGGCAAGTTCGGCACTAATGGCATCTAATTTCGCCGCGCAACCCACTTTCGGTGCTTCAGCAGCCAAAGTGACTGTGCTAAATGCCAATCCAATCACTAAGCCATAAATTCCATGTTTCATCTGCATCTTAATCTCCTGTTACTTTATTCATTGAGCATACCGCTCATGTCCCCTAATAGTGCCACAGTCAGCTAGCTCAATCTGTACTAGCGTTAAAATCTCGCCTTTAAATCCACTTTATTCATCAAAACACGACTTAGACAGTGACTAACAGGCGGCAAATTGTTTATGTTAGGGCAGAATATTGACTCAGACGGATATCGAAGCCAGAAAATTAATGCACACTTCATTACGCCTTAGCGCACTTAGCTCATTGTTATTGCTAACATCATCGGTTATGGCGGCCGACGTAGCCAATATCACCCTAGAAAATGGCGCCCAAGTCAGACTCAAAGACGACTTTACCTGGGAATACGTGATCACTGAAACCAAAGCCGCGCCCAATGCCCTAGCCGCTGCAGCCGTAGCAAGTGCATCAAGCAATGTTGCCAGTGTCCCAAGTGCCGCAGTTACCACTCAAACTGTTGCTGCGCCAGTCACCACCTTGACCGCCACTGCGATTACCCAACCTGAGCTATTAGGCTCAACGGCAAAAGATGGGATCAAAGTCAGCTTTGCTGAAGGTCAATGGAAAGGCGACAAACTCGGACTCAGCTTCGATCTCGCCAGCACCAGCAATGAACACGTTACCTTAGTTGAAGTTGAAGCTAGCTTCTTCGCCGATAATGGTACTTTGCTCAAAACCGAAAAACTCGAAGTGTGGGAAGCCATTTTCCGCATGCCTGAGACCTATCTACGCAAAGGCGAACAGCGTAAAAGCAGCGTCATTTGGGTCGAAGGCATAGATACATCCCAATGGCAGAAGCAGCTCATTAACCTCAAAATAACCGAAATTAACTCACGCTAACTGGCAAAGAAGTAAGGGATTGCGAACCCGTTTTCAATCCCTTATCAACACTTTTATCAAATGTTATTGCTTTGTAGAGCCTGTGTTCGAGTAGAATGACAACACTTACTCTCCCTTTATTTTGAGCCCACGAGCAAGATGCATAATCTGATATCCAATCCAGCATTGTACCTTGTTGCTACGCTCTGTAGTGTCAGCCCCTTGTGTTATGCCGACACAGTTTTTTTGCTCAATGGCGATAAAATTAGCGGTGAAATTAAAGAGTTTAACGATCAAAATCTCATCATCAACACCAGTTATACCCCTAAAATTACCATTCAACGCAGTGCCATTCTCAGCCTCGAAGTCACAGATACTAGACCTTGGAGTGTCAGTCGTTCCATACAGGACATAAGTATTCAAGCCTCTAATGAACATGGCATGGTATTAATTAATAACCAGCACACTCCCGTGAGTGAGTTGAGATTCTCGCAGCACTATGCAAACTCAGATTGGAATTTTAACGGTAGTGTAGAAACCACACTTGATGTCACCAAAAACAAGAAAAATAGTCAGAAGCTACATATCAAAGGCGATATCACAGCGGAAACCTTGCAATGGCGACATAATCTCAAGACCGAAGTGCGCTATGAAACCGAAGATGACGTGACTAAGCGCAACACCCTCGAAGGACATTATTCATTAGACTATCTACTCAATGAGCATTGGCTGTTACGTCAGGAAGATTTTTATGAAGAAGATAAACTCGGCATCGATAGCCATAGCTATTATGCAGCGCTCGGTCCTGGTTATCGCTTTTGGGGTGCTGGGCGCGATAAATTAGACTTCGTCGTAACCTACAACCATTTTTGGCTTGAACAACAGTCCTTTAAACTAGAACTAAATGCTTGGGCGGCCTCACTTAACTATAAACAATATTGGTTTGGTGGCATTTTAGAGTCCTATGCCGATCTGCAAATTGCCTTCCCAGATATGCCTTCGATTGATTACATCTCAAACTCGACAGTAGGACTTAAATATCTGCTAACTCAGCGGATTTATTTGTCATTTAAATACGACTTCAACGACACTAAAACAGTGATAGGCAATACGAGAGATACCAGCTACACCTTAGGATTAGGGGTTAACTTCTAATCCTCACTCCCGATACGCTAACCTGTGTGCCATAGGATGCTCATCATTCAATTGCAGTAAATCCCATAAGTTACCGTAGAGATCTTTAAACACAGCGACTGTGCCATAGTCTTGTTCTTGCGGCTCACGCGCAAACTCCACGCCATCGGCGACCATGCGTTGACAATCCCGCAAAAAGCCATCGGTATTCAAGAATTTAAACAGGGGGATATCCAAACAATTTGAGGATTCAGCTAGCTTATCGATCAACGGTTTCCTCGCATTATATCAGCCCCTCGATTGAGGGGCTTTCTATCATTGATTAGAGACTTCCAGCATTATACAGCGGCGCCCAAGCGCACATTGTACGATTGTTACTTACATCAAACAGATTGAAACGACTACAGTTATTGTCATAGTTATAACTACCAATGTTGATTCTATATTGTCCCAAATGTACATCTTGCAACGACACATGGCGGCCATCCTTTAATAAAGAAAAATGCAAATGTGGCCCAGTTGAACTCCCACCTTCACACAAGGCTGCATTTTTATTATTTGCATAAATGCCCATCACGGTATTCTGGTTTACATATTGACCATTACGCACTGTAATTTGATCCATATGATAATAGTTAGTCGCCCAACCGTTAGCATTTGTCACCCGTACTTGGCAGCGAGACAACACATTGACAGTCCCAGCATGTGCGGAAGCAACCGAATAAGTCGGACTTCCCCATTGTGGCCAATCGTAGGATACATCGATTGATGATAGCGGATAGCCAGACCCAGTATGCGAATGAGCACCGTTGGATTGCCATGAATATCCCTGTCGCCAAGGCATTTGCAGCATGTTACTGGGTGGCAGACTGCTCGCGGTGATATTCGCCAATGGGACGACTTGTTGCATCGACTGAGTTGAATCAGCTACAAGCGGATTTTTAGCAACTGAACTCATTAACAACTCACGGTCAGTATTGCCAAATAATAATCTAAACTGCTCAATGAATGGGTCCAATCCCAAAGCGTGCTCACCCGTCATAACGGCATGTTGCTGTTGCTCTATCCTACGACCGTTTAACAAAGCCAATAATGCGAAACTTGATGCATTAACTGCGTCGGTACTTGGCGGGTATAGGCCTTTTAATTGAGACTCTTCATAGGCATAAAAACGTTGTGATAGCTGAGCCAATACATCTTGGAGTTGTTCCTCAAAGCCCTGCTTATCCGATAATGTTCCCAAAGGTCGGTTAAGCGCTACAGTTGTTGGAGACGAAATTAACTGAGATTGCATTTCCATCAAAGTCAGTATGACTTTGGGGTTAATACTATAATATCCAGCCCAATGCGTAATCGCCTCTTCTTTATCGATTAAATCAGGAACATTGACGTAAATAAAGTCAGCTAAATCAAACTGCGATGCATCTACGCCATATAAAAATACAAGATTATTAAATGGCAGTAACACGCTAGGCATATCTACCATTTTTATTTCATCTGCATCAATATGATACTGACTGGTTAGCATATCAGATGCGAACGATGGTAACGCTATTATCGCGGAGACACTTAACGCGCGGCCTATCCATAATGCCGTGCAACGTATTTTAAAAAAATTCATACTTATCAGATTCCTTTAGTAAGTCACTCAGATTAAATATTATTTTCAAATGCCAGCTTGCTTTAGACGTAATGATATTCACGACTAAATTTTTATAGCTAGAGAACATTAAAGAAGCTAAGTGACAATAATCGCCTATGCAAATAAGTGACGTATAAAACTGTCAACAAAAACTGACGCTCATTAATTTAAATGTGAGTTAAATACTAAAGTACGAAAAAAGTGAATTGGTAATTATAAAAACCAAAGAATAATTTATTCGATAGATATTTAATTTTGAATAAAAACATAATGGCATTGGCCGATCCATTATAAAATCTATCCGTTCCACAAGAATAAATTGAAATTTACAGTGAATTCCCAATAAAAATGATCAATAACTGAGAATTTTAAACGAACTTAACAGAGGTCAAACACAAAGAGTATTCCCAGTGTTTGACCCCATTAAATAGCTTGCGCGGTAATTCATACGAAATACTGAATCTTAACTCATTCGCTTAGCCATGACATGATTCGGGTTCAATTGCAGTAAATCCCATAAGTTACCGTAGAGATCTTTAAACACAGCGACTGTGCCATAGTCTTGTTCTTGCGGCTCGCGCGCAAACTCCACGCCATCGGCGACCATACGGCGATAATCACGCCAAAAGTCATCGGTATTCAAGAATAAAAACACCCGCCCACCCGCCTGATTACCGATAAAATCGAACTGCTCAGGTTTAGACGCCCGCGCTAACAAGATAGAAGCGCCCTTAGAACCCGGTGGGGCAACAACGACCCAGCGCTTATCTTGCTCGGCTTGATAAGTGTCTTCGACTAATTCGAATTTTAATTTATTCACATAAAAATCAATCGCCTCGTCGTAATCTCTTACGACTAAGGCGATATGCACGAGAGCTTGTTTCATGGCGACCTTAAATCAATCCTATTTAGTCACCAGTTTACAGGTCATTTCTGGTGCTTCGTAGCCCCAAACCACTTTAGCTTCGCCTTGATGTTCCCATAGGCTTTCATTGCGGCCTTGATACTTAGCGCCGCTGCCGCTGGGTTGCACAAACATTAATGAAGTACTATCACCATGTTCAGCAATCAGGGTGGCAGGTTCGGTTTTAAAATAAGTCACGACCACTTCGTTAGCTGGATTGCCGTCACAGGCATAAAACACTGGGCCGGTCATGTCGACTAAACGATATTGTGCCTGCAGTTCGGCAATGCGGGTTTGATAGCTAGATTCAATACACGCGTGCTTATCGTCGCTCTTCCAGCATTCATTACGGCCTTTCACCCAACCACGTTGCATCGCCTTTAAAGTAGGAGGTTGTTCATTCTTCGCTTTTTCAAGCGCTTGGCTATAGACCTTAGCTAACTGATTATCAAGTTGGTTCAACCCTGCATCCTTACAGACCATGTCTTCAATACTGCCAGCATTCACTTTCGTGCAGTCAAAAGAAGGTGCGTTAGCCGCCATTGCTCCCCCACTTAACGCGCTAACCATCACGCCTGCGGCACAGTACCATTTGAAACCCAATCGATTACTTATCACCTTATTTGTTAACTTAGCCATCTCAATTCCTTTGTATTTCTGTGGTTTGTTTTAACGCTTGCCATAGCTAACCCTATTTAGGCTTAACCGAGCCTGACTCAAAGCACTCTGCCTTGAAGAACCATGCCTTAAAGTGCACTAATAGTGATGTAATTTACTTTTATCTCGGTTCTAACTTAAGACTTAACCCTCTGCCGAGATACTGCGAAAACACCTAATTCTAGTGCGCTGCGAGGAAAATGCCCAGAGGCGAAGAGCCACTTACCAAGCAGTGTCCGCCTGCATAATCGGACTCTCTAGCGCTAAAAAACCACAAAATTCTGATGAAATCGACTTACTCCAATTTGCGCATAGCTGATTAAACTGAATGACAAAACGGTTAATTTTTTACTTTGCACGCGATAGTGGTTGAATTTTCGAGTAAAATTGACTACTTTCACGCCGTTTGTCTCTTCACAAGGAAAAGGATCAACATGGAACAAGTTATTACCGCAGGGAACGAGAATCCCATTCAAATGACAGATATTGTCTATTCGAAGGAAAAATCGCTGTTCACTCTGTTAGCTATTATTTCTGGGATCGTCTGGGCGGCATTGATCATAGGCACTTTTGGCATGGCGCTGCTCTATGTGTTGATGTTTTTCATTATTTATCTCTTTAGCCACTCCGCCTTTATCAGCTACTTAAAAGGCACGGCTGTCGAAATCAATGCAGAGCAATTTCCTGAATTACATAAACAATATTTAGCCTGTTGCGAACGTTTAGAAATGCGCGAGCCACCACGCGCTTACTTATTGGCCGCTGATGGCATGTTAAACGCACTGGCGACACGCTTCCTCGGTCGCAACTATATAGTGCTATTTTCATCGATTGTGGATGCGCTTGAGTCAGATAAAGATGCGCTCAACTTCTATATCGGCCACGAGTTAGGCCATATTCGCCGCAATCATATAGGTAAAGCGCCCTTCTTAGTCTTCGCCACTTGGTTACCTTTAGTGGGTGCGGCTTATTCTCGCGCCTGTGAATATACCTGCGATCTCCACGGATTACGTTGCTGCAACAGCTTACGTTCAGCCACAAATGCCGTTGCTGTGTTAGCCGCTGGTGTCGAGCAATGGAAACGTATGAATGTGGATCAATATATCCGCCAAGCCAGTGAGTCGAGTGGTTTTTGGATGTCGCTGCACGAGCTTAATGGCAGCTATCCTTGGTTGACCAAGCGCATGGCGAGAGTCCAAGCCAAAGCACAAGGAGTGGAATATGCACCGCCATCACGCAGTGCATGGGCCTATGTACTCAGCTTCTTTATGCCACGTTTAGGCACAGCGGGCGGTGGATTGATAATCTTCGCTGCGATTATTGGTATTGCTGCAGCTGTCGCGTTGCCAGCGTATAAGGACTATCAAGAGAAGATGGGTGCCACCACGAGTTATGAGGCACCAACCACGACCGAAGCCACACCAGCAGCATTGAATGTACCCGATGCGGCACTGGCCATTGCCAGTATCGACCAGCAACATCAAGCACTGGCACCGATCACTGACATCTTAGTCGGCTACTATCAAACCAAC
Organism: Shewanella sp. SM23; assembly: GCF_025654295.1. NCBI lineage: Bacteria > Pseudomonadati > Pseudomonadota > Gammaproteobacteria > Alteromonadales > Shewanellaceae > Shewanella > Shewanella sp. SM23. The sequence continues at coordinate 77,630 of NZ_JAKKRM010000013.1, forward strand.
AAAGCTTGGCCAACCGAATTGGATGTGCTTGGACTCACGGACGAGCAGATTGCGACATTTAATCTGTACACAGATGGCATAGTCGGTTTTATAGGAAGCGAAGCACTCGGGGATTATCAAGGCTATGAAGTCTATTTATCGCCTCAAGTTGATGAGCAAAATAATATCACTTGGGTTTGCAGCAGCAACGGTATTCCGGATGAATATCTGCCAGTAGATTGCCAAGGCTAAGATCAAAAAGCGCTGCAAATGCAGCGCTTTTTAGTTGAGGACGAGTTAGCCTTTTTGAATCGTCATAGTCCAAGCAGCATCGCCCTTCTGGGCAAAGTGGGTCACCTCATGCCCGGCTTCAGCCGCCCAGCGGGGAATATTCTCAGTTGCTTGGCCACAATCGTAATCCAGTACCACTTTATCGCCAGTCTCAAGACTCGCAATTAAGCGTTGTAGCTCAATTAAAGGAAAAGGGCATAGCTTACCCGTTGTGTCGAGATACTGTTCCATATACAGCTCCTTTATAAACGTTAAATCTGCGCAAGACGCATTGGCCTCAGTAGCGCAAAATAGTTAAAGCACCAACTGCCAAATAAAATAGCAGGGATAAATAGCCAGCCTTGCCACGACAAATAAGCCGTGCCAACGAGCGCATTACCAAGCATGCAACCTCCGGCAAGCCCGCTCCCCACGCCCATCAATAGGCCACCAACAAACCCAAATAACACCACTTTATGACCTGGGTAGCGCCAGCGCTGCTCAGCACTGCCCCGGGCAGCGATAAAAGCGCCTACAAATAATCCCAAGAGAAAATATCCCGGCCAACTAAAGAACTTAGTGTTACCTGTGGTGACAAGATCCCATAACTGCGCACTCGGGCCACTGATCCCAACACTGCCTACACGGCCACTTTCAAGACTTGCAGGCCATGCAAGTAGCGCCAGTAAACCAATCAGCAAAGCACTTACAAAGGGATGCCAGCGCGCTTCAAACAACCAATGAGCTAAACCCGTTTTACGGGGTGCCATCAGTGCAACCGGACGTTTGCGGCGTTTGAGATAACCCAATGCCAACCACAATGTGAGTAATACGAGGACAAGCACGATCACCCAAGGGGAAACGCCCAGAGTTTGATAGAGCGTTTGGTCCTCAAGTTGATGCTGCTTAAAAGGTTTAAGTAGACCTTTCAACTCATCGAGACGCACTAATTTACTGGCAGCAATAAAACCGAGAACGGCCATCACACTGGCAGCCAACCCTTCGGCAGCGCGGTAATAGGCGCCAGTGGAGCAGCTTCCCGCTGCAGCCATACCCACACCAAACAATACACCACCGACTAAGGTTGCCAACCAAGGGAAATGCCCTTCTGGCAATTTAACCCAACCCCATTCGTAAAACAGGAACAGCCCTAGACTTTGGATGCTGATGGCAATCAAAATAGCGATCACCATGGTAAAGTCCCGTTGCAGATAGGTATCGCGGATCCCGCCCGCCATACAAAATCTACCCCTTTGCATCACAAATCCCATGGCTAAGCCAATACCTAAGCCACTGAGAATAGTCAACATAGTCCTATCCTCAACGCTGGATCAGATAACGAATAGTCGGACCATTCTGCTCAATTTCCAGCACTTTATAACCATGATTTTTAGCATCGAGGGGAATGTTGTTAATAGACTGCGGGCAGTCACTAATCACCTCGAGAATTTCACCGGGCTTTAACTTTGGCATAGCCTCAAGAGTAGCCACTGCGGGATAAGGGCAAGGTTCACCCACCATATCGAGTTGATAATCTGGAATATATTGGGCCATTACGCCGCCTCCGCTAGCAATTGTTCATCCCGCTTCGCCTTACGAGCAAAGAAACGTTTTTCCCACAGCAACATAGCGCCAAAGGAGAGCCCCAGCAGCACATAGGTAAGCAATAATCCGCCTTTATCGCCAAAGCTGGTCAGTAAATTAACTTTGTCCCAGTTCGTTGCTAATGGCTGAGCGATATCATCCCAGTAATACGCCAGTAAGGTTGAACCCAACACGTTACCTAAGCCCACCCACCAGAAATGCACTTGGCCTTCGACTGCACGATACATCCAACCCGTTTCACAACCACCAGCCAGTACAATACCAAAACCAAACAGTAAGCCACCGATCACCGCATTAGGGCCAGCCCACATGATCTTAGGTGGCACACCCAGTTGCACATAGCTGTAAATACCTATCGCACTGACCGCCATGCCTAAGATAATCGCCTTCGCCATGTGAGTACGACCAGTGATCCACATATCGCGGAACGCTGAGGTAAAGCAGATTTGGGCCCGTTCGATTAATAAACCAAAACCAACACCACAGAGCATAGCAATGCCGAGTTTTGGCGCATTGAACATAGTCAATAACCCCCAACCGACGATGCCAACAAACACCAGCATACCGATACGGAAACGACGTCTAGCTTGGTTTTCGTCCTGCTTGATTGAAGTCGCTTTATCGACTTTTTTCAGTTTTATCGGAATACGAAAAATCGGCAGTAAGGTAAATCTTGCACCAAAGTAAGAGCCTGCTGCGGTCGCCAAAGCAAAGAACCAAGCATGTAAAGAGAACTGCGGAATACCCGTGAAGAAGGCGGCAAGGTTACAACCCATAGCTAAACGGGCACCAAAGCCAGCAATAATGCCGCCGATCAGTGCCTGAGCAATACGGATACGGCTCTGTGGCATACGCAGTTTGACGTTATTGGCCCAAAGCGCAGCAGCAATACAGCCACCAAACATACCGATAATCATCATGCCGTCGATACGATCTAGAGGAGAGCCCTGCAGACCTATCACTTTGAAATAACCCCAAGTTTCTGGTTCTGCACCTAAAAACTGCAGTAAATGCCCCCCCCAACGAGTGAATTCCCCAGTAACAGCCCAGAAGGTTCCGGTCAAACCAAAATAGTAAGTAGAAAGGATACCCGCAGCGATAACCGCTGGCATAGGTGCCCAAAAACGGACTAAATATTCTTGTTTAAATTGTTGCCATGTCATGTCATTACCCTAATGAACGAGACTATAAAAAATAAGCGCAATGCGCTTATAACCTGTGTGCCAGTGTGATTGAAGTCGTTCGACAACTTCAATCACAAGTGGCCTCACGCTTAAATGGCTTTAGCTAAGCTGACACACTGCTGCCCCAACAGGCGATAACCGTGGGTGTAAAGCGTTGCCCTGCCATTACGGCAAAAACCGATAAGCGTGATATTGCTTTTCTCTGCTAATTCCAACGCCAGTGAAGTCACGGCGGACATAGCAAACAGAATTTGGATATTGGCACTAGCGGCCTTTTGCACCATCTCAAAACTCGCGCGACTGGTGAGCAATACGGCCACTGGACGCTCCACATTGTGAGCGGAAAAGGCGCCAATTAGCTTGTCTAGTGCGATATGCCTGCCTATATCCTCATAGGCGGCGATGATCTGTCCTTGATGGTTAAGCCCCATGGCCGCATGAGTGGCGCCCGTCAGCTTAAAATGTTGTTGATTATCTTGAATTTGCCCAAGTGCGACCTGTAAGTGTTCGATATCGAATCTGGCATCTGAGTCCACCCGCATCACAGGCTTGACGGCCTCTTCGAGCTGGGCGACGCCGCACAATCCACAACCTGTGCGTCCTGCCATATTGCGCCTTTGCTGCTTGAGTTCCATAAAGCATCTTTGGTTGATTTCCACTTGGATCAACACGCCTTCACTGGTGAACTCGAGCTCAACCCCTTTGATATCATTGATATGGGAAACGATACGTTCAGATAACGTAAAACCAATAGCGAAGGCTTCTAAATCTTGAGGGCTCGCCAACATCACGGTATGCGCTATGCCGTTATAGACCAGTGCAACCCGCACTTCATTAGCTAAGTAGTCAGTCAGCTCAGATGCGTGCCCATGTTCTAACAAGATCACGTTTCTTTCTGTCACCACTTCATGTGAATGATATTCCATAACGCCCCTTTAAAACTATAAAACCAAATAAAAACAATTAGTTTGATGACAATTTAAGACTTGTATCACAAACCCATAAACTAAATAAGAATCGCCTTGAATCATCCTTACGCATTTTCTACTATCCCTAAGTCTTCTATTGGAAGAACGTCGTCTCCGGTGAGGCGTCCGGATTTCAAATCCGGGTAGGGCTGCCAGCAGTCCTGGGTAGGTTCGACTCCTATGTTCTTCCGCCAATTCTCATGGGAAAAAAACAACTCCGCATCCCGAACTTCTCGGCTATTACTGCGATACTTCCTACGGGTAAAACCACTTCTGTCAAAGAACTCAAGCAGTTGAATACTCACCTTACGCCCAAGCCCAACCATATCTTTAAATTCTGCCGTTTCGAGCTTGCCGTGTTCTGCAATATGAGTACGTACTAAGCTGGCGTAGTAACAGATTTGCTCGCTGAGCAAATATCTGTCCTTCACCACAGCAGTAATAAATCCCTGCTGCACCAGCTGGAAACACAACAACCTTAATTTGGCAGGTTCAAGCTCAAGGTATTCGCCCATTTCGGTGACCCATACAGGAGCGGTTTGCTGTGCAAGCCAAGGTGCAAGCGCCTGCCAACAATGCTGAGCCTCAGCGTCTAGTACTATTTTGTGTTCAGCGAGCTGCAACAAGGCACCACGCAGCACCATGCGACCTTCTTGGCAAAGCGTGTCGAGCACTTTATTGGCTAATTCGGGCGGCAAAGCGCTATGGCTCATGCGTTGCAGGCGATTACGTCCAAGCCCAAGTTGGTCAGGATGCTGTTGATGGAACTCGTGAAGTAAAGTAATAAACTGTTGTTTTTCTTGCTCAAGTAAACTTGTCGCTATAGCAAATGCCCCAAAACGGACTAAACCCGCTTGGGCTAACAACATAGCCAGCCCTTCGTCAGTTAATTGCCAACGCCACGCGATTTCATCAAGATCTAGCGCCTGAGTTTGGCCGAGTAAAGCCACCACATGGGCAGGATTATCCAAGCGTGCTAATTGCAGTAATCTCGCGACTCGTTCAGGCGTACGTTTCTTACGATTAGGGACTTTCAACGCCAACACTCGCCCCGCACCTAAAGTCTGTTTACCCCCAATGTGTCGCAGGACAATTCGATCGTCCTGACATAGGAGTAGTGGCTTTTCGAGTACTAACTCCGCCAGATAGAAGCCTTCTTCATCAGCTTCATTTAACAGGGAAACTCGACCTAAAGTATGATCGGCGCCATGGTGACAGTGGACATTTTGCCAATGCACTAATGGCTCACAGCCTAAAAAATCGAAGGCTCGAATGTGCACTACTGGGCGACTACAGAGCTCGGCTTGAGGCAAGCTGCTCAGCCAATCGCCACGCTCTGGCTCCCTATGGTTATCGACACCCGTTAAATTGAGTGCTACGCGTGTACCCGTGACAGCCCTTTGGGCTTCTTGTCCCTGACAATGTATGCCTCGCACTCTGAGTTTGGCCTTTTGCCCTGAGCTAAAAAGACTATCCCCCACACATACGCTGCCGCTGATCACTGTGCCCGTCACGACACAACCCGCACCTTTCACACTAAAGGCGCGATCGAGCGTCATCCTAAAGCTGCTGGCATCCTCCGCTCGCTTTGACTCTTGCTCACCTAAATCAAGAATATGCGCCTTCAGCGCCGCCACGCCATTGGATGCTAAGTCGGCGGTTCCATTCGCCGACACTTCAAAAACACCACTGGCCTCAATGCCATACTCGGCCAGCAAAGTGAGTCCATCGGCGACAAGCTGTGCCGCCGTGCCACTATCAACTAAATCCCGCTTAGTTAGCACTAAGGTCAAACTGTGCAAAGGTAAGAGCGCAAGAATTTGCAGATGCTCACGGGTTTGCGGCATTACGCCATCGTCACAGGCCATCACTAACAGGGCATGCCGAGCATGACTCACGCCCACCAGCATGTTGTTGATAAATTTTTCGTGGCCGGGCACATCAATAAAAGCAAGGCGCGAACCATCTCGAAGTAGCATAAATGCATAGCCAAGATCGATCGTCATACCGCGGCGTTTTTCCTCCGGCAGACGATCGGTATTCATCCCAGTCAAAGCGCGAATAAGCGTACTCTTGCCATGATCGACATGACCCGCAGTCACAATGATCACAACTGCACACCTAAAGTGCTCAACTCGGCGAGGAGTTCGGCTTCACTATCAAGACCGCGCAGATCTAACCTGAGTTGGTCCTGACTCATGCGACCTATGATAGGCCGTGCCGCCTGCTTAAATTGTTGTTCTAACAAACTTAAACTACCGCCATTGAGTGCGGTAAAACACAGCGCCACTGAGGGTAAAAAAGTATCGGGCTGTGAGCCACTGCCGACCTGTGTTTGGCACTCGACTAACTCAATGCGATAACAAGGTTCAAAGTGTGGAACCAAAGCTTGCTGTAAGCGACGACCAATCTGCCATAACACCTCTTGGCTATGGGCAAATTTCGCCATAATGGGCAGCTCAATGTCTAAGGTTTCAGGGTGAAGATAGTGGATCAATGTCGCTTCTAACGCCGCCAAAATCAGCTTATCGCAACGCAGGGCGCGCTTTAGTGGATGACTCTGTAACTTCTTAATCAGCGACTGTTTGCCAACGATCAAACCAGACTGAGGGCCACCCAATAGTTTGTCGCCGGAAAAACTGACTAGATCAACCCCATCGGCTAGCATGGCTTGGGGCGTAGGTTCTTGCTTTAGACCAAAGCGGCGCAGATCAGTAAGTGAACCGCTGCCAAGATCCGAAATGAGTGATATGCCACGCTCACGACATAACTGACCCAGCCTTGCCTCCTCCACTGCGGTAGTAAAACCACTAATATGATAATTACTGGTGTGGACCTTCATTATCGCAGCGGTATTTTCAGTAATGGCCTGCTCATAATCCTTAAGGTGAGTCCGATTGGTGCTGCCGACCTCGACTAAGGTGCAGCCCGCTTGGCGCATAATGTCAGGGATGCGAAACGCGCCGCCAATTTCCACTAACTCACCACGGGAGACTATGACTTCTTTCCCCGCCGCCACCGCTGACAGCATCAACAACACAGCTGCGGCATTGTTATTCACGACACAACAAGCCTCGGCACCCGTTAAGCGCTGGATCAAAGCACTGATCGCATTATCCCTGTGACCACGTTCACCTGCCGCAAGCTCAAACTCCAGCGGTGTGGGATAGCGCATAACAGAAGTCACGGCTCGAATTGCCGCTTCTGACTGTTGCGCTCGGCCAAGGTTGGTATGCAATATGGTGCCAGTGAGATTCCACACGGGTTTTAAGCTGTGGCTGTAATCGTTAGACAGTTGATCAACCAAACATCTGTGCAATTGCGCAAGCTCACCACACCATGTCGGCAAACAGTGCTCGCGGCCGATTAAGCTGCGCGCCGCCTTTAACTGGGTATCCAGTGCGGCCTTTACTGCCGCTTTGCCGTAGGACTGCTGCAATACCACAAAACTAGGCTCTGCAAGTAGGCTATCCATTGAAGGCAAAGCTCGGTACAGAACTTGTAGTGTTTCAGGTGCTTGGGTCATCATCTGTGTCATTTTGTTTATATTATTGCCATTGGTTTATAAAAAGCAGGAAGGCATCAGCAACCCGACTCCCTCCCGCATTTGTTTAAGCTATGTGGCTTACGTGGTTTCGTGGGCCAGTAGCAGTGGGTTCAGTGTTGTTGCCCCAAAGCCCTTAGCATTTAGCTCACTGTCTAACATCAAGGTCGCGAGATCGTCTGCCGCCACATCCATAGAAGGTGACTTCTCGACGAACATCATCTTGGTATAGCCATGACATTCATCGCAGCTTTCGATCCGCACTTGAGCCTTGGCATCATCTAGCGACCAAATCGTCATCTCTTTGTCCTGACCGCAACTGGTGCAATGGGCGCGAATGTAATGCCATTCGCTCTCGCACAGACTGCAATGCAAGTAGCGCAAACCAGCTCGAGGCTGATCGACAATCACACTCGCCACTGGATGACATCCACACACGGGACACATACTCTGCTGCGCCACCTTGCGCTGATCCATCCGCTTGATGACCATAGGTGCCCAATGCGACCAATAAACGCCCATCGCCGCCCAGATGAATAAGCTAAAACGGGCAGGCACTTCACTGACATGCCCTTGGCGTAGTGAACGCCCCCACGAACTCAGTTGCTCAGGTGATTGCTGCATCAACAAACGCACTACCCGAGCTATGGATTCATCCACCTGCGGCAACAAATCACTTAACAGTTGCTGTAGCAGTCCTTGCCAATAGCTATCTGCCTCTGAGCCCAAAAGGGAAAGCGGAGTCGCCTCATCTTTCCCCCAAGCGAGAAGCTGACCGAAGTCAGCCTCCTGCACTAACCTGGCCTGTATAGAGACCAAACGGCGACATAGCTCAAAGTAGTCAGCCAGCGGCGAGTCCTTGGCCAATGACAGCAAACGCTGCGCCCTTCTGTGATACACAGCTTGGGGATCTGCCGCTTTTAACGGTTTAAGTTCCAGCGGCGATTCGCTGCCTTGGGCCAGAGGTATCTCGGCTGTATGACTCATTAATGTTTCTCCACGTCCGAATGTTCATCCAACATCACAGGGTGATGTTTGCGGCACCAAGCCTTAGAGACTTTGCCGTAAAGCATGCCTGTAACCGACCCTTCCACCCATGTCGCCATCCAGAAATGCACCATCACAAAAATCAACATGATGAGCGCACAAATGGCGTGCAACAGAATGGCCCAACCCACCACAGTGGCTGAGAAATAGGGCGCAAAGTAAGGCTGCCACATGATGATTCCCGTCACCGTTAAAGTGATAGATGTCAGCACGAAGGCGCGAAACAATACCTTTTGCCCAGGGTTGTAATGGCCGATAGGCGGGATTTTCTCCTCGTTCTCGAACATCACATCCTTAATGGCGAGCATCCAAGCGAGGTCGTGCTTTTCCCATTTGTTGTGTTTGTAGTAACGCACCAACATCAACATCAGCGGTAAGCACATCATCAAGCCCGCAATGGGATGAATAAACTTCGCCAATTGCGGTGTGCCCGCTATCGCCCCAAGCCATTGAAACGATGGATAGAAGAAGGAAAAGCCAGTGAGAAATGTCACTAGGCCAACCGCCACAATGAACCAATGACAGATGCGATCGAACAGCTTGTGACGCACTATCATTTCTTGCTTATCATGCTTGCTCATTTGTCGGCCCCCTCTTCCTGCTTAGCCTCTTCCTCTGGCGGTTGATAACACGGTTGGTCTTCTTCGACTATGTTGCGACCGACGGTGATCTTATGCAGACAAGCGACGGCGGCAGTGGCAAGAATGCCCATAGTGCCTAAAGGTTTGACCCAGTCCTGCCACAGAGTGAGTGACAGAGGGATCTGCGGGTTATCAGGCATGTTGTAGCTTTCTGGCTGATTGATATCGTGTAATATCATCATCATACCCGTGCCACCTACGCCCTCAGGGTTATAAAGTCCTGCCTTAGCAAAGCCCTTTTCCTTCAGTTCTTCGACCCGTTTTTGCGAGTAGAACAACATGTCCTCACGGGTGCCAAAACGCAGCGCCCCTGTGGTACAGGACTTAACGCAGGAAGGTTCCAATCCCACAGCCAAACGGTCAGAGCACATAGTGCACTTGTAGGCCTTGTTATCCTTAGGATCGATTTTGGGCACATCAAAGGGACAAGCACTGGCGCAATAACCGCAGCCGATACATTTGTCCGAATCGAAGTCCACCACACCATTGGCGTGCTGGATAATCGCGCCCGAGGTCGAACAGGCCGTTAAGCAGGCAGGGTCAGCACAGTGCATACAGGCCGAGTGGGTAAATTGCCAACGCAGCTTGTTGCTTTCCATAACCTCATGGAACTCCATCAGGGTCCAACATTGGCCTGATAGCGACATAGGGTTTTGGTAACTGCCTTGGAAGGTGCCCACCTCTTCCCGTAAATCATTCCACTCAGAACACGCCACTTGGCAGGCTTTACAGCCATTACACTTAGTGGCGTCGAACAGCTTAGCGACCTTTTCTGACGAATTACGCCCCTTTGCCGCAGGCGTCACCGCTGAAGTACCGGAGCGGCGGATAATGTCTTGTGATGCCATAATCAGATCCCCTCCGCTTTAGTGATGTTAACCAAAAATGCTTTGAACTCAGGCACCTGTGTATTTGCATCCCCCACTTCCGTGGTGAGTACGTTACAGGAGTAACTCTTACGAGTGAGTGCATTATGGCTGCCGTGACGGGGTAACCCGACGGTATGGACTAACTGGCCATTTACCTTTAACGGCTGTAGCCGTTTAGTCACTAAAGCTTTGGTTTCAATGCTGCCGCGTTTAGAGCTGACAGTGACCCAATCCCCATTGGCGATACCTTTTTCTGCCGCTAACATTTCATCGATTTCGACGAAGGTTTCAGGCATAGAAATCGCAGCTAAACGAGCATGCGTAGACCAGAAGTTAAAGTGTTCAGTTACACAGTAAGTAGTTGCCACATAAGGGAAGTCCTTATGGGAACCTAAGGTTTCCTTCACACCCGGTAACATACGTACCGCAGGGTTACTGGTGACCTTGTGTAACGGGTTCAACCCAATAGGCGACTCCATCGGCTCGTAGTGCTCAGGGAACGGACCTTCGGCCAATAGTTTAAGGGCGAAGAAACGACCCACACCTTCGGGTTGCATGATGAAGGGGCCAGCGGATTCCTGTGGTGTTAACTTCATATTGAAGTCGCCCACATCGATACCGTGCCACTTACCGTCAACCCACTCGACGATAGTGCGTTTTGGATCCCAAGGTTTGCCGTTGATATCGCAAGAAGCGCGGTTATACAGCACACGACGGTTTGCTGGCCAAGCAAATGCCCAACCCGGAGTAACACCTTTACCGGAAGGATCATGGTTGTCACGGCGAGCCATCAAGTTGCCTTCTTCGGTCCAAGAACCCGCATAAATCCAACAGGCGCTGGCGGTACTACCATCAGCTTTCAGTTCAGCAAAACTACTGAGCTGACGTTGAGTCACGAGATCCTTACCGTTAAGCTCGCGAGCGATTTCTTCAGCGTGCGGTGAGTGAGGATTGTGGTAATTCCAGCTCATCGCGTGCACTGGCTCAGGCAGCTTACCGCCCTCTTGTTTGTACAGTTCACGCATTGCCATTAAGACGCCAGAGAGAATCTCAGCATCTGGCTTGGCTTCACCCGGCGGGTTAGCTCCCTTCCAATGCCACTGCATCCAACGGCCAGAGTTGACGATGGAACCTTCTTCCTCGGCAAAACACGTCGTAGGTAAACGGAACACTTCCGTCATGATTTCAGCGGGATTGACTTCATTGAAGCCATCGGCATTTTGCCAGAAGGTTGCAGTTTCCGTTGCCAAGGCATCCAACACCACCATGTATTTAAGATTACTCAAGGCTTTGAGTACCTTATTACGGTTTGGCATAGAGTTAATGGCGTTAACACCTTGGATAATGTAGCCATTCACTTCGCCGTGGAAAGCCATATCTAAGTGTTTAGTAAAGTCGTACTGCTTGTCCCATTTCGGCAACCAGTCATAACCAAAGTCATTTTCAACCGTAGCGTTATCGCCCCAAAAGCTCTTCATTTGCGAAACAAAGAATTTAGGGTAATTTTGCCAATAGTTGGTTTGACCCGGACGCAGAGCGACAGGGGTATAGTTGTGGAGATAGGTTTTAAGATTAATGTCTTTTTCGTTCGGTAACTTGAGGTAACCGGGCAAGCTTTGACACAATAAACCCATATCGGTCGCGCCTTGCACGTTCGAGTGTCCACGCAGAGCGTTAACACCACCGCCCAACACCCCAATGTTACCCAGCAGCAACTGCACCATGGCCATAGAGCGAATGTTCTGCGCCCCTTTACTGTGGTGAGTCCAACCTAAGGCATACATAAAGGTCGCGGCTCTATCGTGGGTATGAGTGCTACCAATTTGTTGGCAAACGATCTCATAGTCCGCAATCGGCGTACCGGTAATATTGCTTACTGTTTCAAAGTCATAGCGTTCTACATGTTGCTTCATTAAGTTCCACACACAGCGTGGATGTTCGAAGCTAGGATCGATTTTCGCGTAACCCTGTTCGTCTAACTCGTAGTACCAAGACTCTTTATTGTAGCTATCTGTTTCTTCATCGAAACCGCTGAACAGACCTTCACTAAAAGAGAAGTCTTCGCGCACTATGTAACTGGCATTGGTATAAGCCTTCACATAGTCGTAGTTCACTTGTTTAGTTTCAATAAGATAGCGGATCACCCCGAGCAGGAAGGCGATATCTGTGCCCGAGCGGATCGGCGCATAGTAATCGGCCACAGCGGCGCTACGGGTGAAGCGAGGATCGACCACCAAAAGTTTAGCGTTGTTATGTTGCATAGCTTCTGTAACCCAGCCGAATCCGACAGGGTGAGCCTCTGCAGCATTACCGCCCATAATAATGATCAAATTAGAGTTTTTAATATCGATCCAGTGGTTGGTCATGGCACCACGTCCAAATGTCGGAGCAAGACTTGCTACCGTTGGAGAGTGTCAGTTACGCGCAATAGTATCGATTGCAACTAGGCCCAGTGCCCGTGCAAATTTCTGGGTGATATAGCCGCCTTCATTCGGCATCGCCGACGAGGTCATCATCCCAGTGCTAAGCCAACGGTTAACCGTCATCCCAGCAGAATTCTTTTCAATCAAGTTAGCATCACGGTCATTCTTCATCAGACGGGCGATGCGTTGGTAAGCTTCAGTCCAGCTGATACGAGTCCATTCATTACTGCCTGGCGCACGGTACTCAGGATATTTAAGACGATTAGGGCTGTTCACATAATCCACTAGACCAGCACCCTTAGGACACAAGGCCCCGCGGTTGACTGGATGGTCTGCATCCCCTTCGATATGGAAAATACTTTGTTCGGCGTTTTTGCCGTTACTTCCTTTGCTGTACATCAGCAATCCGCAACCCACTGAGCAATAGCAGCAGTTATTGCGGGTTTCTTTCGCGCTAATGAGTTTGAATTCTCGAACGGCCGCATAGGCCTTTTCGGACATCAATCCCAACGCTGAAATTGCTGAGGTGGCAGCTCCGGCAGCACACAGTCTAAAAAACTGGCGTCTGTTCATTGCGTCCTCTCACACTCTTGTCGTTATGAGTCTAGTGGTTGCTGTGGTAAAAATGGCAACCGATTGAGTGAGTCCTACTAAAGACCACACTTAATTTAAGATTATCCCCAAAGAAGAAATAGATAACAAATAATGACATGAGATCAAGATCCCAAATAAACAACCACAGAACTTAACTCCAAAAAATATTACAAATAAAGAATTAAAACCCAACTAATAATAATCAAAGAACAGTAAAAGGAATTAAAAACCAAAAAACCACAAAGGACAATTTGTCCAACATTGCAAGCCCATATTGTCCCATATCATAGGGTTGTGGTTATTAAAAATGATTACATACATTCAAATATGCATAATGATGGCGGATAAAAACACAAAGGTAACGGTTTCTAGAGGGATAGACAGCCACAAAAACTGACAATGTAAAGATTAGGGTAAAAATTGCAGAGTCTGCGGTGTTAAACACACCAAAATGGCAAAGACAAAGATCGAGGAAAAGCAGGAAAAAACCAAATAAAAAGGCACAAGCAATCTGCCTGCACCTTAAATTTTGCCTTTTAACGCTTATTTTTAGCACATTGAGGTGCAAAATCTGGGCGCGATAACAAAAGCGCCTCAGTGCAGCCTATTCCCGCGGAGTAAACACCTGTTCAGCCATTAAACTAAAACAAACGCCTAAAAGCTGGCTAGCGTTCCTGCAGGCAGATAAGTGTTAAAGCTCGCTGTATACAACAAATCGGTCGCGGCTTCGATATCTGGCGCGAAGTATCTGTCTTTATCGTAATAGGCGACGACTTCACGCAATTCGGCTTTAGCCTTAGCCACTGCAACACTTGGGGCTAAAGGAGCACGAAAATCTAAACCCTGAGCCGCCGCTAACAATTCAATTGCCAGTACACCACGGGTATTTTCGCTCATATCGCGCAAGCGGCGGGCAGCAAAGGTCGCCATAGAAACATGGTCTTCTTGGTTAGCCGATGTTGGCAAGCTGTCAACTGATGCCGGATGTGCGTAGGTTTTGTTCTCGGACGCCAATGCCGCCGCCGTCACTTGGGCGATCATAAAGCCTGAGTTAACGCCACCGTTTTTCACCAGGAAAGGCGGCAATTTTGACAGGCTAGAATCGATTAGCAGTGCAATACGACGCTCGGCAATGGAGCCCAGTTCAGCAATTGCAATCGCCAGATTATCCGCCGCCATAGCCACGGGTTCGGCGTGGAAGTTACCGCCCGAAATGATATCGCCCGTGTCTTGGAACACCAGTGGATTATCGGTTACGCCATTGGCCTCTGTGCCTAACACATCGGCCGCGTGACGAATTTGGGTCAAGCAAGCACCCAGCACCTGTGGCTGACAGCGCAGTGAGTAAGGATCTTGCACCTTTTCACAGTTAGCGTGACTTAAGCTTATCTCAGACTCTTCACCCAGTAGATGACGGAAGACCATGGCCGAATCGATTTGACCTTTCTGACCACGCGCCGCATGGATGCGAGGATCAAACGGGCTACGGCTGCCCATAGCCGCTTCGACGCTCATGGCACCGATCACAGAACTTGCCGCAAACAAATCTTCGGCGTGGAATAACCCTTCCAGTGCCAGCGCAGTCGAGGCTTGTGTGCCGTTAAGCAAAGCTAGCCCTTCTTTGGCCGCTAAATCGATTGGCTTGAGGCCAGCGATTTCTAAACCTTCGGCGGCAGAAATTAACTCACCTCGATAGCTCATTTCGCCTTCACCCAGCATAGGCAAACACATGTGCGCCAGTGGCGCTAAGTCACCCGAGGCGCCAACAGAGCCTTTTTCTGGCACGCAGGGATACACTTCGGCGTTCACTAAACTGATTAAGAAGTTAATCACTTCTAAACGAATGCCCGAGAAGCCACGGCTTAATGAATTGATTTTTAACACCATCATCAAACGTACTGTGGCGTCTTGCATGTATTGGCCCGTACCTGCGGCGTGCGACAACACGATTGAGCGTTGCAGCAATTGCAGATCTTCGGGCGCTATCTTGGTATTGGCCAACAAGCCAAAACCCGTGTTGATGCCGTAAACGGTACGGCCTTCATCCAGCACTTTTTGCACGATTTGCGCACTGGTGTTGATGTCGGTAATGGCCTCTGGCGCGAGTTCGAGTGTCAGCTTATGGCGGCTGATTTCGCGTAATTGCGCTAGGCTCAAGCTACCCGGCGTTAACACTAAGTGATTCACAGATTTCATATTTTTAGCTCCAAGCTTTTAGTTATTATTGTTATTTTAAGAAGTTAGCATCGGCTAGTCTTGCATAGGTAAGTCGAGGCCTTGCTCTTTGGCGCAGTTTTTCGCAATCTCGTAGCCCGCATCGGCATGGCGCATCACGCCTGTCGCTGGGTCATTCCACAGCACACGGCCAACACGTTTGGCCGCCGCATCTGTGCCGTCACACACAATCACCACACCCGAATGTTGGCTAAAGCCCATGCCGACACCACCACCGTGGTGCAAAGACACCCAAGTTGCGCCGCTAGCGGTGTTGAGTAATGCATTCAATAATGGCCAATCGGATACCGCATCTGAGCCGTCCAGCATAGATTCGGTTTCGCGGTTCGGGCTGGCAACAGAGCCAGAATCTAAGTGATCGCGGCCAATCACCACGGGCGCCGACAACTCGCCATTTTTGACCATTTCATTAAAGGCTAACGCTAAACGGGCGCGATCTTTTAAGCCGACCCAGCAGATACGCGCAGGCAAACCTTGGAAGGCGATGCGCTCGCGTGCCATGTCTAACCAATTGTGCAGATGTGGATTATCCGGAATAAGCTCTTTCACTTTAGCGTCGGTTTTATAGATATCTTCTGGATCGCCAGACAGTGCTACCCAGCGGAACGGGCCAATGCCTTCACAGAACAGCGGACGAATGTATGCAGGCACAAAGCCTGGGAAATCAAAGGCGTTTTCAACGCCCACTTCAAACGCCATTTGGCGAATGTTGTTGCCGTAATCGAGCGTTGCTGCGCCGGCAGTTTGCAAATCGAGCATGGCTTGTACTTGCACCGCCATCGAGGCTTTTGCCGCCTTAACCACAGCAGCTTCGTCGGTTTTACGCATAGCTGCGGCCTCTGCCATAGTCCAACCCTGCGGCAGATAACCGTTTAATGGATCGTGGGCCGAGGTTTGGTCGGTCACAACATCAGGAGTAACGCCGCGCTTAACCAGTTCGGCAAACACATCGGCGGCATTTGCCAGTAAGCCAACGGATACTGGCTTGCCAGCTTGGTTTGCCGCTTCAATCATCGCCAATGCTTCATCGAGCGAAGTGGCTTTCTTGTCGACATAGCGGGTGCGCAAACGGAAATCGATGCGGGTCTCGTCGACTTCACAGGCTAACACCGAGAAGCCCGCCATAGTGCCCGCCAGCGTTTGCGCGCCGCCCATGCCACCTAGCCCGCCAGTGAGGATCCATTTGCCTTTGGAGATACCATCAAAGTGCTGTTTCGCTACAGAAACGAAAGTCTCGTAGGTGCCTTGAACTATGCCTTGAGTACCAATGTAGATCCACGAACCTGCGGTCATCTGGCCGTACATGGCCAAACCTAGCTTATCTAACTCGTTGAAATGCTCCCAGTTCGCCCAATGTGGTACTAGGTTTGAGTTAGCGATTAATACGCGCGGCGCATCGGCGTGGGTGCGAAATACACCCACTGGTTTGCCCGATTGCACTAATAAGGTTTCGTCGTCTTCGAGGCGTTGTAAGACTTCGATGATTTTGTCGTAGCAATCCCAATCGCGGGCGGCGCGGCCAATACCACCATAGACGACTAAGTCTTCTGGGCGTTCGGCGACATCTGGATGTAAGTTGTTCATTAACATACGCATTGGCGCTTCTGTGAGCCAACTCTTACAGCTTAATTGTGTGCCATGCGGTGCAATAATACGGCGGCTTGGGTCGTGGCGCTTATCCATTGAATTTTTCCTCTTTCAACCTGTGGTGCTAACTCGTATTCGCTAAGTCGCTAATACGGGTTAGCACTATTGTTTTTATTGTGTTTTTATCTTTTAACTTATAAAGGTACAGCTATTAGAGTGACTGATTTAAATCGGTAAATAACGCCACTGGCGCTACTTGCTAAAAGTTAAGTGGCCGCCGAGTTTAAAGCGGCTACCGGGGTGAACTAACTTGGCAAAACTCACCACGCCTTGGCGTGACCAAGTGCGGCGTAAAATCTGTAAACAGGGCTCAGTCGCGGGGATCTCGAGCCTTTGCTGTAATTCGGCGCTGGCGATAATCGCCTCAATCGTGTGATGCGCCTCGGTCAGCGGTGCCACTTGGGACAAATATTCGTGGGGTGTCTGCTGGGTAAAATCCTGCAATAAATAATCGGGCACTAACTCGGGATTCACATAACGCTCCTCGACTTGCAGCGGTAAACCCTGCTCGCAATGCACTAAGATCGAATGGAATACCTTTGCACCGTGCTCAAGTCCAAGGGAAATTGCGATAGTTGTACTGGCAACGGTTTGTTCTAGCACCCATTGCTGTACGCTATAGCCGTGGCCGCGGTCTTTAATTTCGTCGGCAATATTGCGAATCGCCAACATAGACGACTGGGATTTTCGCCCAGCCACAAAGGTGCCGAGCCCTTGGGAGCGTTCGAGTACGCCGCTATCCGTCAGCTCGGTTAGCGCACGTCGCGCCGTCATTCGGCTGCAGGTAAACAAATCGGCAAGCTGATTCTCAGAAGGCACGCGAGCATGCTCTTCCCACTCACCCGACTCGATAGAGGAGATAATGTATTGCTTAATTTCTGCAAACTTAGGTGTAGCCAAAACATTTCCTCAATATAAAGCGCTAGAATCTAGGTGCTATTCACTCTTTCAAACGTTCAAAATTGCGGCTACAATCCTAGCTTGTATATACAAGTAAATACAAGCCAGCTCACATAAATTTAATAAACCGTTAATCACTTGGTTAACATCTGCCAGCACAGCGAGGGGAATACATGTCTTGGGATCAGGTTTGGATAGACGTTAACTTAGCCACAATGGACCCTTCCGTATCAGCACCTTATGGTGCGATCACCAACGCGGCCATCGCAGTAAAAGATGGCAAAATTGCTTGGCTTGGCCCCCGCAGCGAACTGCCCGCCTTCGATGTTTTGTCAATTCCCGTTTACAGGGGCAAAGGCGGTTGGATCACCCCAGGATTAATTGACGCCCACACCCACTTAATCTTTGCCGGTAATCGCGCCAATGAATTTGAGTTACGCCTACAGGGCGCCAGTTACGAAGAAATTGCTCGTGCAGGTGGCGGCATTATTTCGACCGTTAAAGCTTGCCGCGAAGCGGATGAAGCAGAATTATTTGAACTCGGCCGTCAGCGTTTAAACGCGCTGGCCAAAGAAGGAGTGACTACGGTTGAGATAAAATCGGGTTACGGCTTAGATACTGAAACTGAATTGAAAATCCTGCGTGTCGCCCGCGAGCTCGGCAAGCATCACCACGTAGATGTGAAGACCACATTCCTTGGCGCCCATGCAATTCCGCCAGAATATAAAGACAATAGCGACGGCTATGTCGACTTAATTATCAATAAGATGCTACCCGCGGTGATCGCCGAAAATCTTGCCGATGCAGTGGATGTATTCTGCGAAAATATCGCCTTTAACCTTGAGCAAACTGAACGGGTACTCTGCGCAGCCAAAGCGGCGGGCTTAGAGATTAAGCTCCATGCCGAGCAGTTAACTAATATGGGTGGCAGCGCACTGGCCGCACGTCTTGGTGCTAAGTCTGTGGATCATATCGAATATTTAGATGAGGCAGGCGTAAAAGCCTTAAGTGAAAGCGGCACCTGCGCCGTACTGCTGCCGGGCGCCTTTTACTTTTTGCGGGAAACCCAAAAACCACCTATCGATTTACTGCGCCAATACGGCGTACCTATGGTGCTCGCCAGCGATTTCAACCCTGGTTCATCCCCCATTTGCTCAACCCTGTTGATGCTAAATATGGGCTGCACCTTGTTCCGCTTAACGCCAGAAGAAGCCCTAACTGGACTCACCTTAAATGCCGCCAAAGCACTCGGAATTGAAGACACGGTTGGCAGCTTAGTCGTTGGCAAACAAGCCGATTTTTGTCTTTGGGATATCGCTACGCCTGCGCAGTTGGCCTACAGCTACGGCGTCAATCCCTGCAAAGATGTAGTGAAGAATGGCAAGCTAGTTCACCAGTAGCCTAAGTGCATCAATAATAGGTGCATCAGCAGCAAAAACGGCATAAGCGAAAGGTTAGATAAGGTCGTTAAGTCAAACTTGGCGACCTTATCTGGATTTAAACACTGGCCCCATTTTCTAACTGTTCATCTTCTTGTTTTACCAGCTTATGCTCACCTTCGTTACAACCTATTTTCCAATAGCTCGAGGTATAAAAATGACTCTTAGGCAATGAATGCGCTTGCTTAAAGTGTCTTCTTAACGCGCGCATGCTATTAAATTCACAGGCAATCCATACGGCGGGCTCGCCAGCAAGCCAAGGTAATTGGGCAATTCGCTCGATCAAAGGGCGGCCTTCGGGATCGGCTTCAGGATTGATCACCCAATGCAGCTCAACATGTTCAGGATGCACGAGAGGTTGAATGTCGGCTTCGCTCAATACTTCAATCACGGCATAACCCACGGCATCCTTTGGTAATTGCGCTAAGTTCACGCTAATGGCGGGTAAGGCTGTCATATCACCTGCGAGTAAAAACCAATCCGCCTCAAAGTTGATCAGTTTTTTAAGTCCGGGTCCGCCAATTTGAATGAGTTCGCCCACCTGCGCCGTTTTCGCCCAACTCGATGCGGGGCCGTCGGTATAGTGCAGCACAAAATCCACATCGATTTCATCATCGCGTTGCTGACGGATAGTGTAAGTTCGCATTAATGGACGCTCACCCGCTTGTGGGAATAACAACTTGATATAGGCACTCTCTTGACCGGCAGGAAATCCAGCCAATCCCACACCGCCTAAGGTGATACGTAGCATATGCGGGGTGATATAAGTCGAGCGGATCACTTCTAGCTCACGTGGTGCAGGTTTATTCATTATGATTTTCTCCTATTGCGTTTTCTGCCGTTAAGCGCAACTCAATGGCTCCTTTTCCAGCCGTATCTTTTGGCTTACTAGATGGTCTTTTTTGAGTAAGGCAATCAGCTTCACTTTTGGCGGTAGCGGCATCATCCACACTTTTACTGATCCTATTGGCAAGTTTAATAAAAGTATCGACTTCGTCTGAACTGAGCGCCTGCGTCATGCGCGCCACGGTTTTACGTTCTGAGGCATTGATCTGAGTCATGATCTTTTCCCCCTCAGCCGTGGGTCGCAGTAACTGGCTGCGGCCATCCTTAGGGTTATCGATTTTAGTGATCAACCCGCTCTGCTGTAGCTCATTAAGAACACGGGTAATTTGCGCTTTATCCCGCTGCATTCGCAGGGCAATAGACTGAGCTGTCGATTCAGGATTGCGACACACGCCCTTCAAGGCACGGATATGAGTGACAGGTAAATCAATCTCTTGTGCAGCAATATCGCTACGCAATTGCTTTTTGTAGGCATGCACTAATCTGTGCAAGGTTTCACTGAGTGACAATGAAGGCATAGAAGGCTCTCGATATAGTTGACTGTATCAACAATATCGAGATTAGTTGATTGTGTCAACTATACCGACTAGCGTTAAACAATTATGACGATGCAACATTATAAATCGAAGCTTTATTCCATTCCGTAATGCTCATACGTCACCTTACCTATCACTCATTAACGCTTTAGAGGCAAATAAACGCGTCTCGCTTAAAATAAAAAAGAATAGCTTCAAGTAATTCGCTATCTGTCCATTGCGCTTTTTGCATTGTGTAGTTGTCAATGACATCTTCGATTTGATCCATATTCAAGAAGTAACAATAGCCACTTTTAAACAGGCTATTTTCAAACTCATCAAATTCTTGATCCGAAAAGTTATTGGTACTACCCACTATCGGTAATAAAGTTGTCGTGAGTTGAATATCATCATTCTGTGAAGTGTCCTCATAAACAAGCCAATATCCGAGACCTCGATTAGAAATACATTTATCTATCCAGCCCTTTACTGATTCAGGCCTATCAAGAAATGGTGTTATATCCACTGATATTTTTCCTTTAAATGTCAATGCTTGCTAAACGGCAAAAAATTTAATTCTGTATTAGGACGATAAGTGAATTCAAATAAAAATTATGTTTTGGCGCTATTCCATTCTTCCTCGAATTAGCGCCATCATATTATAGGGCGTGTCGCCAAGGATCAATGTCCGTATTTAGCACTCACTTCCGTAAGTAACGCTTGCCATTTAGGGTAAATCGTTAACTCATCATTCCATGGCGCCATGGTCTGTGCCATGTTGGGATTTTGGCCTTGTTTTAACTGATATAAATAAGCAAACGCTGACGCTCGATAATTAGCGAGACAATGCACTAATACATCTTTCCCCTTATGCTGATCCATAGCCGCAAAGAAGGCTTCCACATCTTCGACCTTTGGATTTTGCCAATCCACGGGAATATACACATAGTCCATTCCGGCCTGAGTCACGAGTTTACCTTCATCAGGGTGGGCATCTTTACTGCTGTCCGGCATAAGATTGATCACCACATCCACACCAGCTTGTTTAAGCAGTGAAAATTGCTGCTCATTTGGTAAACCTGAGCTTAATAACTGCGGCGCTTGCTGTTGTAATGCACGAATACCCTGAAGATTTTCGATCGATTCTATATTGGCATTCGCCAGTGGAGCCCCCAAAAACAGGGCAAGAACAAGGCTTGAAAGTACGGGATTTCTCATCAATAACTCCTTGGCTAACATAAAAATCAGAGGCTTGCTTAATCCTCTGATAATCCTGTACCACCGAAGTTCAGCAAATATCATCCCAATCCACCACAAATGCACAAACCTTTGAGCTAGCACTCATTTTTCGCGCCGAATTAACGATGGTTGCGTTTCATCTTGGGAGATTTAGCAATCGGTTGCAAATATCGATGACTTACCTCTCAACATTTTTAAAAGCAACGGGCTAAAACATATTAAAAATCAACCATAAAAACAAAATAGAAGGTATTACCATCAGCGTGCTCACAACCACATATACCCAATGTTTGAAATAGATAAAGATCCCGATACCCACAATATTGGCAACAACAATAGAAATCACCAGCAGCAAAGGGGAGACAATATGTGCAATATTATTCAAAACTCGAGATGTTGGGATATGGATTATCACTCCCGTAGAATTCAGCACAATCAACACTGCCAGTAATGAAAATGCCATCAGTACCCAAAAAAACTTACTCATTGTCCATATCAACCTGTTATCCCTACATCCATCAGGATTATAAAGGTTCGTACCCCTATATGGCATACACTATTGAGTGTAATTATCTGTTTTACAAAGCACACCACCGAAAGCAACAGACAGGCATAAATCATCATCTTACCCAAGGTAATAAATTCGATGACTAACCTTAAACCTGAAACGCTGCTAAATTACAGTCCTCAACTCGCACGATTAAGGAAGCTGCATGCTCAATCCTGAACACAGTTACTGGCATGACACGCTTAAAGCTATTCGTCGCTGCGGTAGAAAACTCATTGAATTTGAACTGTTATTCACCTTAGTGTCGGCGGGTATTATCGTCCCGTCTTTTGGCTGGCTACTGCGCCATCTGATTGCCAAAACGGGCAATGTCACCATCACCAATTACGACTTAATCGCCTTTGCCATGTCTCCCTATGGCTTGCTGTTTATGGTCATTACTCTATTCAGTAGCTTTACCGTGTTTTTTACCCAACGTGCTGGAGTCACGATTCTCGCAGCATCTGGCTTATATGATATTCCCATTGGCCCAGTGCGGGCGCTGATTTTCGCGACAGCGCGCTTACCCGTATTTATTCGCCTTGGTAGCATTTATGCGGCTTGCTTATTGCTGCTCAGCGTACCTTTTATCGGGTTAGGATATCTGATTTTCAGCGTGTTTCTACAGGGACACGACATCAATTACTACTTATATTTCAAGCCTATAGACTGGTATCTCGCCTTAACGAGTATGGCGTTCTTAGCGATAATCTATGTCCTTGTTGCCTTATATCTGTGGGCCAAAGCGGCCTTTTCACTAACAATTATTGTGAGTGAAACGACCGATGCTTTGACGGCACTCAAACGCAGTTGGCAATTAAGCGCAGGCAATGAACGCCCGATTATGTGGCACGCTGCGGGTTGGTGGTTGAGGATAGGTGCTTTGGTGTATCCCTTAATGCTGCTGATCTCCTGGGGTGCCGATAGCTTACTCGATAGGGTTACGCTGACACTTTCGACAGAATTAGCCATATTGGCCCTCGTCTCCGCACTGATTTTTATGCTCAGCGCGGCATGGTCCTTACTCGGAATGTTTGGGGAAGCCTTTATCATATTGCTGTTATACCGCCAACTGGGAGAAAAACCCGCAGGGTTAGAACGCCTTGGGCGACAAACGGTAAAAAGAACGTCTGAACTGTCGATTTATACGATAAGCGGGGTGTTGATCGGCACTTTTTTAATCATGTTGGGGTTAGGGGTATATGCCCTCAATAGTGAACCACAAAGGGATGACATCCTGATTACTGCCCACCGTGCTGGCGCTGCTAGGGCACCAGAAAATACCCTTGCGGCTTTGCGTTTAGCGATTGCAGAAAAGGCGGATTATGCCGAAATCGATGTGCAAACGGCATCCGATGGCACCTTAATGGTATTGCACGATGCTGATTTAATGCGCATAGCGGGCGATCCAAGGCGAGTTGCTAACCTCAGTGCGAGTGAAATACAACAGCTTGATGCAGGGAGTTGGCACAGTGCCGCCTTTGTAGGTGAATCCGTACCAACACTACTAGAGATGCTTAATGAGGCACGCAACAAAATCGGTTTGAACATTGAGCTTAAATATAATCAAGCCGATCCCAGCTTAGCGCAGGCCGTTGTCGCCTTATTGCAACAAGAGAAAATGACACAACAAGTGGTGATTACATCGCTCGAAGCAAGAGCCATTGAAGAAGTTCAACGACTCGACCCTTCCATTCACACTGGCCTTATCGTCACTCAATCCATTGGCGATCCCATTAAGGCGAATACACAATTCTTAGCGGTCAATCAATCGATTACTAACGAAAAGTTTATCGCCCGTGCACACAAAGGAGGTAAGCAAGTGCATGTATGGACTGTTAATAATCCACGGCAAATGCTGCGCATGTTGGCGCTGGGAGCCGATGTACTCATTACCGACTATCCGCAGGAAGCCGTGGAAATCCGAGAACAGTGGCTCGCGTTATCCCCTGTTGAACAAACGGCGCTGCGCCTACGCTATGTTCTGTAGATTCTGCTTATTTACTCAACCTCGCCTCGAAGCGCTTAGCTCTGCGTTGAAGCAACCAAAAGAGGCTTAGCACCCCAAATGAAGCGGCTAAAGTGGTCAGCGTTAGTGCAAAACCTTTGAATGAAAACAGGTTTAAAGTAAAACCATCTAACACCAGTACCGCCAAGCCAAGCGGCATTTGGATAAGCACAGCGGTAAACCAATCGAAGGGAAGTTTAGGAAAGATCCTGTGGTAAGCATAAAGCACTAAACCTGCAAGCAATATCAGCAAACTCGCATCGTGAGCCGCCAACAAAAGATACTCCACACTGTTATGCGAGATGTGAGGCACCGCACTCAACATGTCCAACATATAACCCACGCTGGCGACCAATGAGAAGCTGATAAAACTCAATAAGGCTAATAGGATACCAAAGCCAAGTGCGGGTAAATATTTCATGTAAGGTCTCTCTATTCGCAGGTTAAATATGCTGTCTCGTCTCCCGAAAACCACAGCATGCAAGGTATAAAGGAGTAAAGAGACTTTAACTACAATAGCAGCCTAAATTTCCCTTAGCTATTAAGACCATAGTCTTATGTCTACCACAAACTTGTGCGCAATAAACGAGATGAAATCCAGTATCAAGTTAGTGTTTTCTCGGATAATCAGTGGGTAAGCTTTTAAAATTACTAGATTAATCAAATTTCAATCTTATCGCTTAGTGATATCACCCACAATTTGCCCATGTGTTTGGGTGAAATAGACTAGCCAATTTCACCAATAACGCTTAGGATCGGAGTTGCATTTTTTAGCCAACATATTGTGGAGTATCAAAACATTATGGGTATCAGAGCCATAGTCGTAGACACAGCAGGCACCACGACAGACCTAAACTTTATCCAAGATGTACTATTCCCCTATTCTGTCAAAGCCTTGCCAGACTTTTTAGAACAGAACCAACACAATGTATTGGTTGAAAACTGTATTTGTGACACTAAAGATATCGCCCTAGAGCCCGAGGCTGACTTAGCGCGTGTAACTGAGATCCTGCAACAGTGGGTCAACGAAGACCGTAAAGCTACGCCACTTAAAACCTTACAAGGGTTAATTTGGAAACAAGGCTATGCCCATGGCGAATTTAAGGGCCATATCTTCCCGGACTTTATTGAAGCGGTGAAACGTTTTAGCGCACAAAATCTGCGTATTTACAGCTTTTCATCCGGCTCTGTCGACGCGCAAAAACTGTTGTTCGGCCACAGTGACGGCGGCGATTTAACTGAAATGTTTAACGGCCATTTCGACACTCGCACGGGCAACAAATTAGATAAGCAGGCTTACTGCAATATCCTCAACACCATCAGTTTAAGCCCCAAACAAGTACTGTTTGTGTCTGATGTTATTGAAGAATTAAAGGCTGCCGACGCTGCGGGCATGATGACCTGCCAAATGGTTCGCGACAGCAAGCAACGCACTGGCGAGTTCCGCAAAATCAGCAGCTTCGATGAGCTGCTGATTGAATAATGCAATTTTGAATAACGTGATGGTTGAATAGCACGATAGTCAGCTCAAACTGATTTAGCCGATAAAACGAAAGCGACCTTGTGGTCGCTTTTTTATTAATTGACTCAATTGCCCTTCACCGCCAGCGGAAACGCGGCCGAGATACATTTTTCCACCTCAAAACGATAACCATAATCCGCATTCTTATCGGGTGTGATCAACAAAATCTCGTAATCATTTAATTCAATCACATTCGACTCGGCAGGCTTTTTACAACGCGAGCGGCCATTGGCTTCAAGTGAAAATGCGAACGTAGCTAGCCATTGCCGCACTAAGTACTGATATTGAGTTCGCACTGAGGCGTAGGCCTTTTTGCGATCTTCCTCTTCCAGCTCGCTGTCATCATTACTATTCTCAGCCTTGCTCGATTTATCGCTTTCAGAGTCAAGAGCAGTCTGAGTTAGCTCTACAATCGGTACCGTCAGCACATCGGTCGCATCCGGCAACCGTCCCGATTTAGGCTCGCGAGGCGCATGCTTAGCGGCTTCTTGGGGAGAGGTAATAAAGTTGCCAAACGAGGTTTCAATGCGAGTCTCTAAATCAATTAGCAGGCTCAAGTGATACAAAACCACAGTCGCTAGCACGATACGGATCAAAAAAGTCGTTTTACGGAATGAAGTATGCGAGGTAAGCCGTAACGATTTGACACCTAAAGGTTTAAGCAAAAAGATCAATATTAAATAGATAGGAATAATCAACTGTAATGCCAGCAGCACAATCGCGCTTACCATCAAAAACCAAGCGGGCATATAGAGTAAAATCGCTAAGTTATGGGTGTAATTGAGATCGCTTGCTGAGACCCCAACCACTTCGTTAACTATCGCGCCAGACCAGCCCAAAGCAAAGTTGGCAATCATCGCATAAAACAGCAACAACACAGCTTTGCCCGCCAAACTGTGCCAAACCCGCTCGAACACAGGCCAAAACTCGATGGCCATAGCGATGACGGCAATCACAGCGACCAACCCCATTAACTCGCTACTAAAAGCCAATATCAAAGCAATAAGATACAGCTTTTGCGCAAAGGATAACTTAGCCACCCCTTGGATAAGACAGCGCCAAAATTTGCCCAAATCTAAACGGATTTCACTCAGTGATGGTAAGCTGAGCTTTCGCAAGTATTGGCGAGCCGCCCCAATGTAACCGATTAAATTCATTATTATTTTACATTCCATTGAAATAGTAAGACGGGCAACATTTGCCACTGTAATGTGCAAAGCACAGTGATGGCAACTGTGCCACTCAATCTCGGTACATTGGTCACTTTGGCTATCTCTAGCCAAAGTCGAACGCTCTGCTTAGAGTCGAATGAAAGCTCTGCAACACCCCATCGCCAGTTTAAATCCAACTAAAATGAACTTGAGAGGAAATCAAAGCGGCCTTATCGTCACTTTTACAAATCAATAAACCTGACTCAGGACTAACTAAACGACGCTTAACTCCCGCTCAGAAAATACGGTTTTAGCGACAAACATGCCATTAAGTGCAGCAGGAAAGCCAGCATAAACCGACATTTGCAATATCACCTCAACAATTTCCTGCGGCGTACAACCGACATTCAATGCGCCATTAATATGTACGTTTAACTGTGGCTGGCAATGCCCTAGCGCCGTGAGTGCGGCAACTGTCACTAGCTCCCGCGTCTTAAGGTCGAGCCCTTCACGCTGATAAATATCCCCAAAAGGATATTCAATAATGTACTTGCCTAAGTCAGGGCAAATATCGGCAAGACTGCGGATGACTTTCTCCCCCGCCTCACCGTCGATTTCAGTCAGTTTAGCGAGGCCCTGCACATATCTTTGATTACTCATTTTTAGCTCCTGTTGGATTAAATCACAGTAAGCAGCCTAAACCTTAGAGTTAACTCTAAGTCAATGGTTCATTGATGGATGACACAGGCAATGCGGATCAGTAAAACTAACCCTCTGTTTAACTCGCCGACTAGAGGCGCAAGCAAATAGAAAAGTAAATAATATTAGCTTTTTAGCATTTAACCAAAATGTTAGCGACTGAGCTTAGCCACTAAAAATGAGTTTGGTAATAGTGAATTTTTTGCTTAAGGGCAGCCAAATGCTCCTGCTCTTGGCGAATACGCTCAGCCAATTGTGTTGCATGTTGCTCGAGCAACTGCTGTCGCTGGCCAGCGGTTGCATCGCCTTGGACACGCAACTCGGCATAGGTCAATATCTGCTTTAACGACATGCCCGTTTCTTTTAAGCGATTGATAAACCCAATCCATTCCGCTTCTTTCGCCGCATAATCACGATGCCCGCTGCCATTTCGCACGACAGACTGCAGTAGGCCAATTTTCTCGTAATATCTGAGCGTATGCGCCGACAGCCCTGTGAGTGCAGCAAACTGACCTATGTTCATAATCTAACGATCCGCAGGATGGTTAACGCCATCATTCGTGGGCACATTTTCGAGATCGAATGGATTGACCCCTTCGAGGCAACCAATGTTGTAACCATACTCATGGGGATTGGAACGCCGCTGGTGATGGGTGTAAATACCGCAGATAGAGCAGAAGTAGTGTTTGGCAGTTTTGGTATTGAATTCATAGAGTTTCAGCACTTCCTCACCCTTGAGGATCTTAATCCCCGCCAGCGGCACAGAGCCAACCATTGCGCCCTTACGACGACAGATAGAGCAATCGCAACGGCGTGGATTTTCGATGCCATTAGGCAATGACAACTCCAATACCACGGCACCGCAATGGCAAGACGCTCTGTGTTTTGGCTGAATAAGAGTATTGCCCACTTGTTTAATCACACCCCACTCCTTGTTTCACTAGATTCTATAAACCTAAATTCCCCAGCCGCTGCACCAACGCTCGCCATTGTTGCAATTGCGGCTCCTTAGCACTCATCACTGGCCCCAACATATTGGACTTAGCCCGCTTAAAACCACTAAATACTAAGGTGGCGGTATCAAGCTGTTTGAGCGCGGGAGCACCTTGAAACCACTTGTAATACCAAGGCGGCGTGTCCATAGTCATGATAATTCGCGAGGTTTTATGGCGCAGCAACTTAGCGGGTATCAATTTACCTTTCTCATATTTAAATGCAAACCCAGATAAAAATGTCCTATCGATTAAGCCTTTAAACTTAGCAGGAATACCGCCCCACCAAATCGGGGTGACAATCACCACATGCTCCGCCCACTGGATATTCGCTTGAAACGTCTGCAAATCGGCTTCGAGTGGCTGAGGTTGACGATAACCATAGCTCAGATTCGGGTCAAAATTCAGCTCAGCTAGTTTGACGATTCTCACTGAGTGTTTATCTGCCGCCGCTTGGGCATAGGTTTCAGCCAGATGCTCACAAAAACTCTGCGCCTTAGGATTACCACAGATCACTAAAATCTTTTTTGCCACGATGAAACTCCATAACAGTCACTGTGACAAATAGCATAAACTCTGCCCCTAAGGGGAGAGTCAAGACCTAAGGTAACAGCTGCGACTCACAGGAGGTGAGCCCATCAATACAGGCATCTAACTGAGTGACTTTATGTTCTAACTCACTTATCTGGCGTAAAAAATCTGCTTTTATACCCAACAAAAAAGCCTGTACTGTGGCTAACTGAGCATGCTTATCGCCTTGTTCGAGTAAATCTTTTAGTTGGACAAGCTTAATGCCGAGGGCTTTGGCCTCTTTGATCAGCAACAACAGCCTAATATCCGCCGCACTATAAATACGATAACGCCCCTGACGTGCGGGAGTGTCAATAAGCCCCCACTCCTCATACAAGCGAATCGCTTTTATCGACAGCCCAGTTTGCTTTGCCACTTGTCCAATATACATAGCTCAACCTAACCCTTTAAAGACATTACTCATATCTGCATTGCTTGCCATTATCAGCCACAGTATCAGCTTAGGCCAAGACTTGTCGCAGCAATCTTATGCTGCTAGTCTGGCCGCTTAAACGAGCGTTTTAACTTGGGATTTTTATCATGGGATTTAAACAAGAACAGTTGCAAGAAGGTGTACAAGAACAGGCAATGGAAAAGTTTCTCGCACAGCACCCCATAGTCACAGAAATCCCCGTTGCATGGGGTGAAATGGATGCCCTACAACACGTAAATAATGTGGTGTATTTCCGCTATTTTGAAACGGCACGTATCGACTTTTTCAATCGCCTCTTCCCGCTAGATACTCTGTATAAATCCGGTATTGGCCCCGTAATCAGCGAAAATCAGGCTCGCTATAAACGCCCAGTGACTTTCCCCGATACTTTATTGGTGAGTGTCAGTATTAGCGATATTCACAGCGATAGATTTACCATGCATTATCAGGCTTTTAGTAAACAGCAGCAGGCAGTGACCACCTTAGGTACTTCAGTCGCGGTGATGTTTAACTTTAAAACGGGTAAAAAAGCCGAGTTACCGACAGAACTGCTGGCGATTCTCAAACAGCACGAAGTCGCTTAAGCTATTCAAATCAATAACGAATTGCCAGCACACTTTAAGCCACTCCTTGAGGGAAGCATGTATGTCAGATAACGAAAATATCGAGATAGCCATTGAACATCAACAGGATAGACAGCGTTTTATTATCCCTGTCGATGGCTATGAAGCCGTGTTGGAATACCAATTATCAGGCAAGGATATCGATTTTAGCCGCACCTTTGTCCCCAACGAACTGCGCGGTAAAGGCCTTGCCGAACGCTTAGTGCGCCACGGCTTAAAGTGGGCTAAAGGCCAAGAGTTTACTATCCAAGCCAGCTGCTGGTATGTGCAGAAGTTTTTGAAATAGGCAGATTTAAAAACGAGTTCGCTAAATCCAATAAACAGGGTAATGGCGCTTGGGATCGGTGGAAAGGTTATTGACCACCAGCGCGACCAGTAAGAGTAATACTGAGCCGAGGAACACTGGCATTAACGCGTAAAGAAAGCCAAGTTGATGCACGTTTTCACCGCCAATCACGGCAATCAATGCCGTTGCGCCGCCCGGAGGATGAAGAGTGCGAGTCAGGTACATGAATGCGATAGACAGGGATACCGCTAAGGCGCTCGCCAGCACCACATAATCGCCACACACTTGGTACACTGCGACCCCAATTAAGGCCGATAACACACTGCCACCAATCAAGTTACGCGGCTGAGAAAACTCCGCCAGCGGTGCACCGTACACTAGCACTGCCGACGCGCCGAACGAGCCAATGACAAACATAGTGTCGACGAGGTTTTCACTCATATAATTTGCGAGACTCGCGACCAAGTAAATGCCACAGAAAGCCCCAACCCATGACCACACAATCTTTTTAAGTGGCTGTCTTGGTGGACAAATGTCCTTCGATCGCATGCGGGTAAAATAGAATCTCATGGTTAATCCGAACCGATAAAAATTAAGCAATACAGATAAGTGATCTGCATCACAGTTAGCGGGTCGACAAATTAACCCTTCAGCAGCGCAATTGCAATTACGCTGACCGAAAGAGTAAGCAGACTAAGCACTTTCACCATTCAGATTAGCGAGCATTTCGCGGATTTCTTCAGGAATCGGGCGGCTTTTTTCACTGCTGTAATCGTAGTGCACTAAGGTAGTTTTTACTTCGGCGGTCTTGTTGCCCGCTTGCCAACAGGTTTGGGTCAGTTCGAAGCTGCTATTGCCGATACGGCTAACATAGGTTTTTACTGTGACACTCTTGCCATAGTAAGTCGGCGCGATAAATACCACGGTAAACCCCGCGACGATTAAGTTCCACTGATGCAAATCTAACTCGGGATTAAAAATCTCAAAGATTGGCGTGCGCGCCGCTTCGCACCATACGGGGATAACAGTGTTGTTGATATGACCTAGGCCGTCGGTTTCAGTAAATCTTGGATTGATTTCGAGACTGTATTCTGTGGCTGACATGCAAACTTCCTTTTTATTATTTTATGAATGGAAGAGCGTGGTGATTATCGCAATGAAACCACACCACCAAACTCATCCATTATCCTAAGCCAAACAGGTTCTAGCCACTAGCCCAAACCTAGCATTTTAAAACTGACAACTCGCCGTTTCTGGGGTTTGCTTGCCGTTAGCATCGTACTTTTTAAGGCATCCAGCCTTACCCATATCATACATTTTCTCGTATTCTAACTTGCCATTTTTATAAGACTTATACACCCCATGAGTTTTTGGGTTCTCTAAGTGATAAATCTTACGGCCCTTAGTGATATGTGAGTAATCGGCAAAACCCGGCTCTTCGGAATAGATGACACCGTTAATGTAGCGCTTGTGTACCACATGCTGTTCATCGATACGCAGCATTTCATTCGCTATCTTGCCATTCATGTCGTAACACACTTTGTCCACGGCATAATTGCTATCGAGGTCTTCAATACAACTCACGGCACCATTATCAAAGTACTCGCGCTGTATACCGCAGCGCGCAATGGCGTTATCCCAGTAGTAAGGTTCACCGTTCCAGGTTTCGCCTTCTTGCTGGCAGTAGTTCCACAGGCTTCTTAATTGCCCATTGGGATAGAAACTGTAATGGGGGCCAGAGACACGGTTATTCACTTGGTGACCATATCGGGAGAGTGAGTAACCACCATCAGTGGAATAACTGATACTTGGGCCGTATTCCTTACCCGCTTTGTACGTTTTTAAATTTAATAAACGGCCATTGGAATCAAACTGATATTCTTTATCTACAGCGCCATTGGTGTAATAAGCCAATTTATACAAGGAGCCGCTGCTATGATATTCGCGCTGCTCACCGTGTTTTATCGATGAAATTGCTTCATTTTTACCATTAATCACCCCTTCACAATCATCTGAGTAGGGATTCTCACGCATACTACATTCATCGTGCGAAGGCTTAAGCGTCACCGCTTCATTGAATTTATAACTCGTTAGTTCAGTCAGCTCACCGTTCTGGGGATTAAAGCGCATTTGCTGGCCATCCAACTCTCCTTGGCGGTAATTAGCGATATCCACCACGACATTAGGACTTGAATACCAAATACTCTGACCATTAAGGCGACCCTGCTCATAATGACGGGTATTAAACATCAGATTATTTTTGTCGAATGATTTAGACTCTCCTTGACGTAAGCCATTGACATAGTTCACTTCGGTACGAGTCCCATCTTCGGCTTTAAATACCCAAAGGCCAGTGCGTTTTCCGGCAAGATAGGCGCCTTCACCAACTTGATCACGGAAATGTCCGCTCGTCACTTTATCGACCCAAGGACCTTGTTTGACACCCTTTTGATATTGGCCTTTGCTGCCATCAGCCTCAAGCCACTCGCCATCTTTTACGCCATTAAGATAAATACCTTTTGCCACTAATCGCTTATCGCCTTCTGCACTGGAGTCATAATCGGGCTCATAGACTTCGTAGGGGCCGTCGAGCACATCCTGATTGTAATGGGCAAAACCAAAGTTATCGGCCTCATCGAACATCGACTGTGCAATCCATTTACCTTGCTTTTTACCGTCAAGATATTCGCCTTCCCAATAAATGGCTTGGTTCTCTGTCTCCATCCACTTACCGACTTTTTTGCCCTGTTTGTAGTTACCAGAGTAAACCACGCTACCATTGCGACCATCGTAGGCCGCATACGGGCCATCAAGCACGCCTTGGGCATAATGACTTTCACTGGCAAGCCCTGCCCAAGTACTCGCCATGCTCATACTCATAAAATCGTAGGATGGGCCAGTTTTAGGGATCACGGCACCACCACTTTTAAGCCAATCAAAGTCATCGGCCTCAAAGGCCACGCTCACCAATACAAAACTGCCATCTTCTTCACTATATCCACTGCGATCAAAGGTGGTCACAAGGCTATATTGATGCTCATTACCTTGGGCATCTTTATCTTTACGAGTGAGTGGATAACGTAATTTATATTCGACGGCTGTCTTCACATCGACGGGGGAACCTTCGGAATTACGATAACCCACTAAGGTCGGCTTGAGCTTAGTAGAACCATCGACAATCGCTTTAATGGCGGGATCTTCAATCGCGTCAACATCATAGGTCATACGATATTGTTGCGGCGGAATTTGGCTTAACACTTTGCGAACGCTACCCACGGTAAACGAGGTTAAGGTTGGTGCCACTTCATCAAGCACAACCTGTAGACGGGGGAGTTTTGTGAGATCATCTCCTTCAAAACCATAGCCCCGTAAATGCTGACCATCGGCATCTTTAAGCATGACAACCACTTCTTTGGTGCCACCTTTATCAAAATCGAGGTAAAAAACCGCAACCACTTCAGCAGAACCATAATCATCAAGACGCACGCCGGGCGCATCGCCATAGAGCATTTCGCCCCACACTTTATGATCTTTTTGATAGAAATTGAGCCATTGCCCGTTAGGCAAGTCCACTGGGCCATGGACGATTTTGTCGTAATCCTCAGCGTCAGCTGCAGGAATGACAGTTAAAGAAGATAACAACACCGCACTCGCTGCAGTGAATAAACTACGAATCGAAAGTTCCATTTAACTACACCTTTTATACCGACGCCTCGCGCCTCATGCGCACCAGTAAACGGGGCGAATTTTAAGCGAAGAAAAGCACTTCAGGAAGTAGTAGATAAAAAAAAGGCCGCTTCTGCGGCCTTTAGCAACAACAAGTTAACAATTAGTTGTTGTACATAGCATTTATTTCATGGGCATATTTATGGTAAATCATCTTGCGGCGCAGCTTGAGCGTTGGGGTGATTAAACCCGCTTCCATCGAAAACGCTTCAGGCAACAGAGTGAACTTTTTAATTTGTTCAAAACCGGCCAACTCATGCTGTAACTGCTTTAAGCGTTGCTCAAAATGCTCAACCACATGACTATGGCGCAGCAATTCTAAAGGTGACTCATACTTCAGCCCTTTGTCCTTCGCCCACGCTTCCAGTGACTCAAACGCTGGCACAATCAAAGCGGTCACATAATTACGCGCATCGGCAATAATCGCCACTTGCTCGATAAAAGGACAACAGCCAACGGCGCCCTCAACCCTTTGCGGCGCGATATATTTACCGTTGGAGGTCTTCATCAATTCTTTAATACGATCGGTAATAAATAAATTGCCATTCGCATCGAAACGCCCTGCATCACCGGTTTTTAACCAACCATCTTCAAACGCAGCGGCGGTATCTTCAGGACGATTGTAATAGCCCCGCATCACAGTCGCGCCGCGGACTAAAATCTCATCGTCCTTACCTAGCTTAATTTCGGTTTCCAGCAAAGGTTGTCCATTGGAACCCGGCACTCGATTACCTAAGGTATTGCAGGTCACAGTCGCGTTAGTTTCTGTCATACCGTACCCACAAAGTACTGGAATATTAATCGCATGGAAGAAACTACCTACATTCACATCTAAGGCTGCGCCACCGCAAGGCATAAACTTCAAACGGCCACCAAGCACGGCTTGCAGCTTGCTATATACCAGCTTGTGCGCCAAACGCCATTGCAGCGACAACCACAATCCGCCCTTAGCACGACCTTGGCCAACTTCGAACTGACGTTGGCCAACGCGCATCGCCCAAGCAAACAACTTCTTACGACCGTCGGCTGATTTGGCGACTTTATCTTGTACGGCGCTATACACTTTTTCGAGGAAACGCGGCACCACACACAAGGTATGTGGACGCACGGCGCTAATCGCCTCTTTCACTCTTTGGGTATTTTGCAGATAGACGTTATGGCCGCCACGGCACAAGACGTAGAAACTCCAACTGCGCTCAAATACATGGCTCAAGGGCAAAAATGCCAAAGACACATCGCCAGAATGGAAGGCCAATTTTTGATCGTGCTGGCGTATGGTAGACGCCATATTACGGTAATCCAGCATCACGCCCTTAGGATCGCCCGTCGTGCCGGAGGTATAAATTAAGGTCAGTAAATCATCGAGATTTGCAGCTTGTAAACGCTGATTAAGCTCGGCTTCTTGCTCAATGTTTAACTGAGTGTCACCCGCCAGTAGGGTATCTAGATGCCAATGCTGATTGGCCTTATCGGCAGCGAGTGTCACGCTGGCATCGAATACAATCACATGCTCTAGGCTTGGGCATAAGGCTTGCAACTCACACGCCATGGCGTATTGCTTAGCATCGTCAACAAAAATCACTTTAGCGGTGGCGTCGTTAACGATAAAGCTCGCCTGTTCGACTGTACTGGTGGGATAAATTGGCACTACAACGGCACGAGTTTTGAGAGTGCCGACATCGGCACAAGTCCACTGCGGGCAGTTTTGCGCCAGAATAACGCAACGGTCTTGCACTTGTACGCCAAGTTCGATCAACACTTGTGCAATTTTACTGCTGATTTGGTCGAAGGCTTGCCAACTCACCTGATACCAAGGAGCGGCCATTTCAAAACCTTCCAGCGCTACTGCGTCTTTTAAAGACTCGCTCTGCTGCTGTAGTAGTCGAATAACATGATATTGATCGAGAGACATAAGAGACTCACCTTTTTAGCTTACAAGTGTACCGCTTTTGCAGCATTCTACCTGAAGGCCAAATAAAAACTAAGAGTTTTTGCTCTAATGTTGTGCAAATGTCGCCCAAATCACGCTGTAAATAGCCTTTAGCGGCGTACCACTCTTGGTTTCACTTACTTGCCAGAGCGAACAAAATTTAATTTCGAAACGTCAACATGCCCTCATAACATCGCCCTTCCAGAGGATTTTCTTGCCCCAAATCAGCACCGCTTGCCCAAGCAGTATTAAGAGTAGATCCCATAGCAACCAATTAGTTAAATTGCCGCCATCACTTAAAGACGTAAGGCTGATGGACACCCACAGGGAATGCCCCGCGACGACCATCATAGTGAGCGTGATATGCAAAACTCGGCGACACATACAGCCAAAACCTAACGTCAAGGCGCAGGCCCAGTAAGTGCTGAGCACCAGATGACCCACTAACTGCATATTCAGATCACCATTGAGCCAGCCCAACAGCAAACTACACGCCAGCATAATGCCGACGACCACATTCAGGAGTCTTTGCTGTCCAAGGCAAAATGCTGCTATGAGTCCTTTTCGACCATCAAACCCTGGCATCAACAATAAGGTTTCTGTCGAGCGCGAGCGTTGCACTCGGCTCCAATGCACCAGCGAACAACTAATCACGCTGAACTGCGCCAAAAACAATAATACAGGGATATTCAAATGAAATTGATGCGACAACAGCCCAAGCACTAAGCAGACTACGGGCAATAGCAGCAGTAAAATCGTCAACATAGGGCCGATAAAAAAATTGGTGGGATGCAAATAACGCTCGAAGCGACTCAAGATACGCATCGATTGCAGATTCGGCAGCCAAAACCACCCCATTTCGAGACCATTAAGATATACCGTCCTCGCCTCAGCACGCCAAGGTAAAACACGGCATGCACGCGCAATCAGCATACCTAAAATCAGCAGGGCAATAGCACTTAGCCAAAGGGGAATGTGCTCTGCAATCAATGGGATAAATGGCATTAAGACAAAGAGCAAAAACGAAGCATAAAACCACTGAGTACAGAGTAAACAAAGCCAAATAAAAGTTAAACTCATCACCAAAGCCAGCACTAAGCTCGCTAGGCTAGCCGTCAAACCTAAAGCCAAACAGAACAAGACTCCTATGCCAAAAACGCTAGCTAAAACAGTGACACTTTGAATGTAGATATGGCGACGATAATGGGGAATTAACGGTGCGCATTCATTCGCCATCAGACGTATGAGTTGCCATGCAACCGCCGCCGAGCTTGAGATAATCCCCATAGAAAATAACAGTTCAGCACTATCATTTTTACCATAAACTGCGGCGATACAAGCTAAGATCACCCCCAGTATAGCCGTACCTAAAAAGCTCACACTGCCGATATCAAAACACCAAAAGCGCAGCATGCCCTTGAAAGGATTCATTCGTGGACTCGTTCTTTCGCCCTTCGCGACTTGTATCTGCTTATGGTGCGCCACACTCATCTGTGTAGCTCCATAAACAGTTGCTCCAAGTTTAAAGCTTCATTCTTTAACACACCTGATATTGACGCGCTGTGCTCACCTAAATCCACCAGCACCGAATCGCCAACACGGCTCAGCACTGTAATTGACTCGGGCAAAACAGTTTCGGGCGCGAGTGTTAACAAACGCACTTCTTCACGCAGGGCATCGATTTCCTTAAACAGCACTAACTCACCCAGTTTAATCAATGCCACATGGCTGGCAACTCGCTCTAAATCAGAGGTGATATGGGATGAAAACAGCACTGCAGATCCAGATTCGAGGGCGAGATCGAACAAATCGACCATAAATTTGCGCCGGACTATAGGGTCGAGGCTGGCAACGGGTTCATCGAGGATTAACAACTCAGGACGATAGGCCATCGCCATAATCAAGGCTAGCGATTGCCTTTGCCCACCCGATAAACGCTGCACCTGTTGGGTCACATCTAACTCGAAACGTACCAACCAATCTTGCTCTAATTGCATGTCCCAATTGGGATAAAAGCTGCGGTGTAAATCGAGGGCGCGTTCAATGGTAAAACCTTCATAACCAAAAGGTTGCTGCGGTACATAACCTAAACGCTCCTTTGCCTTTGAGGTTAAATTTTCGGGCGTTTCACCTAAGGTAACAATACTGCCAGAATCCGGTGTGAGCACACCCAAGGCACAGCGCATTAGGGTCGATTTACCCGCCCCATTTTGCCCCAATAACCCCACCACCATACCCGCCGACAAAGTTAACGATAAATCCTTAAGCGCCCACTTTTCGCCCGCGCCTTTACCGCGAAAGACTTTATTCACTCGGTTAAATTCAAGTATTGGCGTGCGCTCTTGGTCCATCGAATTTCATCCTTTTTATGCTATTTATCGGTACATTACTTTCTAATCTTGCCAGCGCTCATTTAGCAGTTGCAGCAACTCGGGCAAGCTGACACCTAACTGCTTTGCCTGCGACAGCAGGGCATCGAGCTGGGGTTCGAGCAGGCTAATACCCGATGCCATAGCCTCAGTTCGCAACGCAACTTTTGTCGCTTGGCCACGGCGGCGTTCGAGCCAACCTTGGTCAACCAACTGTTGAATAGCGCGGGAAACTGTCATGGGATTTACCGCTAAATGCTCGGCAATCTGTCGCACTGAGGGTAATACGTCTTCCACTTGCAGTTGACCGCCCACAATTAAACGCACGACTTGTTCGTGTAATTGTTTGTAAATGGGTTCACCACTGCTGGGGTTGACATTTAAAAGTTCTAACATTAGCCTTTACACACTGTATTAATACATTGATACACCGATACACTGGTATTTAAATTAACACACTCGTCCTGAAATGCAAAAAGGAAAGCGCGCATGATAGATAGCATGACACACAGGAAGTTAAGCAACACAGTTCAACGCCTTGTGCCAACTCAGCCACGCCATGGTGCGACTAGTGCCACATGGCGCACGCGTACTTTGAGAATGAGCGCCCTCATACTGGCAATGGCAAGTACAGCGACGTGGGCGAGTGATGTGAAAAGCCAAGAGACACAAGCGACGGCAGATATCGCGAATAAGACCGACACTTGTTATGTGGAAGGCGTATCCGATCGCCTAAACTGCGGTTTTGTGACTGTGCCAGAAAACCCTAACAAACCCGATGGCAAACAGATCCAAGTGCATTACGTTGTTTTGCCTGCGGTGAAAAATGCCAACCATGAAGAAGCCTTGCTGGCGATTGCCGGCGGCCCAGGACAATCGGCCATAGAGAATGCGGCAGGTTTCGATGCCATGCTGAGCAAAGTCCGCCAACAGCGGGATATTTTACTGATCGATCAAAGGGGCACAGGCCGTTCGAATGTGCTGGCCTGCGATGAAGGTGCCCAATCTCCACTGTCCTTCGATGACGATAATGTCGATACCTTAGCCGAAACGCACAAATGCTTAGCCAAAATTGATGCCGACGTGACTCAATATGGCAGCCTCAATGCGATTAAAGACTTCGAAGCCGTACGTGCGCACTTAGGCTATAAAAAACTGCATATTTACGGCATCTCCTACGGCACTCGCATGGCGCAACTTTACATGCGTTTATATCCAGAGCACTTAGCCACAGTGACCTTAGACGGCATAGTGCCCATGCAGCAAAGCGTATTGGAAATTGGCTCGGCAATTGATCGTGGCTTCGACTTATTGTTTAAGGATTGCCAAGCAACTGCCGCCTGTAACAGTCAATTTCCCCAGTTAAAAGCGGACTTTGAGCGAGTCGACGCTAAGCTCGCCACAGGCCCTGTGATGGAAAACGTTTACGATCCCGTCACGGGCGAAAAAACCATGTTGACCATGACGCGCGGTAAATTCTCTGGTTCGATCCGCATGGCGCTGTATCAAGCCAATGTGCGCGCCCTCTTGCCCCATGCGATTCATCAAGCATCGAAAAACAACTTCCAACCCATACTCGGCCTATATGCCCTCACTATCGACAATGCTGGCATGGCGATGGGCATGCACGCATCAGTGGTCTGTGGCGAAGATATGCACCGCATTACCCCGACCATGCGCGAGCAGGCCAAAAAATCCTTTATGGGCAGAACCATGCTCGAAGGCTTAGAGGCGACTTGTTCAATATGGAAAGTGCCTTCGGTCGATAACAGCTTTAGCGAGCCCATTAACAGTAACATTCCGACCTTGTTGTTATCCGGCGAAATCGACCCCGCCACCCCACCAAGCTGGGGCGAGTTAGCCATGGAAAAACTCACCAATGCCAAGCACTTTGTCGCTCCTTATGCGACCCACGGTGTGGCCTATCAATCCTGCGCCAATAACCTGATTGCCGATCTCGTTCGCTCGGGCTCAGTCAACGATCTCGACGGCGAATGTTTGAACAAAGATGTGCGCCGCAGCTTTTATTTAAATGCCAGCTCGGTAGAACCGCTTAATGCGACCAGCACAAAAACCACGACAACAGATGATCACGCCAGCACTGGAGCTAAGGAATAAGCCATGATTAAAGTATCCCATCTTTCCAAGCGCATCGGTGACGTGCAGGCGCTGAATGACTTAAGTTTCGTCGCACAAAACGGCCAAATCACAGGATTACTCGGCCCGAACGGGGCAGGTAAAACGACATGTTTACGCACTATCTTTGGCCTGCTGAAACCCGATAACGGCAAGGCTGAAATCGAAGGCATAGATGTCGCCATCGACCCTATTGGCGCTAAGCAGCAACTCGGGCTATTCCCCGACCCTTTTGGTCTGTATGAACGCTTAACACCACGGGAATACATTCGCTATTTTGCCGAGCTGAGCGGCTTATCATCCAAGGAGGCCAAAGAGGCCACCAGCCAAGTGATTGCGAAATTGCGCCTCGAAGACATTAGTGATCGCCGCTGCAAAGGCTTCTCCCAAGGACAAAGAATGAAAACCGCCCTCGCACAGGCAATCGTCCACAGCCCGAGCAATATTATCCTCGACGAGCCGACACGTGGGCTGGATGTGATGAGCACTCGCCTGCTGCGTGACATTCTTATCGACCTTAAAAATCAAGGACATTGCGTGCTGTTCTCGAGCCATGTGATGCAGGAAGTCGCCGCACTGTGTGACCAAGTGATCGTCATGGCCCAAGGCAGAGTCGTCGCCATTGGCAGCCCCACCGAACTGTGCACCCAAACGGGTAAAGACTCGCTCGAAGAAGCCTTTATTCAACTGATCGGCACGGATGAAGGGATAGCGGCATGATGACTCAAACTAACAAGAATGCAGGCAGCATCAATGATGTACAAGCTCAGATAGATAAGATCATGGATAAGGGAATGACAGCATGAATAAAATAATGGCTATGGTTCGTAAAGAACTCATCGATGCCGCCCGCGATAAGCGCTCTGTGATGGCGGGTCTGTACTACGCCATAGGCACACCGTTGATCATGTGCGGCCTATTTATGGTGTTAATTGGCCAATTAACCAGCCCCGATGATTTGAAAATCACCATTAAAAATCCCGATAAAGCACCGGATTTAGTAAGATTTTTATCGAATA
Source organism: Shewanella sp. SM23 (assembly GCF_025654295.1). NCBI lineage: Bacteria > Pseudomonadati > Pseudomonadota > Gammaproteobacteria > Alteromonadales > Shewanellaceae > Shewanella > Shewanella sp. SM23. The sequence continues at coordinate 119,586 of NZ_JAKKRM010000013.1, forward strand.
AAGGCATCACTCAAGGCGCAGCCGATGGCTCTGACGCCAAAGACCTTAAAGCAATAGAACTGATCATCAGCACCGACTATGCCGCGCAAATGAACCAAGGCAAAAGCGCTGAGATCACTATCGTGGCCGATAACTCTGAGGAGAAACTGCAGAACTCGATTCGTAGACTCGAGAAACAACTGCAGGCCTACAGCGCAGAAATGGGCAGTTTACGTTTAATTGCCCGCGGTATCGACCCGCGCGTGGTACAGCCGCTTAAAGTGAATGTGCAAGACAAAGCCACCACGGACTCTAAGGGTGGAATGATCTTAGGTATCGCCATTTTCACTATGATTTACTCGGTATTTATCTCGGGGATGAACCTAGCTATCGACACCAGTGCCGGTGAGCGCGAACGTAACTCCTTGGCCCTGCTACTGAGCCATCCGCTGACCACTCGCCAATTAGTGCTGTCGAAAATCATCGCCGTGAGTCTGTTCGCTTTGCTCGGTTTAGTGCTGATTTTGCTGGTGTCTAAAATCGCTTACACCTTTGTGCCTTGGCAAGAACTCGGCTTTAGCGTCAACATCACCACGGAATTTATGGCACTGATGTTAGTGGTCGGCATCCCCGTCGCGTTAATGGCCGCTTGTCTGCAACTGTTTGTGTCTTTTATGGCGAAAACCTTTAAGGAAGCTCAGTCCTATCTGACTATGGTGCTGTTTGTGCCCTTAGCTCTGTCGATGGCCGCCAGTTACAACATAGCGCCAGATATGCTGCAGTGGTTGCCCGTCTCGGGTCAGCAACAAGCATTAATGGACTTTATCAAAGGTAAAGACTTGCCCATGTTGCAGTTACTGGTTTCGACCTTAGGCACACTCGCCATTGCGATATTGCTCGCCTTTGGCATGGAAAGGTCGCTCAAGAGTGAGAAAGTGATCTTCGGTTTGTAAGGTGCTCTTCTCGATAAACTTGGGAACGGGTTATCTCTCGTTCCAAAATTAAAAATCTCAATCAAAACTGGAGGTTATTATGGAAAAAGAATATATCTTAATGGTGATTATGGTCAGCTTCATTATTGGCCTCAGCGCTACTGAGATGTTTAAGCACTATTTAAAGGCGCGCCAACTTGGAGTGGGTACCGCAGACGATAGGCACCTTGAGGATAAAGTGACTCAACTCAGCCTACAAAACCAAACACTAATCGAGCGAGTACAAATACTTGAAAAAATAGTGACAGAGCCAGAGTACGAGCTAAAGCAGCAGATTAATCAGTTATGAACCCTAAGCTCCTCAAACAACAAAGCCACTGGATTTTCAGTGGCTTTATTTTTTTACAGGCTCGATAGCAAGATTACTTAGCCTTAGGCCTGAATGGTTTGATAACCGACTCATTGCACTCTAAATACGGGCCTTCCATCAAGTCGATACAGTAAGGGATAGCGGGGAACACGGCATCTAAACATTCGCGAATCGATTTTGGTTTGCCGGGTAAATTCACAATCAATGAATCGCCACGTAACCCTGCGGTTTGACGAGACAAAATGGCGGTAGGCACAAATTTTAATGACTCGGCGCGCATCAACTCACCGAAGCCTGGCATCATGCGATCGCAGACGGCTTCTGTCGCTTCTGGGGTGACATCGCGTTTCGCTGGGCCAGTGCCGCCCGTAGTGACAATCAAACAGCAATCCTGCTCGTCGGCCATTTTGATCAGCGTCGCTTCAATCACATCCTGCTCATCGGGGATCACTTGATAAATCGGCTCCCACTCGCTGGTGAGATAGTCGTTGAGCGTGTCGATAATCGCCTTGCCTGAGATATCTTCATAAATTCCCGCGCTGGCGCGATCGCTGACCGTCACAATACCGATTTTTGCTTTGCTCATAGGAAATCCCCAATGATGTTGAAATGAAACATGCCGAAGTGAAAATTGTCGACATCAAGCATGGAAGAAGCCGCTACAGCTTCGACCTTAAGCCGCAGCTAAAATAGCATAAATGCTCGGAAAAGGGGGCGACTAAAACGTGATGGGGTTCGCGCAACACCGTTTAGACACTCGGAATTTAAAAATTGTTCATTGATGACAAACGCCTTCCCCAAAGCCAAAGCAGCATTGGGCCGATAAAAACATGCCATAAAGGGAGATTGGCTCAGGCATTCTCACTGCAAGTTGAGCCATTCAAAAGATAAAAACGGTCAAAGGGCTAAATTCGCCGTGCATTCCAATACTTAGACGCCCAATAACTGTTATGCAGGCTCGAAATCTTCACCCCTTGGCTAGTGGAAACATGTAGAAAATTATCGCCTCCTACATAAATGCCGACATGGTGTGTGCTCCAGCCCGTCTTGAAAAATACCAAGTCACCCTTGCGCAGTTGATTTCTCGGCACGGGTTTACCTAAGGCTTGTTGCTCTTCGACTGTGCGCGGTAAGGTCATACCCAACATCTTCTGGTAGGCGACAGACACAAAGGCCGAGCAATCTATGCCCCGCTTAGTGCCACCGCCTAAACGATAGGGCACACCGCGCCACTCAGAATGCAGTTCGGAGATATTGCTATCATTCCAAACCGTGGCGGGTTCAACTTGCTTTACCACAGGCTTAGGTTCTGGCGCGCTAGCACAAGCGCCAAGGCCTAAGGCTAAGATAACTCTCAGTAATCGTTTCATAGCTTCAAACTCATTGCAGGCAGATTTCACAGTAACGTAATTTTGAGTTTTTATCAGGTAAATTCAGGGCGGCTGGGGATCAAAACGCCCCAACACCCGCGCACTCTAGCAGACTAATATAACCTAAAGCTTAAAACTATAACGCCGTCCACAATAAACGCACACCCACCAGCACCATTAAAATCAAGATGATGCGTTTAAATAACCTATCGTCAATTTTATCTTGAATGAACAAACCTAACTTTACCCCTAACCATGCAAGCGGCACCAATAACAGAGAAACGATCATATTCTCTTGGTTAATCTGCCCAAGCAAACTGTAAGGAACAAGTTTAACCAGATTCACCACCGCAAAAAACACCACGGCAGTGGCTAAAAACTCCGTCTTAGCTAAACGCAATGGCAACAAATAAGCGTTGAGTGGCGGCCCGCCCGCATGGGCAACAAAGCTCGTAAATCCGGCGGTTAAGCCACACAAGCGCCCAACCAAAGGTGAAGGTAATGCTTGAGTTTTATCCCCAAGGATCAAACCATACAAACCAAAACCTAAGGACACACAGCCTAGAATCACCCGTAAGTAATCTTCGTTTAATCGATCGAACAACAGATAAGCGATAAAAATTCCCACAACCGCCGCGGGTAATAGTATCCATAAATGACGCGGATTATGTTGCCCCCACCAGGAACGTACACTTAAAAAATCCATATAAATCAGCAGTGGTAACATGACTGCCGCCGCTGTAGCAGGGCTAATTGCCAGCGCCAATAGCGGGACAGTTAACCCGCCCACGCCACCCGCAAAACCGGATTTAGAAATCCCAGTAATCAATACTGCGGGTATCGCCACCAACCAAAAAAGAGGGTCCGTTAACATCAACACATCCTGAATAACGCTTTAAGGTTATCAAGTTACCTGTTGTTGGTGTGATAAAAAAGAGGCAGCACAGAGCTAACATCAAAAGTGCAATCACATAGATAAGTCAGCGAGCCTTAAATGAATAACAACCTCGCCCATAAAACACGGGATAAAAAGTAAAAAATCCGCAGCCATTTGGCTGCGGATTTTTTATGTTAGCTTTTAGCTAAAGAGGAAAAGCTTAGCTTACGCCTATGCAGATTCGGCCGTCATATTCACTAAGCGAGGCGTACTCTTAGTCGCTTTCTTAGCTGACGCAGGGGTTTTGGGCTCTGGCATACGAATGGTTAATGACATGACTAACGCCACCACCAGTAGCACTAAAATCACGTTAAAGGTTGCAATAAACCCACCAAATAACGAGGCGACAATCGAACCGATAATACTGCCGATACCGAAACCTAAGTAGATAACGCCATAGTTTTTAGTCAGGTTATTCAGGCCGAAGAAGTCGCTCACCAATGATGGATAAACAGTGATAGTACCGCCAAAACTAAAGGCAACGCAGGCAACCGCAACGAAGAACAGGTTAGCATTCAAAGGAATGAACAACAGTAACACCATACCGACTAAAGTGATGATCTGCGCCAGTGAAATAACCCGAATGCGGGGGATTTTGTCCGACAGAATACCCAGCACTAAACGACCACTGAGGTTCGCCATAGCAATCACAGCAACAGCATTGGCGGCGACCAGTACAGGCAAGTCGACCATCTTCTCACCGATATCTTTAGCCACACCAATCACATACAAACCACTCATACAGGCCGACAGGAACATCAGCGCCAGCATCCAGTATTGCGGCTTACGCATGGCTTCAGCGAGGGTGAAGTCGCGGCTTTCGGCCTGCTGACTTGCGGCTGATTGTGCAGGCGCATCTTTCATCAACATACCGCCACACAAGACCAACGCCATGGCGATAAGGCCCCACAGTTGGAAGGTGGTTTCAAGGCCAGTGTTTTCGAGTAACAGCACGTTAATGTATTTAAATCCGAGGCTACCTAGACCATAAGCGCCAATCGCTAACGCCGAAATCAGCCCTTTGCGTTCGGGGAACCACTTCACGCAGTTAGACAAGGTCATCAAGTAGCCAGTGCCATCGGCAAAGCCCACTAAAATCCCTGCGCACAGGTAAAGCATCATCAAGTTACTGGCTTGGGCAGTGAGTAAGAAGCCAACGCCGAGTAACAGGCCTGCGCCTAAGGTGACATTACGTACGCCAAAGCGTTCCTGTAATTTGCCCGCCATGGAAGATGCCACGGCCAAAGACAAACTCAGCAAACCAAACACAAATGCCACTTGGCTGACGGGTTCGTCGAGCTTAACGGCCAACTGCGCATTAAACAGGCTCCAAGTGTAGACTGAGCCGAGTGCGAACTGGGTGATAATAGTACCAACTAAGGTCAAGTACCGAGTACGGTTCATCTCTTTAGTCATGATGCATCTCGCTTTAGGGGATCAGGAATTGAGTCCACTATAAGAGAGATGCGATTCGCGCCGATCAATTAAGGCATGAAATACAGATCTGCAGGAATGAATGACAATTACAGCCTCATCAGCTGTCGAAAAGCCTTAATATTACTACGGCTAACGGGCACCTCGAACGACAAATCATGCAACCTAATCAGGTAAGTACTGTTGAACCAAGGCACGATTTCGCGGATCTTGTTGATATTGACGCAATAGGAACGGTGACAGCGGAAAAAGCCCTCGGCGGGCAAACGACTCACAAACTCGCTGATGGTCATCTGCATCACATAACGGTCGGTGCGGGTGTACACATAAGTGAGTTTTTCATCGGCCTCGGCATAATAAATTTGCTCACAGGGCGTGACGATAATCCGCTCACCTTTGACTAAATTCACGGTTCGACTGGTGTTACTCGCGGCCTCATGCTGCGGCTTTGGTGCTTGCCGCCCCACCTGTTCAATCTTCTGCAATAAGCTGATAATCCGCGGTTCATTGTAGGGCTTGAGAATATAATCGAAGGCTTCGAGCTCAAACGCTTCTACTGCAAATTCTTTATAGGCAGTAACAAACACCACATGGGGAGGATGGGTCGATTTATGCAGATTCTTCGCCAACAAAAGGCCATCGATGGACGGTATTTGGATATCCAAAAACACCACATCGACCTCGTGATCCTGCAAATATTTAAAGGCCTCTAAGCCATCCTCGAAGCTAGCCACTATGTCTATCTCACTGTGGCTCTTCACTAAATACTCTAGCTCCTCACGGGCAAGATATTCATCTTCAACTATGATGGCTTTTAACATACTTGCTCCTCATTTTCCGGTAAGTAAAAACTGACTTCAGTCCCCGGTTCGAGCCGTTTAAGCTGCAAACCTTCGCCGTACAATAACTTCACTCTCTGGTGCACATTCATCAGCCCGATACTGCTGCTTTCTACACGGCCAGCAGCTACACCATCAATCACCTCTTGGCGGATCCCATAGCCAGTATCGCGCACGGCGACGCGAATGCCTGCATCGAGTTTTTTCACTTCTATCGTCACTCTGCCCGGTGCACTACGCGGTTGAATGCCGTGCAAAATCGCGTTTTCCACCAGCGGCTGTAACAAGAGGCAAGGTACACAAAAATGCACATCGTCGACATCGAAGATCACTTCAAGCTTGTCGCCAAAGCGCGCCTGCTCGATCGCTACATAATCACGGACTTGCTTCACTTCTTCTTGGATATCAATCAGCTCATCGCCTTTAGCCAAGTTATAGCGCAGATAATCGGCCAGATTAGCAATCAACTGTCGCGCCTGCTGTGGCCGAATACGGATCAAAGAAGAAATCGCATTGAGGGCATTAAACAGAAAATGCGGGTTAATCTTGCTCTGCAGCGCAGTGAATTCGGCCTTGCGGGTCATCTCTTGCAGTTGCTCGATACGCGACACTTCCATCTGGGTCGAAATCAGCTGCGACAAACCCACAGCCATCTCCCGCAACGAGCTAGTGATACGATAGGTATTGCGATAGTAAATCTTCAGCGTGCCACTCACAGTGCCGTTTTCGCGCAGCGGGATTATGATGACCGAATGAAAATCCGATAAATGATATTGGCGTAAGTCATTGTTAATAATGTTTTGATCTTGCTCTATCGCCCTTTGAGTCATTTCGCTAATCGCTTGATGACCATCGACCTCGTAGTAATCTTTGCCAACGCCCATATAAGCTAATACATCGCGAGTATCGGTAATCGCCACAGCATCGGCATGGATTTCATTGCGGATCACAGCGCAAACTTGCTCTAAGGCATGGCGATCAATCTTGCGGAAAAAGGGTAAGGTTTTATTGGCAATATCCAGCGCGAGCTTAGCCTGCTTAGCGGCAATTAACTCTTTCTCATCGTCGAGGTCTTGCACTAGCTTGATAATCAGTCCGATACACACAGTGCCCGCAATCATGGGATAGGCAATATGACTCACAATCTCAACGCCCACCTCGTGTGGCTCTGTCAGCAACCAAATCAACAACATGGTCAGTGTTTCGCACAACATGCCCGCCGCAATGCCATAAATCCACAACTTAGATTTGGGGCATTTGTAGTAAATCCACGTCGCCATAAGGCCGGCAATAATGCTAGCGATTAAACACGGGATAGAAGTATCACCATCCATATCAATAAGATATCGATGCAGCCCCGACAGCACGCCCGCAGGAATACCAACCCAAGGGCCAAATAGAATCCCGCCAGAAATAATCGCGATAATACGCACGTTGACCAACGCGCCTTCAACTTCAATGCCGGTATAAGTACTAAATACCGCAAATAAGCAAAATATCGCCGCCACAGAAACCAACTCTGCGGGGGTATGATTACGCTTTTGGAATAAACGCTGAAACGGTCGAGTGCGAGTTAAAAAGAACAAGGTCATCAGCATCAAGGCCGCCCGTTCAAATACCGCCAGTAACATCATTTGATTTTCGAGCACGCTTTCTCCTTGATCTATCACGCTGAATCACAGCCCAACGTTATATTTACCAATGATATATTTATGAGTGTTAAGCCTGTACGCTGAATGGATTAGGGTGAAGACAGGCTTTGCCGCCAACACAAGCTCCCATAAAAGATAGACTCGATTTTGCAGATCCAACGTAAGACATGGATGATAAAAATCACCGAGCCCCAAACTTGTCAAACACTCGTATTTAGGCTCGGGTAAAACATCAAACGCTAATGCCCACATAAATACAGGCTTGCTAAAGTAAAGGACAGATAAAAGTCCCATTCACGCGGGCTCAGTCACACATTCGTACTCGAATTAGGCTATCAAAGACTATCGAAGGGCAATTTGAAGATCCTAAAACACGTTAAGTTAACCACCAAAAAGTGCAGTTGCCCTCTATCAGGTCACTGCCACAATTTGCAAAATCGACTGGAATACCCGAAGCTAAAACCTTCGACTCGAATGCAAGATGAGATCACCCCCATGCGAGATTCTAGGTTCACACTTAGCAGCACTGAACCGAGCCAAACTGAACTGAGCATGCCCTAGTAATGGAATAAGGAGCGAACATGAGTGAACTACAAGCACAGTTTTATGGTGGCCCTAAGGAATGTCCTATTGAAAATGGCCGCATTCAAGCTCAACGAATTGCCCCCAAAATCAGTGATGTCGGCGGCATACCTGTCGCACGGGCTATTCCACAAAAAGAGCGCCGCCTTATCGGCCCTTGGTGCTTTCTCGACCATATTGGCCCAATCACCGACGGCCCGCAGTTAAACGTCGGCCAACATCCACACATTGGGTTGCAAACCTTTACTTGGATGCTCGAAGGCGAAATCATGCACAGGGACAGCCTAGGCAGTGCCCAAGTGATCCGCCCAAAACAAGTTAACCTGATGACAGCCGGACACGGCATAGCCCACACCGAAGAGTCAATAGCGGGCCATCACACTATGCACGCAGCCCAACTATGGATTGCCTTACCACTGGAACACAAAGATACCACTCCGAGATTCGATCACTATCCCGAGCTGCCGACTTGGCACGAGTCAGACGTCGAATTTACCCTACTGATTGGCAGTTGGCATCATAAACAGGCGCCCACATTACACTTCTCACCTATCGTTGCCATAGATCTGTTTGCCGCCCATGACGCTGAACTCACTCTGAATCTCGACCCTAGTTTCGAATATGCCCTCATGCCACTGGAAGGCCGCTTCCAAATCGAGGATGAAAGTTTCGATAATAACCACCTCGCCTACCTTGGCATGCTACGCGAAACCATCACCATAAAACTCGAAGCGGGTTGTCGCATACTACTGATTGGCGGCGCGCCATTGGCTGATCCTGTCAGCATTTGGTGGAACTTTGTTGGCCATAGCAAAGATGAAATAGTCAAAGCACAGGCAGATTGGGAAGCCGAAGATCCCCGCTTCGCCGCCGTTACTGGCTATAGTGGCAAACGCTTAGTGCCCCCACCAATACCTTGGTGATGCTTAACTCAATGACGGGCAGGTAAATAATTCAGGGTTAGCGGCTGGATAAGCGCTTTGGCATCATACGTAATGGCCTGCGCCAGGGTTAAGGCTTACAACATGAGTGTATGCGGTAAGCCTTATCATTTAGCCAAAGTGTGATGTGAACAAGCTCGATTTGCCTAAGCTAAGTGCAAGCTAAGCCACTCACAAGGTTACAAATTTTACGGCATTTTTACGCGCTATCTTAAAATGCCTTTGCTAAAGTACAGGCACTTTCTTTATATGCGTCTTTCTATTCATGACTTCATCCATAGCGGCTCCCATGACACAATACTGGCGTTCGCACCCGACTTTATTTACCTTCATAGTGCTAGTGACGGCCATTTTCAGCAGCGCCTTTATCGATCACTTTTCAAACTCGACTATCACCGTACTGCTGATTTTACAATTGGCCGTAGTGGCCGTAGCCCTACAATGCAACGCCAACTTGGCTTATTTTGCAGCAGTATTTGAGGCGACCAGCTTTAATTTTCTATTTACCACACCACGTTATTCACTCCAGATGTTTAATCTTGAGGACATTCTCAATCTCAGTGTGTTTCTGCTTGTCGCCCTCACCACCAGCAAATTAGCCGAACACTATCGACGTCAGCAAGATGCTCTCGAACAAGCTCAGTTACGCAACAGTATTTTGCTGTCGGTTTCCCACGATTTACGCACCCCACTCGCCACTATCATTGGCACGCTCACCACCCTAAAGGAATACATGCCTAAGCTCAGCCCAGACCAAAAGGATGAGTTGATTGATAGCGCGGCCGCCGAAAGCCATCGCCTGCACCAATATATCGAAAACCTATTACAGGCCACTAAGTTACAACACGGCGCACTCAAGTTTAGCTTGAGTGAAGACGCCATAATGAATGTATTGCACCAAGCTATTGCCCGTTTTCCAGCCACGCAGCCGCGCATTATCATCAAGAGTGACGCCGATCTACCGTCACTGATGATATGCAGCTCATTGATTGAGCAAGCTATTTTTAATGTATTGGATAATGCGCTGCGCTATTCGCCTTCTGATAAGCAAGTCATAGTAAAAACGTATCAGCAGGGCGATACATTATTGTTAGATATCCAAGATGAGGGTCTTGGCATAGAACCCGCTCAGGCGCAGGCAATTTTTGAACTCTTTTATCGTCAGCATCCCTCAACTGATAGTGGCTCGGGCCTTGGGCTTGCTGTTGCTAAGGGCATAATTACCGCCCATGGTGGCCAGATCAGTGCCGAACCTGTCGCTCATGGCAGCCTTATTCGTATCGCATTGCCGATAAAAAAGGGAGAGGAATAAATGGCTTATAAGGTGCTGGTCGTCGATGACGAAGCGCAAATCCACACTTTTATGCGGATATCGTTAGAAGCGGAAGGATTCGAATATCATGGCGCCGCCTCGATTGCGTCAGCCCTAGCGCAATATCATGCGCAGCAGCCACACGTGTTAGTGCTCGATCTTGGTCTACCCGATGGTGATGGCATCAGCTTGCTGCAAACCCTACGTCAGAGTGACAAAGTGCCGGTGCTTATCTTAACCGCCCGCGATCAAGAGGAAGAAAAAATTCGTCTTTTGGAAGCAGGCGCCAATGACTATCTCAGCAAGCCATTTGGGATCAGGGAGTTAATCGCGCGCATCAAGGTTTTAGTCCGCGACTTAGTCGATGAACCGCCACTAAGTGATTTACTGCAGTTTGGCGCACTTAAGTTGCAAAAAAGTACCCACCAGCTTTGGCTCGATCAGCAAGAAATCGCCTTAACCAAAAAGGAGTTTGCCCTGATGGAGACCTTAATGTCTCACCCTGGTCAGCTCGTTAAACAAACTGAGTTACTACGGGATATTTGGGGTAAAACCCATCAAGAAGACAGTCATTATCTGCGGATCTTAGTCAGTCAGTTACGTAAAAAACTCAATGACAGCAGCGAGCAGCAGCTCATTAAGACAGAAGCGGGCCTAGGTTATCGCTTAACAAACAATAGATAAGCATCTGTTATAAATTAGAAAAGGATATTTTAATGGCACATTTTACCGTTATTGGCTTAGGGCGATTTGGTGTCGCCGCTAGCCTAGAATTGATCCACTTAGGCCACACGGTCACTGGCGTGGATAGTGACCCTAAAATGGTGGAAAAATACGTAGAAGACTTAACCGAAGCGGTTATTTGTGATTGTTCCGACGAAGCCGCACTACATGAGCTAGACCTCGCAAACAGTGAAGCCGTACTGGTCGCAATTGGCGAAGATATGCAATCAAGTTTGCTGTGCACCTTGGCGCTCAAGAATCTAGGCGTAGAAGTCATTTGGGTCAAGGCCAGCACTAAAGCCCATCACACTATCGTCTCTAAACTCGGCGTCGCCCGCATCATACATCCAGAGGAAGAAATGGGCATACGTGTCGCCCAGTCACTCAACTATCCTATGGTGAACAATTTCCTGCCGATTGGTGATGGTCTCTATGTAGTCGAAATCCATATCAAGCCTCACCTTGATCAAACTACTGTCAGCCAACTCCTAGGCGCTGCACAGGATGATGTTAAAGATGATGCAAAAAGCAATGTGATACGCAATCCTAAAGGCAAAGTCGCCGCCATTATGGTTAAGCGGGATCTGACGGTTTTCAGCAAAATTGATAGTCAATTTATCCTGCAAACGAATGACGCCTTACTGCTCTGCGGTAGCCGTACTGAGCTCAAATACCTAGCGCCAAGGTTGGTGTAACTTGGTTCAATGGCATCCCTCCATCATGGCGATTGAGCATAAACCCAAGTCGACTAAAAAGCTGTTAGGCGCACCGCCCTTCATCCTAAGCGTGAGCTTTGCATTGTTGATCATCTTAGGCACTTGCTTACTCAAACTGCCCATAGCAACCGAATCGTCTATTACGTGGCTACAAAGTCTGTTCACGGCCACCTCGGCAGTAACAGTTACAGGGCTGGTTGTTGTCGATACTGGCACTGTTTTTACGCCCTTTGGGCAAATCGTCATAGCGCTGTTAATTCAATGCGGTGGACTTGGGCTGATGACCTTTGCCATTGTCACCTTGATCGCCATTGGCGGCAGAATTGGTTTTTTACACCAAACAGTCGCAAAAGAGGCTTTTAATCAAACAGATACATCTACTCTAGTGTCAACGGCAAAATCAGTGTTAGTGTTTTCCTTATTGGTTGAAGCCGTAGGCATGGCCATTCTTTCCGTGTACTGGAGTCAGGAACTCGGCTGGCAAACCAGCTTATTCCACGGTTTTTTCTACACCATCAGCGCTTTTAACAACGCAGGTTTTGCCCTCAGTGCCGACAGCCTAATGCCCTATGTTGCCGATCCTGTCATAAATCTCACCATCACGGGCCTGCTCATCATAGGTGGCCTTGGATTCTCGGTGTGGATAGATCTTCGTAGGAACAAACGTTGGTCAAAACTCAGCGTTTACAGCCGCATGATGATCACAGGCACTATAATTATCAACGCCGTCGCCGTAATTGCGATTTACTTTATTGAGTACAACAACCCCAATACCTTGGCGCCCTTAAGCGAACTCGGTAAATGGTTAGCCTCATGGTTTCAAGCCGTGACACCGCGCACCGCAGGCTTTAATACGCTAGCCATAGACCAACTCGAAGATGGTACAACGCTACTCATGCTGGTATTGATGTTTATTGGCGGCGGCTCACTAAGTACCGCCAGCGGTATTAAGGTGGTCACTTTTATGGTGCTCATCTTGGCTACTTATGGCTACTTACGCCGCGATGAAGCCATTTATGTATTTAAGCGCGAGATCCCCAAAGACACTGTCAGCAAAGCCTTGGCGCTAACCATGATCTCCATTGGCGTCACTTGGCTAGCCATCTTCGCACTGGTATTAAGTGAAAACGCACCGTTAATTGATATCGTCTTTGAGGCCGTATCGGCACTGGGCACAGTCGGTTTGTCCCGAGGTCTGACAGGCAACTTAACGATTCTAGGCCAAGTCATCATCATTTTTATAATGTTCATGGGTCGCCTAGGCCCACTCGTACTCGCCTACTTCCTCGCCAGCCCAAGGACCAAGAAACTGCGCTACGCAGAAACCAAACTGGCGATTGGGTAAATTAATTAGTTGGACGGCAGGCACTGCAAGTCAGTGCCGCCCTTCGAGTCTGTTCACCGCTATAACACCCGTCCGTTTCTTTTAAAAGAACTATTCCGATAGGCTATTCGATGGCTTCATGCCATCGAAAACCATATCAGTGGCACTCTATCTCAGAATTCCCCCAACTGAGTCATTCTTTCTAAGCCACCCATTGTGATCACCTTGAAAAACGACGAAAGCACTCCCGCCATATATCTAAATATCTGATGGCATAAGCTATCCATTGATTACCCACTTCAACCTTTATCCGCTATAGTGGATGTTGCATAATATTCCATTGACCAAACTCCAGCTAACTCATTGCCAATGAATAAAAAACTCACCTTCGCTCTATCAAAGTTCGACTTTTAGACCTTAGCAGAAATACGCTTGGTGATAGCACGAAAGATACTGTAGGTTATATTCCATACTATCAGTGGCTTTGTTTTTATTTGTAGCAGTTAAACCCATTAGTAGAATAAGAAAAGCTAAGGTTTGAATGAAGACTGTTGCTAATTAAGCAAGAACTTTGAGTTGATCAATAACTGAAGCTAATAAGTATGTTTATTAACTAAAAAGTCGGGTGGTAAGCGATAGATATGTTTCAAATACAGGATTTAGTCGACCTTCAAGCCTTATCAGAGTCAGCGGAGTTGGAATTTAAATTGGCTCAAGGACAAGATGGTAAAGGTAAATTACCTGATGATTTTTGGCCAACTTACAGCGCAATGGCCAATTCTCGTGGTGGCTATGTTGTTCTCGGTGTGCGTGAGAAAAAAGGACAACTGACATTAGCTGGGATTGAAGATATAGAGATTGTTCACAAACAATTGTTTGATATCGCAGGGAATAATACCAAAGTAAACATAAACTTACTGACAAATGATAGTGTTCAAACGGTGAACATTGAAGGAAAATCACTACTAGTTATAGAAATTCCAACAGCTCGTCGTGACCAAAAGCCTATTTATCTGAAAAATCAGCCTATGAAGGAGACTTACACTCGTCTACACGAAGGTGATCACCGCTGTAGTGAAGAACAGGTTAAGCGTATGATGGCAGAGCAGGTAGAAGATAGCCGAGATGATAAAATTCTCACTGGTTTTGACTTCTCTGATATCGACATGGACAGCCTCAAAGCATACAAGAACTTATTTTCAGTTGCTAAACCGCAACATCCTTGGCTGGAATTAGACCTTTTTGAACTGTTTAAAAAGCTAGGTGGATGGAGAAAAGATCGTCAGACGAACGTTGAAGGTATAACGTTAGCTGGAGTATTGATGTTTGGTACTTGGGATGCCATTCAAGACGCTGTTCCGAATTATTTTGTTGACTATCGCGAACGAGATGAAGCCAGTGTTGAGCGTTGGGTGGACCGCCTGTACCCCGATGGATCTTGGTCTGGAAACGTGTTTGATTTCTATCGTCGTACATACCGGAAATTGGTCACGGACTTAAAAGTACCATTTGAACTTCAAAATGGTATTCGCTTGGATGATTCAAAAGCCCACGAAGCTATTCGTGAAGCATTAGTGAATACGCTTGTTCATGCAGATTACACAGGACGAAGCTCCATCCTTATCGTAAAGCGACCTGATTTATTTGGTTTTCGCAACCCAGGGTTGATGCGTGTCCCCCCAGAAATAGCAGTAAAAGGTGGTGAAAGCGATTGTAGAAACCGCAGGATGCATCAAATGTTTCTGATGATTGGTGCGGGAGAGCGTGCTGGTTCAGGAATTCCCAAAATATATAGTGGATGGGAATGGGCAAAGTGGCGAACCCCGAAGTTGTACGAAAAATATGAACCGTCAGAGCAAACTCTCTTAGAGTTATCGACCGCAAGCCTTATTCCAGAAGAAGTAACTCAGTTGTTAGCGGTTAAGTTTGGCAACACCACCTTTTATTCACTCAACGAACTTGAGCAGATGATTGTTGTAACCGCAGCAATTGAAGGCTGGGTAAACCACGAACGAGCTTGTCAGCTAACCAGCAAGCATTCTCGTGATGTTACGCTGGCTTTACCTAGACTAGTCGATAAGGGCTTTCTTGTCGCAAGTGGAAAGAAAAGAGATAAGTCATACAGCTTACCAGGAATGGAGTTGCCATCCCCAGAGGAAGTTTTCTCTAATGCGTTAACTCCTATAAATAACTTAACGCATAACGCCAGAAGCTTAACGCATAGCATTGGTAACTTAACGCATAACAACAGTAATGCTATTGATTCGAACGAAACTAGAGATGATAAAGGCAGGTTTATCAGTTCTTTAATTGACAAACCATTTGTCGATAGCCTTGATGTGCTAAGCAAATCATTTCGACAAGAACTTAACGCTTTAGCTGCTCCTGCAAGAGAACAGCGTCGATTAGATACAGTTACGATGAAGTCACTGATTTCTGGCCTCTGCCAAGAACATTACATCTCTGTTTCTGTTTTGGAAATGATATTAGATCGTAAGCCTCAGAGCTTACGACAAAATTACTTGAAGCCTATGATTTCAGAAGGGTTGCTAAAAATGGCGTTTCCTCATAAGCCTAATTCACCAAAGCAGGGGTATACCACGGCGGACTAATTTTACGTTAGGAATCGACTTTTAGTATAAGTAGGTTTATATCTCTAACATCAATAGGCGGAATTACAACTAAGTAAATCTACTTTGTCTTCGTTCTAATTCCCTACTTAAACTATACAGCTTGCCCTGCGGCGACGCCGGATGCCCAGGCCCATTGAAAATTAAACCCGCCTAACCAACCACTTACGTCCATGACTTCGCCGATAAAGTAGAGTCCTGCGACTTTGCTGGCTTCCATGGTTTTAGATGACAATTCATTACTATCAACGCCGCCTAACGTCACTTCGGCGGTACGGTAGCCTTCGGTACCGTTCATCAATAGTGTCCAGCGGTGTATATCATCCACAAGTTTTGCGCGCTCGGCGTGAACTAGCTGATTTAACGCTTTATTCAACAGGGCTTCATCGAATAGCACTTCGACCAAACGCTTAGGCAACCATTGGCTTAAGGTATTACGCAAACTCTGTTTAGGATGTGCGGCGAGCTGTTGCTCAAGCAATTGCGCCAAATCCATATTCGGCAAGAGATCAATTTCTATGGTTTCGCCCGCTTTCCAATAGTTGGAAATCTGCAAAATTGCGGGACCCGATAAGCCACGGTGAGTGAATAGCAGCGCTTCGCTAAATGCAGTGCCATCTTTGGCGGTAATGCGGCTCGGCACTGCGATTCCCGACAAGGGCTCGAAACGAATTTTATCTTCACTATGCCAGGTAAACGGCACCAGACCCGCGTGAGTTGGCAATACTTTGAGGCCAAACTGCTCGGCCAGTTGATAACCGTAAGGCGTGGCGCCGAGTTTAGGCATGGATAAGCCACCCGTGGCGATAACCAGTGAGTCGCAGCTCAGTTCGCCGTTAGAGGTGTTGAGCTCAAAGCGCCCTGTCTCGGTCTTTTTAACGGCCAGAATATCGGTGCGCAGCTTAATCGTCACGCCCGCCCATTCACACTCGGTCAATAGCATAGTGACTATCTCTTTAGCCGAGTCATTGCAGAACAATTGGCCGTGATCACGTTCGTGGTATTCAATGCCGTGACGCTCGACCATTTCAATAAACTGCTGCGACGGATAACGCGCGAGTGCCGATTTAACAAAGTGAGGATTGCCACAGAGGAAGTTAGCGGGCTCGACCTTAAGGTTGGTAAAGTTACAACGCCCGCCGCCGCTGATGAGGATTTTACGCCCAGCTTGCTTGGCATTGTCGAGTACGAGTACATCACGGCCTCGGTAACCTGCGGTCGCTGCACACATCAATCCCGCGGCGCCGGCTCCGATAATAATGACATCATGATGTTTCACGCTCTTACTCCACACAGATAAATTGATTGGTATTGTCTGCCAACGGGCAATTTGATAACTCGCGAACCTTTAGCAAGCAAGTCATACAACAACTAAACGGAGCAAAGATAAGCTCAAACGTTAGGCACAAAAAAGGGCGCTATTTTAGCACCCTTTCCTTTATTCGGCATTACAGCATCATCACGGCTCGCGGTTTATTGCGTAGGCGTTTCTGATTTTTTCTCTCTGCTGAGCAGCTCTTTAGCAGCATCGACCGGCGCTTTGCCTTGATACAATACTTGGTAAATCTGCTCAGTGATCGGCATTTCAACCCCGAGGCGTTTCGCAAGCGTAAACACTTCTTTGGTATTGCGATAACCTTCAACCACTTGGCCAATTTCAGCCTGTGCTGTCATCACATCACAGCCTTTACCTAAGGCTAAACCGAAACGACGGTTACGGGATTGGTTGTCGGTACAGGTCAACACTAAGTCGCCTAACCCCGCCATTCCCATAAAGGTGGCTGCATTGGCACCTAAGGCTTCGCCTAAACGCGTCAATTCGACTAAACCACGGGTAATCAGGGCTGTTCTGGCATTGGCACCAAAGCCGATACCGTCGGACATGCCCGCGCCAATCGCGATCACGTTCTTTACCGCGCCGCCAAGTTGCAGTCCGGTAAAGTCGTCATTGGCGTAAACCCGCAAACGTTTAGGGCTATGTAACAGCTCAACGAGATCGTTAGTGAACGTAGGACAAGTGCCCGCAACCGAAATGGCCGTAGGTAAACCCATAGCTAATTCTTTCGCAAAGGTCGGCCCAGATAACACCGCCAGCGGATATTGCTCACCTAACACATCACGGGCCACATCTTGCAGCAAACGTCCGGTTTCAGGTTCGAGCCCTTTCGTTGCCCATACGATACGCGCATCGCTACGGAGTAACGGTTTAGCTTGCTCAAGCACAGTACCAAACACATGGCTTGGTACGACCACTAACACATTGTTGCTGGCGGCTAAAGCTTTGGCTAAATCGGCTTCGATCTGTAAACAATCAGGAAACGCAATACCAGGCAAAAAAGCTTGGTTGCACTTGTCTTGAGCGAGCGTTTGCATGTGGACAGGATCGTGTCCCCATAACAAGGTCTTATGACCGTTGCTGGCTAAAGAAATGGCAAGGGCGGAGCCATAAGAGCCCGCCCCTAATACCGTGATATCGGCAGAGTTTTTCATGTAATTAAGCGTTAGCTTCTTCGGCAGCTGGTGCAGTCGCAGCAGCTTGACGTTGTTGCACGTATTGGGCAAACAGCGCGTCGAAGTTAACAGGTGCTAAGTTCAGTTGTGGGAAAGTACCACGACCGACTAAGCTGCCCACGGTTTCGCGAGCATATGGGAATAGGATGTTAGGGCAGTATGCACCTAATGAATGGGCCAATTGTGGCTCAGTCAGACCAGTGATAGAGAAGATACCGGCTTGTTGTACTTCACATAGGAAAGCGGTATCGCCACCGTTTTGTGCAGTCACAGTTAAAGACAGGACAACTTCATACACATCGTCAGCTAATTTAGCGCTGCGCGTGTCTAAATCTAACTTAACTTCTGGGTTCCATTCTTTTTGGAATACCGCTGGGCTGTTAGGCGTTTCGAAAGACACATCTTTAGTGTAAACACGTTGGATGTTGAATTGTGGGGCTTGTTGTTCGTTGTTTGCTACTTCAGCCATAATTTCCTACCTATCCTATCAATGTTGTATCGGCTTTTCGTTGAAAGCCAATTATTATTTGAAAGCCAATTACTATTTGAACGTAAATTGGCTCGGGGCTTATGTTACTCAAGGCCTGTATCAGATCTCGGTATCATCCCAACTTGTACCTATATTCGGGTATCGATCGAACCAGTCTAAAAACTTACATTAAGCCCTTAGCGACCGTAGGATCAGTATGCCAAACAATGATGACTTTATTACTGCACTATCCTGTGGATTGAGTGCAGCTGAAATCATAACTGCCGCCGACAACTTATCTTTTGCTTTTTGAAACAGGCATATTTGCTGCCTGCCATTCACCCATACCACCTTTCAAGTTGTACAGGTTTTCAAAACCTTGCTTACTCAAAAGCTGAGCAGCTTGAGACGAGGTCATGCCAGCATTGCATACCAATATAATGGGACTGGCTTTATACTTTTCAAGGGCAGATATCTGATTATTTTTAATATCGGCGAGCGTAACGTTAAGTGCATCAACAATATGGCCCTTGCGGAACTCGTCATTCGAGCGCACATCAACCACTTTAGCATCCTGTCTATTCACCATAATCGTTAATTCTTGATGAGAAATACTTTTGATTTTTGACATGCTCGATTTGATGATACTCGCGACAAGCACAACAAATAATCCCACCCAAGCCAGACTGAGCATTGAGTGAGCTTTAAAAAATTCGATATATTCTTGCATGATGATTGCCCGCATAAATGGCGAAAATTCGATAAGGGCACAGAGTATACCGATTGCCTTGGCAGAATGCAGCAGTTTAGTCACAGTTCGAGATCGCACTTTTAGTACAATTGACTCTGTACTTGTCACAAGCCACTCACAGAATCGAGCGAATTAGTGATTCGATGACCTTAATCGGGGTAAAGCGCTTTTTCATACCCCGCTAACGTAGTAATATTTGACCAATTTCAGATTTCTATCGCTTCTATAAAACTTAAAGGTATCACTATGACGACAGCTAAACGTCCGCTCGCGTTGTTGATCCTCGATGGCTGGGGCTACCGTGAAAACACGCATAATAATGCGATTTTCCACGCCAAGACTCCGGTACTCGACCGTCTCAACGCTAAATATCCCCATAGTTTGATTTCAGGTTCTGGCTTAGATGTTGGCTTACCTGATGGCCAGATGGGAAATTCTGAAGTTGGCCATATTAACTTAGGCTCTGGCCGTGTGGTTTATCAAGAACTCACTCGTATCAGTAAAGCCATTGCAGATCATGAGTTTGAAAAAAATCCTGCACTATGTGATGCGGTAGACTCAGCCATCAAAGCTGGCGGAGCAGTACACATTATGGGCTTGCTTTCCCCCGGCGGCGTCCACAGCCATGAAGAGCATATCGAAGCTATGTGCCGTATGGCCGTTGCGCGCGGTGCAACTCAGGTTTATCTGCACGCTTTCCTCGACGGCCGCGATACGCCACCGCGCAGCGCTAAGGGTAGCTTGAGCCATTTTGATGATCTGTTTACTACATTAGGCCATGGCTGTATTGCATCGATTATTGGTCGTTACTTTGCTATGGACAGGGATAATCGTTGGGATCGCGTGTCGCAAGCCTACGATTTAATCACCCAAGGCAAGTCAAAATTCCAATACGACAATGCCGTTACAGCATTGGAAGCGGCTTATGAACGTAACGAGAACGACGAATTCGTCTCTTCATCGGCGATCACAGATGCCAACGGTCAAGTTGCGACCTTAAAAGACGGCGATGCCCTGATTTTTATGAACTTCCGTGCTGACCGCGCCCGTCAAATCACCCGTAGCTTTATTCACCCAGACTTCGATGGTTTCGAACGCGCTGTTATGCCGAAAATGCACTTCGTCACTTTGACTGAGTATGCTGGCGACATCACAGCACCTATCGCTTATCCATCTGAAAACTTAGTGAATACCTTAGGTGAAGTGCTGCAGAAACAAGGTCGTACTCAGCTGCGTATCTCTGAAACTGAGAAATACGCCCATGTGACTTTCTTCTTTAACGGCGGTAAAGAAGAGCCATTCGAGGGAGAAGATCGCATCCTAATCAACTCGCCTAAAGTGGCAACTTACGATCTACAGCCTGAGATGAGTTCAGCTGAGCTGACTGACAAGTTAGTTGCAGCAATTGAATCAACCAAGTACGACGTGATCATCTGTAACTACCCCAATGGTGACATGGTTGGCCACACAGGTAATTTCAATGCCGCCGTTAAAGCTTGTGAAGCTGTCGACGCTTGTATCGGCCGTGTGGTTGATGCGCTGGCGAAAGTGGGCGGAGAATGTATTATTACCGCCGACCACGGCAATGCCGAGCAAATGACCGACGAAACTACAGGTCAGGCTCACACGGCCCACACCAGTGAACTCGTGCCTTTCGTCTTTGTTGGACGCGATGCGACCATAGATGAAGGTGGTAAACTCAGCGATGTTGCACCTACCATCTTGACCTTGATCGGCGAAGCCATTCCAGCTGAGATGACGGGCAAACCCTTAATCCACATAAAAGAGTAACCGTTACCTAGTGAGCACTCGACTCCTTGTTAAAGCCAGCATTATTGCTGGCTTTATGATGTTATCTTTCTCGGCACACGCTTCTGATTTGGAGAAGCGTAAGTCCGAGTTAAAATCAATCCAAACGCAAATAAATCAACAACAAAGCGCATTAAAAACCACCAGTAAACAAAGAGAAAAGCTGCTGTCATTGCTGCGTAGCGATGAAGAAGCGATTGCGTCAGCTGCCAAAAAAGTCAACAGCACCAAAAATAGCTTAGCGCAAATCGACACTAAACTTGCCGAGCTAAAACAACGTCAAGATGAGTTAGAAACGCTTAAAGTGACTCAACAACAAACACTGTCGAAACAGCTGTCGAGCGCCTATCTTGCCGGTAATCACGATTACACTAAGATGATGCTTAATCAGCAAAGTCCCGCCACTATCGAGCGTATGTTGGCTTATTACCAATACCTCAATAAAGCGCGGATGAAGTCGATCAACGAATTAAAGCAAACCTTGACCGAGCTAGATGAGATCAAGGTGTCGCAAACGAGTAAGCAAAAGCAATTAACGAAACTAGTGGCCGAACAACAAGTACAAGCTAAACGTTTGAGCCAAGAGCAAGATCAGCGTCAACTGACCATCAAAGAGCTGCAACGCACCTTAAATTCTAAGGGTGCAGAGCTTGAGCAGTTGCAAATTGAAGAGGCCAGCTTAAAGCGCGTCGTTGAACAAGCGCTCCGGGCCATGAAAGATAA
This sequence comes from Shewanella sp. SM23, assembly GCF_025654295.1. Taxonomy (NCBI): domain Bacteria; kingdom Pseudomonadati; phylum Pseudomonadota; class Gammaproteobacteria; order Alteromonadales; family Shewanellaceae; genus Shewanella; species Shewanella sp. SM23. Next base: position 141,590 of record NZ_JAKKRM010000013.1, read on the forward strand.
CCCCTCGATGGAAGGCTTTGGTAAACAAAGTGGCAAACTTAAATGGCCAACTAAAGGTCGTGTGAGTGCTAGCTTTGGTAGCCAACGTTCCGGTCAAGTAGTATGGAAAGGCACTATGTTGTCTGCACCAGAAGGGCAAAATATTCGAGCAGTTTCAGGTGGTAAAGTCATTTATGCCGACTGGTTACGCGGTTTTGGTCTTGTCATGGTCATCGATCACGGGAAAGGTTATATGAGTCTTTACGGTCATGCTCAAACCCTACTAAAAAGCCCTGGTGAGATGGTAAAAAGCGGTGAAGCGATTGCTTTAGTCGGACGTTCAGGTGGACAGAGCGAGCCTGGCCTATACTTTGAAATAAGGCATAAAGGGCAAGCCGTCGATCCAGCGAAATACTGTCGCTAATCATAACGGTCCCCTTATCACAGGGGACCGTTATGAAATACATGATCCGCTATATCAGTTGCGTTGGATTAGGTCTCACTTTAGGCCTATCCATCAGCCTCTCCAGCCAAGAGAATGCAAAATCCTACCGCGACAACTTTGACTATCCATTACTACAAGATGTACTTGAAACGGTTGAAACTTACTATATCAAAACCGTTCCCAAAGAAGAGTTAGTGCAGGCCGCCATCAAAGGCATTTTTGAACATCTCGACCCCTATTCCAGCTTCCTAAATCATCAAGAATTACTCGATCTTAAAGATTCTAATCGCGGCGAGTATTTTGGTTTCGGTTTCGAAGTCGCGGCCCAAAAAGACCACATCAGCATCATAGCCCCCTTTGCCCATTCTCCCGCAGAGCAAGCGGGAATACGTGCGGGCGATATTATTATTAAACTTAACGACACCCTGGCGACTGAAACGAATCTAGCCGATATCCTTACTGAAATAAAAAGACATAGTCTCAATAATCAGAGTATTAACTTAGAGCTAAAACACAGTAATGACGATGCCACCTTTAAAGTGTCACTCAAGCCAAGCAATATCACTATAGAGTCGGTCAGCACTCAACTGCTTGATGGCAATATTGGCTATGTCAGATTAAGCAACTTCCAAGAAAACTCGACCGAAGATATGGTGCGCTCGCTCAGCCAATGGCAAAACAAACCGCTCGCCGGACTCATCTTAGATTTACGTAATAATCCCGGCGGCCTGCTCGACCAAGCGGTTAAAATTGCGGATCTCTTTCTCGCTAAAGGACGCATAGTCTCAACTTCTGGCCGCTTCTTCGACGCCAACTCTGACTACTATGCCTCACCGCAAACCATGCTGACTAACGTGCCTATGCTCGTGTTAATCAACAAAGGTTCGGCCTCTGCATCCGAAGTTCTCGCCGCCGCATTACAAGAAAATGGTCGTGCCAAACTCTTAGGTGAGACCAGTTTTGGCAAAGGTACTGTACAAAGCCTGATCCCCATCTTAGAAGATGGTAACGCGATTAAACTCACAATTGCCCAGTACAATACTCCTAGAGGTGAAAACATTCATAACATAGGGATCATCCCTGACATAAAAATTGCCGCCGAAACTGGTCCCAGCGTTGGTAATTTAGCTATAATCGACGCCCTATCAGCCCATGCATCACTGGCCCAAGATCATCAAGTGACCTCTGCCATTGCATGGATACAGCACCATGACGAATAAGAAGAAATTGTGCGCTTACTTTATTCCTTGGCCCTATTGGCCCTAAGCATTTCTCAAAGCTATGCTGCCCAGCTTGCACTCATTATTGATGACATAGGTTATCGTCATACAGATAAAGCCGTGCTGGCACTGCCCAATACAGTAACACTCTCAGTATTACCTCATACCCCACTTGGCAAAGAACTCGCTAACGCAGGACACCAAAAAGGCCACGAAATTATGCTACATCTTCCCATGCAGGCGCTTAATGGTAAGACATTAGGGCTGGGGGGATTAACCAATACGATGACTGAGGCACAAATTCGCACCAGTGTTATTGATGCGATTAACAGCGTTCCCTTTGCCAAAGGTGCCAATAACCACATGGGGAGTCTATTAACTCAACTAGACGATCCCATGCTCTGGGTCATGGAAACACTCAAACAAGAGCAGCTGTATTTTGTCGATAGTATGACAACACGATTCACTAAGGCAGGGGATAACGCAGATAAGCTAGGCATTCCTTTACTAAAACGCCAACTGTTTCTAGACAATGATACCAGTGCCAATGCACTCGAGAGACAATTTAACTTAATGATAAGTCAGGCACATACCCAAGGTTGCTTGGTGGTGATTGCCCATCCCTATCCAGAAACTATGCGCTTCTTGGAGGCTAATCTACACAGACTTAAAACCGAGGGGATTGATCTAGTGCCAGCATCGAGTTTGCTCCCCATCGGTATTGCACTTAAAAGTGGTACTAATCCAGTTGCAGTACTGAAATAGAAAAGTCTGGCAGCAAGGCGACTAACTCATCACGGTTACTCACAATATCCAGCAAAGTATATTGATCCAGCACATTCAAATAAGCTTCAACAGCCTGAGCTAACACGCCTTTAAGCTTACAGGCTGGTGTAAATCGGCAGTAAGGTTTGCTGCAATCAATAGGGGCGAGTGAGTTTTCTAACACTCGAACTAACTGGCCTAGGTTAATCTCACTCGCAGGCTTACCCAAACGGAAACCGCCCATCTTACCGCGGATGGTTTCAAGGTAACCCATCTTGCCTAAATGATGCACTATCTTAGAGACATGATTTGGTGACAGATCAAACACCTGCGTAATTTCAGCAATCCTAAATAAAGTTGTTCTATCTGGCTGAACCGCTAAATACATCAGGGTACGAACGCCAAAATCGGTATAACGAGTTAACTGCATATTTCACCTGTCAGCGATAAACTTAATGAGAGGTCTGAGATTCGAGTTGGGTAATCAACCAAAGCGCCTCTTCGTTCGAATGACCACAAACATCTTCAGATGCATCGAAATCACTACAAACCGCAGGACGATCAGGCGAGCCGAAAATCAAACATAAATTGGCATCGCTCAATTGCACACAACGCTCACCCGCCGCCTTACCCTTTGGCATACCCGGAATACCGCTGCTTATTGAAGGCGCAATACAGCAAGCACCACACCCAAGACGACAATTCATTTTCGTTACTCATGAAAGACATAAGGCATTATACCGTTTAATTTGTCCGAGATCAGTGTCACAGGTCAATACTGCCAAGTCGCGCACAGGAGGTTTTCAGAACGTGAAAGAAACAATATTGATAAAGTGGAATAAAGAACGGCAAAAAAGTAGGTTTTGATTTTTAACATTGAAGCGAAAGCTTCATATTCTGATAAGGATGTCATCTACATGGTGGCAGAGTATGAGGATAACCACATGCTTCGAGCCCGAAGCGTTAGCGTCACTGACACGAATTATCCGCGACGCCATAACGAAAAAGCCTCATCTTTCGATGAGGCTTATCTCTTAATGTTGGCGGAGCGGACGGGACTCGAACCCGCGACCCCCGGCGTGACAGGCCGGTATTCTAACCAACTGAACTACCGCTCCTTTAGCTTAACGTTTACACGTTAACCTAAATTAGGCGCTTGGCGATGACCTACTCTCACATGGGGAGACCCCACACTACCATCGGCGCGTTTGCGTTTCACTTCTGAGTTCGGGATGGGATCAGGTGGTTCCA
>NZ_JAKKRM010000014.1:0-129617 GCF_025654295.1 Shewanella sp. SM23
CTATGATGAAACGTCTCGACAGCATCGCTCTATCCCACAACGACATCGCTTTTGCTTTCATATTCTTACGCACGTTCGTCACCAACTTCACGCCTTTCTCCAGCAATTCACTGGACAGCGCTTTACTGATATACCCTTTATCAGCATAGAGTTTATTCATGTCACTGTGCACCATCTCATTCACCGGTTTTGTGTCATGTACATTCGCAGGGGTCACTTTGGCCGCCACGATTCCGCCTTGATGATTCACAATCAAATGCAGCTTAAAGCCATAGAACCAACCCATGGTGCCTTTACCTCTGCACGCAAGTCCAGCTAAGGTTTTATGGCGATGAATACGTAGGTTATGACACACTTTGATGCTGGTTGAATCTATAAATTCAATGCCAGTGGGGTCACTCTTGAGGCTGGCAAAGTAGCTGCAAAGCGGCACTAAAGCCTTGGACATCACCTCAAGAAAGCGGGTATAGCTGAGTAAATTAGGAAAAGCAGATTTGTAGAAATGAGCCAGATAGCCGATGTAGAAGTTCTTGAAATCACGGTGGTGGGACATCTGAAAAAGTAAGATGATGGTCATCACTTCGCTCATCATCATACGGCCAGCGCGTTGACGCTTGCGTGTGCCATCGGTTAACAGCGTTTTTTCCCATTCTGGAATGAAAACAGCGCAAAAATCATCGACATCGCAAAACACTTCCACTAATTTATGCATAGGCCCTCCGGTGTGATGGGGTTTCTCTTGGTCGAAAGATCCGATCACTTGGAGGGCTATTAGTTCAACATTTCTTATCCCGAGTTCAGGTTCTTTAAGTTTATTTCCTTAGCTATCGACGTCAACTGCTAAAAACATTTTTAGGCGGTACTGCCAGCATCAACGGTCAACACAGTCCCCGTTACCGCACTGGCTTGTTCGCTCAGCAAGTACAGTACCGCTGCGGCGGCGTCATCCGGTGTCGCTAAGCGACCGAGCGGGCTGCGTCGTTTGATACTTTCCAGCTTGTCACCCTGTAAGCTGCTGGTCATCTCGGTTTGCATATAACCCGGTGCCACACAGTTTACCGTAATCCTAGCTTTGCCGACTTCACGCGCGAGGGATTGAGTGAATCCTTCCAATGCGGCCTTACTGGCGGCGTAAACACTTAAACCATTGAAGCCTGTTCGGGCAATAATCGACGAAATATTGATGATACGCCCACTCTGGTTTAACAGCATAGGCCTAAGTAAGTACTTACTTAGCAAAATTGGGGCCTGAATATTCAAGTTAAGCAGGCTGTTTATTTCACTGTTGTGCATGGTTGCCAGCACACCGTCATAACCGACTGCGGCGTTATTAATCAAGGCATAAGGCCGACCATACTGCTTAACCATAGTGCTACAAAGCACAGGTATGGCATCGAGTTCAGATAAATCGACCGACATAAAGTGCAAATCAGCATTGTGCTGTAACTGTGCTAAGTCATCGCTCAGTGTTCTGGCCAACGCCAATACGCTGTAGTTGGCCTGCAGCAACTGACGACAAATAGCGAGGCCTAAGCCACGACTGGCACCGGTAACTATGACTAACTTACTCATATGGTTCTCTTGCCTCAGTTTGTCGGCTTAGCTTACCCGTGGCATTAGTGGCTAAACCGGTCACAAAGTTAAACCGTGTGGGAAATTGGTAGCGCTGTAAATATTGCTGACAGTGCAATAATAACTGCAACTGCAACGCGTTACGGTCAATATCCGCTACGGCGACGATATCTGTCACCACCAACTGCCCCAGCACGCTACTGGCTTTGGCATAGACTCTGGCCTGCAACACGCTTGGGTGTAGCAACAATACCTGTTCTACCTGCTCTGGATGCACTTTATTACCACCCACATTGATAACACCGCTGGCTCGACCGAGAAAAATGACTCTATCTTCTTCAATGCTCACCAGATCTTCGGTATCCAAATAACCGTCATGCTCACCTTGTTCGGCCTGACTGGCCTGTGCAGCCTGTGGCGGCTTCAACCACAGATGTTGTTGGTTATCGACTTTAAGCGCGAGTCCACTATGGTGTTGACTTAACCAACTGCTCGGAAAACCAGCCCGTTTATCGGCCACAGCAAAACCGGCACCAGCCTCTGTAGAGGCATAGATATGCAGCAAGCGTGCCTTTGGGAATAAGCGGCTCAGGGTATTCAACAATGCCTGATCGGCAATTTCGCCCCCCAGCGTCACTTGTTGTAATACTAAGGTATTTAATTGCCCTGTCATCAATAACTGACGCCACAAGGAAGGTGTAGCCGAGATAGCATTGACCCGATGTTGCCGCATCATATTGATACGTTGCTGCGCATCACCACGGCTACAGTCACAACTACGGGCGCCGGATAACACACTCTGTAATAGCACTTGTAACCCAGCAAAACGGCTCGGCTGATAACATAGTGCCCAACGTGAGAGGCCACTTTGGGCAGAGGTTTTAACCGCTCGGCTTAAGCGGGTAAAACTGTGGCCTATCCATTTCGGTGTGCCTGTGGTGCCAGATGTTGCCAGATACCAACGAGTCGGCGCTGCTGACGCAATAGATCCTGCTAACATAGTGGAGGCCGATGTCACAGGTAACGGAGAGTTCAACGGCCAAGCTATGGTCGACTCTGGCAGAGTCAGACTGCTGTCAGGCATTAAATACAGCGCACGACACCAGCCATCTAAGGCCAGCAAGGCAACAACAAAGTGCCGCAGATCAACAAATGTCAACGCAACGGCCTGCTGTTGTAACGCCGGATATGCTTGCCTTAACGCTAATGCCTGATTGATCAGCTGCGTATAGCTGATATCGCTGTCACCGCTGATGGCGGTGGCCTGATAGTTCGCATCTTGCAGTCGTTGCAGTAGGTTCATCGCGGATTAGTTTCCGTTTGCCTGTGCTTGCTGGTAAATGCTAACAAACTCAGCAAAGGTGCGCGGATACACAGCGAGCTGCAGCTGACTAAAGGGATCGATACCGAGATATTCCTCCAGTTGTGCCACTAACATGGCAAAACCCAGCGAGTCGAGCCCACTTTGCAGCAACACAGTCTCGTCGTTGATGTCATCAATCAGCTGACAATTGGCGATGAGTGCGACTTGTGCCAACGTTTGGCGGATAATTTGTTCCAGTTCCACGTTATAAACCTACTACTGATTAAATTGAATAAAATTAGCCGCCGCCGCGATTTGCTTTGGCAAGCTGGCTAATACTGCGGTGCGGTTGGTGTGCCATTGTGCTAAAGGATAATGAAACACTTTGACCTGATACGCCTGTTGCTCACGCAGCTGGCCTGGCAGATCCGCCAATTGTTGATATCCAAACAGCCGATGCATTTTAAGCACGCCTAGGTTAAAGGATAACACCTCGGCATAGAGGGTCTCTTGCCCGCTTTGCATGGCGGCATAATCCAGTGCGGCAATCTCCAGCAATAAACCGGATCCCGGCCAAACATTCGTCTCGCCCAGATAGCAGCCCCATTCCAGTACACTCGGGCTGCGCTGAGTAAAGTTCAACACACCTATCGGCCGTTTATCTTGATAAAACACAAAAAAACAACGGTTTAAATCCTCCTTTAGCCTATCAAACCAAGCTAAGTGCTCAGCCCAGCTAATGGGCGCGTCGTTGTGCATATTACGGCGGATTTCGTGTTGATTACGCCACTGCCACACAAGTTCAAGCTCAGCTTCGCTCAGCGGGCTAAAATGGCTAAGCGGATAATGTTTCAATGCCGACATAGTGCTATAAATACTCCCAACTCATAGCTGTGCCTTTCGCCGCCGCTTTTTTAATGGGTTTACCCAGTAACATAGGCAAATATTTTGGCTCAAGCCCATAACCAGGGCGTACCGAGCGCAGGTTAGCTTGGGTGAAAATATCACCCGCATGCATCTCTTCGGCAATATACAAGGAGCGGCGGTATTTACGCGATGCCTGCTCCTTGTCTGTACCACCATAGGTCACTTTTCCCAATGCCACCGCCGCACGTTTACATTCTTGCACCAATGCGCTGAATTCTGCCGGTTCAAGTGAAAACTCGGCATCGACACCGCCTTCGACTCGTGACAACACAAAGTGTTTTTCAATGACACTGGCACCCAGCACTACACTAGCAACGGCAACGCCGATACCAGCACTGTGGTCAGATAACCCCACTTGACAGCCAAAAAGCTGTGCTAAATGTGTGATAGTGGCGAGGTTAGCATCGACCGGATCGGCCGGATAATGACTAGTGCATTTTAATAAGATAAGCGCGTCGCAACCATTTTTACGCAGGACTTCTACCGATTCTGCGAGCTCAGTTTGCGTGGCCATACCCGTCGACATAATCACAGGTTTACCGGTTTTTGCCACTGCGGCCAACAGCGCATGATCGCTGTTTTCAAAGGAGGCGATTTTGTAACAGGGCACGTTAAGTTGTTCGAGAAAATCCACTGCGGCCTGATCAAACGGTGTGCTAAAGGCCAGCATGCCGTGCTGCTGCGCTCGCTCAAAGATAGGCTGATGCCAGTCCCAGGGCGTCATTGCCTGCTGATACAGTTGATACAGTGATTGGCCCTGCCATAGGTTGCCAACATCCTGGATCACAAATTCGCCATGCTGGATATCCAATGTCATGCTATCGGCAGTATAGGTTTGTACCTTAATCGCATCAGCGCCGCACTTAGCGGCCGCATCCACCATAGCCAACGCCTTATCCAGCGACTGGTCATGGTTACCCGACAGCTCGGCGATAATAAATGGGGCTTCACCCGGTCCGATGGCGCGCTGGCCCAGTTTAATTGTTGCCATTTAACCCTCTATTATTGCCAAAATATGTTGTACCACCAGTGGGGTGCCCGCATCCGTCTCGACGATACTGGCGGCCGTCTGGCCAATTTCATCTAACAGTACAGGTTGAGACAGGTAAGTGCATAGTTGTTCAGCCAAAAACTCGGCTGACATAACCTCAGCCTGACCCAAGCAGACACAAGCGCCGAGCTGGTCCAGATATGCCGTTGTCGCCCGTTGATTTTCGGCAACGGTCACCACCAGCCCCGGCAAGCCACAAATACACCGCTCCCAATGGCTAGCACCACCCGCACCGAGCATGAGTTGCGCTCGGTGCATCAGCGTTGCCATATAGTGACATTGCACATGCAGCCTGACATTGGGCAGGCACGCCACTTGTTGTTCAAGTTCAGCGCGCCACGGATTATTGGCTCCGATGACGATATCGGCCGTAATTGGCTTTAACTGCAATTCTTGTAGTGCTCGAATGGCCAGAGCCGTTAAATTTTGCGCATCACTGCCACCAAATCCAATCAGGATATGCCCAGACTCACGGTTATTTTCCGCCTGATAAAATTCTCGGCGTAGAAGCGCGAAGTGCGGCCCCAACAGTTTCATACTATGGGGTGGTACCAGCGCCATATAACGCTGTTCTAGCTGCGGCAGTAGATTTTGATCTAACAAAATATCACAGTCATGCACTCGGTCAGCCAAGTCGTCTATGACCATGATATGCTGACAACGCTGCCGCAGCGCCGAGCAATACCTCCGTGCCAACGCATAATGATCGACAATCAGTAGCTGATATGACTGAGTAAGCAGCGCCAGTGTCAAGGCCGCATCTTCAATTTCATCCGCCACCGGGCCTGCCAAGGTAAATAGATGAAAACCCTGTTGGCGGATCAGATCGTTTAAATCCCCATCGGTGTGACAACTGACAAAATGGCACTCAGCACCTTGTGCTGTGAGCGCCTGTGCCAGTGTCAGACAACGCATAACATGGCCTGAGCCAATCTGAATAGATGCATCGACACGAAACAGGATAGTCACTTTATGACTGACTCCTGTTGCAATATTTTGTACAAGAGTTCAGCCCTTTGCCAGTCATCCATAGTATCTATGTCCTGCACCAGATGATCGGGTAATACTAACATCTGACTATGGGCCGCAAATACCGGTGCCGATTTCAGCCAAGCATCGGCTCTACCAAAGTAAAACTGCCCAGCGTCATGGTAGGCTGGAGTCAAATCTTGGGATCTTTTGCCTATACTGCTGGGATCGAAAGCGGCAACGCCCTGCTCGGTTTTTATCAGAGCTCGCTGAATAGGAAAAGAGAAACGAGCGGCAGAGAAAACATAATTTAACGATGCCTCTGCCTGCAATAGTTGCCAAGCTTGCATCAATAACTCAGCACTGAGCAGCGGCGTGGTCGCGTAGATACAGCAACAATACTCAAGGGTAACGCCTTGTTGTTGTAATTGCTGCAACTCATAACGCACCACGGCACTGGTGCCTGTATGATCATCGGCCAACGCAGCCGGACGTAGTGCAAGCACCTCTGCCCCATATTCGCGTGCAATAGCGGCAATCTCTGTATCGTCGGTTGAGACGAGTACCCGATCGAAGCAGCCACTTTTAAGCGCCATCTGAATGGGATATGCCAGCATAGGCTGGCCACAAAAGAGTTTGCTATTTTTTTGAGGTATCCGCTTACTGCCACCCCGTGCGGGAATTATAGCGACTCTCATCACAGACAAGCCTTTAAGGTCGCGCAAATATAAGTCACTTGCTCAGGGGATAAATTGGGATATAGAGGCAAGGTTAATATTGATTGATAGAAATATTCTGCGTGCGGAAATTGTCCCTGACTAAATCCAAGTTTTTGATAATACGGCTGTAAATGGACAGGAAAATAATGCACATGCACTTGGATACCTTGACTGCGCATCGCATCGAATACCGCTCTTCGCTTATTAGGTTGCATTAAGCGAATAATAAATAAGTGTCGGGCACTTAAGCTCTGTTCCAGTGGTTCTACAATTTCGAGTGGAAAATCGGCAAGTTGGCTACGATATAGGCCAGCCAACGTATTACGTTTGCAGACAAACTCATCAAGTCGAGGTACTTGAGAGACCCCCAGCGCCGCTTGCAAATCTGTCATGCGATAATTAAATCCCAGTGCATGTTGCTCATAATACCAATCACCCTCATCGGCATTAATCAGTTGTGCGGCATTCTTAGTGATCCCATGACTGCGCAATAACATCAACTTTTCAGCCAACCTTGGGTCTTGAGTGGTAGCAACACCACCTTCAGCCGTCGTAATAATCTTGACCGGATGAAAACTGAACACTGTAATGTCGGAATATTTGCAAGCACCAATCTGTGCCCCATGATACTGCCCGCCGATAGCGTGGGACGCATCTTCAATCACACTGACTCGATACTGTTTTGCAAGCTCACTAATGGCCTGCATATCACAACTGTGGCCCGCTAAGTGAACGGGAATCACCACTTTTGGCAAGCGCCCAAGTTGGGCAGCACGCTCAAGCTTAGCCTTAAAAGCTTTGGGGCATAAATTGCCAGCAGTGGGCTCAACATCGACAAAATCGATATCAGCACCACAGTAAAGCGCGCAGTTAGCAGAGGCGACAAAGGTAATAGGTGAAGTCCACACTAAATCACCGGGATTTACCCCCAATGCCAGGCAGGCGATATGCAATGCCGAAGTGGCACTATTGACCGCCACCGCAAACTTAGCCCCCACCTTTCTCGCAATCGCCTGTTCAAACTCAGGCACTTTAGGGCCTTGCGTTAAATAATCAGACGCTAATACCGCGACAACAGCATCGATATCGGCTTGGCTAATGTCTTGTTTGCCATAGGGGATCATGCCAGTGTATCCATCTTAAGGATCTCAGCGACTGTGAGGAAGTGAGGATTATTACCCGAGTGATACTCAAATCCACCAGGCACCAATTTGCCATGCTCGCCTAAGAGATTTTGGGTGTAATCGTTATCACGGCTAAAGAACTTAATACTCGGTGTGATAACAAAATGATCATCAAATTCAACAGTATGATGAGAGTCATCGCTAGGACACATGATCTCATGCATTTTCTCGCCGGGACGGATCCCTACAATCTCTTGCTTCAGCCCTGGACCATAAGCTTTTGCAATATCGGTAATGCGTATCGAAGGGATTTTCGGCACAAAAATCTCACCGCCCTGCATACGCGAAAAGTTTTTTAGTACAAAATCAACACCTTCTTGGAGCGTGATCCAAAAACGTGTCATATCGGGGTGAGTAATAGGTAACGATGTAGCGCCACTGGCTATTTGCTGTTTAAAAAAGGGCACGACAGAGCCACGGGATCCCACTACATTGCCGTAACGAACCGCTGAAAATCGCGTTTGACCATCGCCGACAACATTGTTAGCGGCGACAAAAAGTTTATCCGACACAAGCTTAGTGGCCCCATACAAATTTATCGGGCTAGCCGCTTTGTCGGTAGACAAGGCAATGACTTTTTTAACGTTATTACTGATAGCCGCGCGGATCACATTTTCAGCACCATGAATATTCGTTTTAATACATTCCATAGGGTTGTATTCGGCGGCGGGAACTTGTTTCAATGCTGCGGCGTGGATCACATAATCGACATCTTTAAAGGCTTGTTGTAGGCGCTCGCCATCTCGGACATCACCGATAAAATATCGCATACAAGATGCATTATAGATCTGCTGCATCTCATACTGTTTCAGTTCATCCCGAGAAAAAATGATCAAACGTTTAGGCTTATAGATCTCTAACAGAGTCTTGGTATACTTTTGACCGAATGAGCCAGTGCCACCCGTAATCAATATTGTTTTATTATTGAACATAATTTCTCCAATGACTCGTTTAAACTGTTACACCTAACCGTTCATAACGCAAATCTGTATAGTGATCACTGAGATCCACGATAGAAAAGTTACCCTTATGGATATTGATACAGGCAAGAATAACGCCAGCTCTCTTACAGGTACAAAAACCTCTAGAGGCCATGTCTGTATCATAGTAGGTAACCGCAATAATATACATAAATTTATAGACATAGCATCCCGAACGCTAAGATTTTAGACACTATGTGATGGTTATTGTGATAGAGACACATACTACTGCGGCATAGAAATTGCTTTTTTACGTCACAATGACAGGCCTATGTCACTTTCTTCGTTGAAAACTGGCAATTTATTGACATACCCTGAAACGATAGCAATTAGAGAAAACACTGAGGAACCGATGCAACTACCCCACACATCAATAATGAATACCTTTGCGGTCAGTCGGTTCGATGAAGTTTACTTACCCAGTATCAACCGCCATACCTTCGAAAACTTAGACTCAAAAACACTCTATGACAGCACCTTTAAAAACCAACTGGCAGAGCAAGACAAATTACATATTTTCATTGGTTTAGACTCAGGTCTGCTGCCAAACTACCTCCTGACACAGGCCATTGCCGATGGTGCTCAATATGTGTTTGTCGAATTACCTGAAGTGCTTGCACTGCTGAATATTGAATTAGCACCAGAACAAAAAAAGCACATACAGATTATAGATCCCGAGACATTCGAACATAATCTCGATGAAGGGCTATATAAAATATTCATCACTAAAGGGTTATTTAGAATTCACTTATCACTAGGGGCATCCTCGCATCACCTAGAAGCTTATACTGAATTAACACATCAATTAAAAGATGCGGTGAACAAGGCTCAATTTAAGGAGCAGATAGGCTTTAACCAACAGATTTTTGTGGAAGTACAACTGGCTAATATTGCGGAAAACCGCTTTCCAGCATCCGTACTCAAAGGACAATTCAAAGATAAAACCTGCGTGATTGTCGCTGGGGGCCCTTCATTAGATACACATATTGACTGGCTAAAACAAAACTCGGCAAGCTTTATCATTATTGCGGTATCACGCATCGCAGCCAAGTTACATCAGTATGGCATCCCAGTGGATATTGTTGTTTGCGTAGATCCCAACTATATCAGCTTTGACGTTAGCCGAAGCATGTTCAAACTGCCTAGCGATACACTTCTCGTTCAGTCCTATCACACCTGTCAACAAGTCTCGGCTCAATGGCCAGGTCCCATTCTCTATATGGGAAATCGATTCCCATGGTTCCAACAGCATGATACAGACAACATTCAAAATATTGGCCCGACTGTCTCAAATAGCGCCATTAATTTAGCGATTGAAATGGGATTTAGCCGAATTCTATTGAGCGGCGTAGATTTATGTTACTCAAAAACGGGTCAATCACACACGAATGGGACATTAGAAGCCAATACAGGTCCAAACCTAAGTCGTATCAGAGAGTGGGTCGAAACCTATGAAGGTTTTCTTGCTGAAACGCCCATTCAGATGATGCAGGCCATACAAGACTTAGAAAAACAAATCGCTCCACATACGCATATTCGTTTTTATAACCTATCGCGCACGGCAGCAAAAATAAATGGTATTGAGTATCAACCTTTGGACCAATGCCCATTAACACCGTTGGAATGCCGTACTATTAAACACATTCCCCCCGCCTCCTTTTCCCCACTCAATTTAGTGCAGCGACGTGCGGACCTCGCAGAGTGCAAACAAGCCGCCACCCGAGCAATAGCTGACATACATCAGATATTCAGTGAGACTAAACGCGCCTTGAGTTTAACGAAGGGCCTCACATCTAACTCCATCTCAGCCGCCAAAATCATAGATAAAATTAATAAAATCGAGCAGAAACTCAACAAAAAATACTCCCCCCTATGCCAATTAATTAAGTTCTACGGGTATTTTGAGTTCACTAAATTTTTAACCTCGAGAAAAGTAGACGCTTGGACTCAAGAGCATATCAATCAAATGACGATTCAATATTATAAAGCCTTCGAGAACACCATAGCCTCATTATTGGCGGCCTTTAAACTTGGAGAAGATAGATTGACTGTGCGATTGAGCGAATTAGATCCAAGCACACAGCTCACTGTGCTCGCCGCTAAATGGACCGCAGATAATCAACCCGCACGCAGCCTGTTTTGGGAAGCCGTGCATATCGAGGCCATGACCACATTAAGCGAAGCGGATAATATTCTATTAATTAAGCTTAAAAATGACTTTCAAAGCCAATGTCAGAGTATCAGTCCCTATTATGAAAGGGTGTTACAAACAAACTTAAATCTCGATTTAATTTTGCATAAAATATTAGTTTTAAAAGCCAAAAAGAATATTTATGGATTAAACAATTTGATCCAAAATCTAGCTACACAGATAGAGAATAATGCACCCATTGCGCGTATGTATCACTTAGCAAAGGGGTTCAAACTGCATTTAGAAGACATCCCCCAAGCGGCCCTCGACGCATTATTAAACATCCCCGCCGAACTGCTTACAGAAATTGAATTACGGGAAATTATTCTGCTCGCATTTGAGTTATCAGACCTAGCTCTAGCGAGCGATACCCTTAACAAAATTATTGATTATAGCGATGAATACATGCCGCAATTTGCTCATGTGCAGCGCCTCCAAGGCAATCATCAGGCCGCAATTAATACCTACCTAGATTATCTCGACAAGTACCCTAGCGACACACACACTTGGCTAAAACTGGGGTTATTTATGGTCGATATTAATCAAGCCGAGGCCGCGCACACTGCCTTTTCTAATGCATTAAATGCCGATCCGAGCAATGAGTTGGCACACAACTATCTCAAGGAACTCGATAAGCTCCTTAACGCCTAAATAAGTATTCCTTATTTAGGCGACGGCGCCAAAGTACAGTGCAGGCTTTAGCTCATTTCCCTAATCTTGACTAAATCAGTATAATCTGCGGCATTGAGATTTGCTGAGCCCGACACGTTATCAGGCTCAACCTAGGAGAGCATGCTTGGCCAACACTTATATACCGCTAGATCAATACCGCCGTAAGTGGATTTTCAACCACAAAGACTTGCCTGTCACTGACGATGACAAGGCGCACATCCTGCCGTTAACAGATAAAAGTGCGATGGAAATCTGGAACCAATGGATCAGCAACAAGAGTAGTCGTGCGGAGCAATTTACTAAGGGAGACTGGGCGGCGAAGGCTGATGCTTGGGTGGAAACAGCTCATTGGCAGAGCGCTTGGGATAGTGAAGATAGCAGTTTACCCACCATGTTAGCTGAGTTTATACAATGGCCCGATGAGACGCCGGTGTATTTTTGCTATGAAAAATATCAGATTATTGAAACTCGTTGGGATGTGTTCGTCCGCAATTGGAAGTGTTTTCTTTTCTTTGACGACGGTCCCATTTTGATCTCGCCAAAACAGAAACAAGCGGTGATGTTCGAACAGAGTGGTCAATACAAGCTAGGCACTCGCGGATAATTTATACAGGGCGCTTAACGCTGATGATTTCCCATCGATAGCTTTACGCCAACACTTTTACGCAATAGTTTAGCGCGAGGAGTCATCTTGTTGGCATGCTCATACTTAATGATGAGTATGCCATACTCGAAAGATACTTAAGCACAATTAGCCTATCTCTCCCCTCTTCTTTAGATTAACATCCATTTTCGGTGCCGAGTATTTGAGAAGTTGGGGTCAACTTTTTGCTGTAAATACTCATAAAAATCTGCTTAAAACCCAATAATTAAAATAGAAAAATGAGGTGTATTATGAAGTTACTCTCCACTCTTACCCTAGCAAGCGCGCTGTTATTACCCCACACATTAATGGCCAAAGAAGTCTCAGGAGTGCAAGTCGCCGAGACAGTGACATTAGATAGCCAAACATTACTGCTCAATGGCGCGGGCGTTCGCAGTAAGTTCTTTATGGATTTATATGTAGGCAGTTTGTATTTGCCAGCAGCATTAAGTAGCACTGCAGCGGTTATTGATGCACCAGTTGCAGCGATACGCCTTAACATTACCTCAGGCATGATCACCTCAGAAAAAATGCGCGATGCGATCACTGAAGGTTTTGAGCAAGCGACGGCAGAAAACACCGCCGATATTCAACCGCAGATAGATACCTTTATGGCGCTGTTTAAGGAAGAAATTAAAGAAGGTGACCAATTTACCTTAGTCGCCAATAAAGCCCGCGGCGTGACGGCCTATAAAAATGGTCAGGAACAAGCCACCATCGAAGGTGAAATGTTCCGTCAAGCACTGTTAAAAATTTGGCTAGGTGATAAGCCAGCCCAGAAAAGCCTCAAAGAGGCCATGCTGGGCAAATAACTGACATTAACGTTAGAATTTGAATTCGATATCCAAGGCCGCTGCGCCTTGGTTATCCATTTCAAGCGCGGCTTGATTTGTCACTTCTAACTCACCATCAAAGTAATAACCAGCATAGAGATTTACGGTTAAAGCAGGCGTTGCTCGCCAACCGCCACGCAGATAGCTCACCCATTCGTTCGTTTCCACAGCAATATCATCATCCTCAATAAGGAATCGCTCAGTACGACGTGAACTCCCCAAACCAATATTCCAATCAGGATTGAATTGATAACTGAGCTCTAGTCCTGCTGGACCACTAAAACCGGCTTGGAATGGATTAGCCAGTGCAAAATGTTCATCTATCTGCCAACGCATGGCAAGATAAGGCACAGTGCGAACTTCATCGATATCATTAAGATACGCGACGCCAAAACCAATCATGTTTCCCGAATCGAATGCATACATGGCCGATGCCACAATACCGTAACTCTGAGCTTGGCTAGCCGATGCTGTATCGGCGTAGGCATATTGGATCTGCGGCGCTAAAAAGAAGGCCCAATGTTTATCCATGCGATAATTTAACGACACTCCGGCACGGTAACGATTAATATGATCCCAATTCTGTCCGTCGGTGCCAAACAGCGGTGCGACATTGTTTGCGCCAGTAAGCGTGATGTTACGCCAGTCATAATCAAGTCGGTCATAGCCCACACGAAAGCCTAGCGACCATTGCTTATCCAGCGATACATTCATCCCAGCATTCAGTAATAAGCTCTCCCTTTGTAGCTCAGTATTGCCATTGGCCACCTCGGCGCTTTGGGTACTGATCTGCGTGACACTTAATCTAAAAGGTTTGTATTCCTGCGAAGGTTTATCCGCTGCAATAGCGGCACAGCTCATTAACGGTAACAATAACAAACTGCCTTTCAGCAACCGCTGTTTTACGCTTAATGGTGCGAGTTCTCGATTAGCCACGCTAGCTCCTTGCATTTAAAATAATGAATAAATTTTTGTGCATAATACGCGCTATTGAATAAAAAGGTTCACACCTTCAAAATGAAGATACAAACTAATACCTTTGAAACAAACAAGCCTTCACTCTACCCGATGCGCCCTCAAGAACATGTCGGCACAACCCAAAATATACTCATTTCTATCGTTAGCGAGTTCATCAGCCACTAACCCCAATTCTAATTTGAGTTTTAGCTCACCAAACAACATTAAACATAAACGCACTGCACTATGGTGAGCATTACCAAATCGATATTGCCCTAACGCCTCTACAGCGACTAAATAATCCGCCAATAAGCCCACTATGTGTTTAGGGCCCGCGTCAAAGAACAATCGCGACACTTCAGGATGACTTTCGGATTGCGCCACACAGGCTTTGAATACAGTAATAGCTTCAGGACTGACAATCATCTCCCCAAATTGCAAGGCAAATTGGGTTAATGCCGATTCCGGTTTAGTGGGATCACTTAACAAATCATCATTAAGATTATGGCCAACACACTTAGATTCAATTGCCGCAACAAATAATTCATCTTTGCTGCCGTAATGGGAATATACGGTTTGTTTCGACACGCCCGCAAGCTTGGCAACCTCATCCATACTGGTATGAGGGAAACCTTGACGACAAAACAAATCAATAGCAGCCACAAGGACTTGCTGACGTTTTTGTTCACTACGGCTCAAAGGTAATTGCGTCTCAGAGGAATGCGTCATATCAACTCTCGAATAGATAGACATAATTAATTGGCATTAGTTAAGCACAAAATAGACTAGACAGTCTAGTTTCGTACAACTAGACTAGCAAGTCTAGTTACATAGCATTAACGTTTAACTTACAGCGGAAGCCTTTAAAATGGATCGAACTGCCCGACTTTCTTGGCGCACTCTTAGCGTCTGCGTGTTTACTTTAGCCACATTATCCGCCTGTCAAAAGGAAGTGACTGAACACGCTACGACAGCCACGCTACCCACAGTCACAAGCCAAACGTTGATCCAGACCCCAAGTTATGAACACTTTCAGACCTTCACTGGCACCATCCGTGCAGGTAACACCACAGGTGTAGGCTTTGAACTAGCGGGGAAGTTAAACAATTTACAGGTCGATTCTGGGAGTAAAGTTAAGCAAGGACAAATACTTGCAGTTCTCGATACCCGGCTACTCGAAGCCGAGCGTCAAGAGATCCAAGCAAGTCTGGCACAAACCCAAGCCGATGTTGATCTGGCCACCAGCACTCTAAAACGTAATCAAGAATTGAAAAAATCGGGCTATGTCTCTGAACAGCTATTAGATGAAAACCGCTCACAATTAAATAGCTTAGCCGCAGCGAAAAACCGTCTACTCGCCTCACAGCATGCCAATCAACTTAAGCTCGATAAATCCATCTTAGTGGCGCCCTTTGACGGCACCATCAGCCAAAGGCTACATAATCTTGGCGAAGTGATTGCCGCGGGCAGTCCTATCTTCACCTTAGTGGGTAACATCAATCCTGAAGCTTATATTGGTGTTCCTGTTACGCTAGCGGAGCAATTTAACACCGAACAGCAAGTGCAAGTTAGTGTTCGAGATCAAACCTTTACCGCTAAAATTGCCGGTATTAGCGCTGAAGTCAATCCCATCAGTCGTACCCTACAACTGAGAATAAGCCTGCCCCAAGATGCACATGTAATCAATGGCGAAATTGCGTATCTGCATCAACAACAGCAAATCCCGCAACCGGGCTATTGGGTACCCATTTCCGCATTGACGGATGGTATTCGCGGATTATGGAATCTCTATGTCATCGCAAACTATGAACAGCAATCCATCATAGAGCGCCGCGATGTGGAAATCCTCTACACCACCCAAGACATGGCTTACATTCAAGGCGCGATTCAGCCTAATGAAATCTATGTCAGCCAAGGGCTGCATAAGCTGGTCGTAGGCCAAACTGTATCTCCCATTGCTGCAGCTACGAGGTAATTATGATTAAAGCCTTTGTTGAAAACGGCCGCTTAGTCAGCCTCGTTATTGCGCTATTACTTGTCGCAGGCTTTGGTGCGATATCGAGCCTGCCGCGTACTGAAGATCCCCACATAACTAACCGTTTCGCCTCAGTGATCACCCCTTATCCTGGCGCCTCAGCCGAGCGGGTCGAAGCCTTAGTGACTGAAGTCATTGAAAACCAGCTTAGACGTTTGGAAGAAATTAAGTTGATCCAATCAACCTCTCGACCAGGGATTTCAGTTATACAGTTAGAATTGAAAGACACAGTTAAAGAAACTGCTCCCGTATGGTCTCGAGCACGGGATTTATTGGCCGATGCGAAAATTAATTTACCTGAGGGCATACAATCTCCCACACTCGATGATCAAATTGGTTATGCCTACACCGCCATCTTAAGTTTAGTGTGGAATAGTAATACGCCCGTACAAGTCGACATGCTAAACCGCTACGCAAAAGAATTACAAAGTCGGCTCAGGCTGTTATCGGGCACGGATTTTGTCAAACTTTACGGCGCACCGACCGAAGAAATGCTAGTGCAGCTTGATGGTAACAAGATGAGCCAGTTACAGCTCTCTCCTGCGTCCATCGCCCATATTCTCAGCGGCGCCGACAGTAAAATTGCTGCCGGTGAAATCAACAACCGTGAATTTCGAGCCTTAGTTGAAGTCTCCGGCGAGCTTGATTCTTTAACCCGTATTCGCCAAGTGCCGCTTAAAATTGATAGCCAAGGGCAAATTATTCGCCTCGGCGACATAGCCACTGTGACTCGCCAAGCTCAAACCCCAGCGGATAGCATAGCGTTAGTCGATGGTGAACAAGGCGTAATGGTTGCAGTGCGAATGATCGATAATACCCGTGTTGATCTTTGGCAAGCGCAAGTCAATAACGTCGTTGACGAACTCAATCGCGAAGTCCCCGCTAATATCCAGATCCAATGGCTATTCGAGCAAAACAGTTACACAAGCGAACGACTTGGCGGGCTAGTGGTTAACCTGCTGCAAGGATTTGTCATCATCTTGCTGGTACTACTCCTCACCCTAGGCTTAAGAAACGCCATCATAGTGGCGATTTCATTGCCGCTCACAGCGCTGTTTACCTTGGCCTGCATGAAATATATCGGCCTGCCGATACATCAAATGTCGGTGACAGGACTCGTCGTCGCCCTTGGGATCATGGTGGACAATGCGATAGTGATTGTCGATGCCATATCGCAAAGGCGTCAGCAAGGAATGAGCCGTTTAGCCGCAGTGAGCGAAACCTTACACCACCTTTGGCTGCCCTTAGCGGGATCGACTATCACCACTATTTTGGCTTTTGCGCCCATAGTACTCATGCCCGGTGCTGCGGGGGAATTTGTCGGTGGCATTGCCATGTCAGTGATGTTTGCGCTGCTGGGCTCTTACGTGATTTCCCATACGTTAATTGCAGGGCTCGCGGGACGTTTTAGTCATGAAGGTAAACAGGATGTCTGGTATCAACACGGGATCAACCTCCCGCTAGTGAGCCAATATTTTCAAGCGAGCCTGAGAATTGCCCTTAAACGCCCTATCGTCAGCGCGCTGCTTATCGGCATTACACCAGTATTAGGGTTTTTCGCCTCGGGTAAGATGACGGAGCAATTCTTTCCGCCATCGGACAGGGACATGTTCCAAATTGAAATCTATCTTGCGCCCCATGTGAGTTTAGAAAACACCTTGAACCAAGTGCAGTTGATGGATAAAAAACTCCACGCAGTCACAGGGATCACTCAAGTCGATTGGGTGGTGGGCGGTAATACGCCCTCATTTTATTACAACCTGACGCAGCGCCAACAAGGGGCGACTAACTATGCACAGGCCATGGTAAAAGTGACTGACTTTGAGCGTGCCAATGAGTTAATCCCCGAATTACAACAGCAATTTGATAGCGCTTTTCCCGAAGCGCAAGTACTAGTTCGAAAACTCGAGCAAGGCCCGCCCTTTAATGCGCCAGTGGAGTTAATGATCTTCGGCCCGAATCTAGATACTTTGCGATCATTGGGCGACGACGTTCGTAATATTCTCGCGCAAACGCCGGACGTACTTCACACACGTGCAACCTTAAGTGCCGGTGCGCCTAAGCTGTGGCTACAGGTAAATGAAGATGCCAGTCTAATGAGTGGGTTAAGCCTGACGGACATTGCCAAGCAGATCCAAATGTCAACCACAGGAGTTATCGGTGGTAGCGTGCTTGAGCAAACAGAATCCTTACCCGTACGAGTTCGCCTTGCTGATGACAGTCGCGAGCAGGTGAGCCGCCTTTCTGAAATTCAATTAATGACACCTTCGGGTGAGTCTGTTGCATTATCCGCCCTCGCCCACAACGAAGTGCAAGTGAGCCGCGGCGCCATTCCAAGGCGCAACGGCCAAAGGGTTAATACCATAGAAGCCTACATCGTCAGTGGGGTATTACCTGCCCAAGTACTTAATGATGTCAAAGATAAAGTGGCTCAATTACCATTGCCATCGGGTTATCGCATTGAAATTGGTGGGGAAAGCGCTAAGCGTAACGAAGCAGTCGGTAATTTACTGTCCAATATGATGTTGGTCGTCACCTTGTTATTAGCCACTGTGGTGTTGTCGTTCAACTCCTTTAGGCTCACGGCGATTATTCTATTGAGCGCGATACAATCGGCAGGACTTGGCCTATTAGCCGTGTTTGTGTTCGGATATCCCTTTGGATTCCCAGTCATCATAGGACTGCTTGGATTAATGGGACTTGCCATTAACGCTGCGATTGTGATCTTGGCCGAACTAGAAGATATGCCGAGCGCTCGGCTCGGCGATATGGAAACCATAGTCTCTACCGTCAGCAGCTGTGGCCGTCATATCAGCTCAACAACCATTACCACCGTGGGCGGTTTTATTCCGCTCATCATTGCTGGCGGCGGGTTTTGGCCTCCCTTTGCCATTGCTATCGCGGGCGGCACCCTGCTGACGACTTTACTTTCTCTGGTATGGGTTCCAACCATGTATTTGCTGCTGATGAAAACCCGTACGGCGAACAACCCATCCGCGATTCAAGCTCAAATAGCATCATGAACTAGATATTGGTACAGTTTATCTTTAAGGTTTAATCGCTCTAATTTTAACGCTAAAAAGTGCTCATCGGCGGTGGGCACTTTTGTTAACTCCAGCGCCCTAATTTTATTATCGAGTTCATGGTAACGACTAGCCATGGTCGCGAAGACGGTATTATTGACTTTTAAATGCTTAATTTGATCGACGAAATCAGGAAACTCATAAACCAACGCATGATTCTCACCTAGCATATACACTTCTCCTATAATGTGGTTCTAACACTATAAACTCCATTTACCTTAAGCAGCTTAGTCTATACCCTCAAAATACAGCCAGTACTTGGGCATGTTATCTGCTAACATTTCTGCAAAATAAGCCGATGAGTCCAAGTATAAAACTGCAAAAATATCAACGAAATGAGTTTAAAATTGCAGAAGTTTTAGACCCACATCAAGACTACAAAGTAAAACTTAGGCTACATTGATGTAACCGTTACCTATAGGATCTTACGATGAATTATAAAAATTGGCCTATTGCAAAACAAATTGGCGCCCTCGCGTTTATTCTTACTCTTCTCATCTTTGGCGTATTGAGTACCGTCTCCTATAAAGCCGCTTCAAATGTATTAGAAGATAAAGGTATCAGTGCCATGAAATCTGAAATGCGTGCAGTTTCAGACATGTTAGAGCTGCAGTACGATAGTCTTCTGCAACTTGCGAGACGCAACGCCGATGTTTTTAAGGAAATGTATCCTGGACAATTTAGTCTGCAAAATAAAACGGTCAATGTGATGGGAGTTGGCTCTCCAGCCCTAATGCATGAACAAGAACAAGTGAACTCATCAAAAAGTAAAGTCGATCGTTTTGCTAATCTAACTGGCGGTACCGCTACGGTATTCGTACGTGATGGCGATGACTTTATGCGAGTTTCGACTTCGCTCAAAAAAGCCGATGGCAGCCGTGCACTAGGTACTTCCCTTGGCAAAACACATCCAGGCTATCAAGTGCTGATCAGCGGTAATGAATACGAAGGTTATGCCAAACTTTTCGGCAAAGACTACATGACAGTCTATCGTCCAGTGAAAGACACACAGGGCAAAGTTATTGGTATCTTATATATTGGCTTCGACATCACCAGTTCCTTAAAACAATTACAAGAAGCAGTTAACAGAATCACCTTAGAAGAAAGTGGCCATTTTCTATTAGTACGTAAAGCGGACAATGTGTTAGTCGCCCATCCTAAGTTCAATGCAGGTGACATCATCACCGAAAGTATGCTTGATGGCTTAAGTGTTGCGTATGCCACCCAAAATGATGCGGAATCCCATTACAACAATAGTAAAAATGAGCCTATGTTTGCCTATAGCCAAACAGTAACAGGCTGGAATTGGGTGCTAGTGGGTCAAGTCAAGGCAAGTGAGCTTAATGAAGAAAGTATGCAATTGCTCACCATCAACGCCATCGTTGCTATCACAGGGATCGCGCTGATCACAGCGCTATTATCAGTTGTCTTAATTCGCGCACTCAAACCTTTGCATGCCCTCCAAGTGCATATGGAAAATTTAGGCAGTGGCGATTTTAGCCATCACTTAGCGCCATCAGAACCACAGAGTCAAAACGAAGTGGATCGAATTACGACCAGCGTATCAACTATGTCCTCAGAGCTCAGGCAATTGATTATTGCATTGCAGGATTCAGTCATGAGTCTAGAGCAACAAGCCTCCAAGGCACAGAGCATCGCGAAGCAAAATGGTGAAGAAGCTCAAGCCCTAATGCTACAAACGGATCAAATCGCAACTGCCATCGAAGAAATGTCGACCTCGATCCGTGATGTGGCTAATCATGCCCAAGATGGCGCAGTTCAAAGCCAGCAAGTGGATGCCGCAGCCAAAGAAGGTCAAAACCAACAGACTAAAATGGTGCAGGATTTACTCAAACTCAGTCAGCAACTCAGCAACAGTCATCAATCGGTTGAAAAAGTCAGCCATGAAAGTGAAGCGATCAGCAAGGTGACCGAAGTCATTAACAGCATTGCCGAGCAAACTAATTTACTCGCATTAAATGCAGCAATTGAAGCGGCGCGCGCAGGCGATCAAGGTCGAGGCTTTGCCGTCGTTGCCGATGAGGTGAGAACTCTCGCCCAGCGGACCCAGTCATCCATTGTAGAAATTGGCCAAACGATTGAAAAGCTGCAAACTCAAGTGAAAAGCACCACAGAACAAATGAGCCAAAGTCATCAATTAGGAATGGAATCTGCAACACAGGGTGAAGCAACGGGTGAACAACTGAAGGAAATCACCCGTAGGATTGGCGAACTCGCGATTAGCTCACGCAATATAGCCTCGGCTACTGAGCAGCAAAGCAGTGTTGCACAAGAGATAACCCACAATTTGCATCAGATCAGCGAACTCGCTAACGAAGGCGAGCACCGTGCCACTGAAACAGTGCATTCTGCCAATGAACTGTCTTCCTTAGCCGCCGCCTTAAAACGCCAAATAAGCCAGTTTAAGGCATAACTCAAATACGGACTTAGATAACCTGAGCTCGGGATAAGCAGAGCCGCTGAATAGGCATCTTTTCGGGCCTCTCTGCGTTGCTCTGTCTAACCATAGCTCGCTATGGCGTACGACAGAGCGCCTTGATATGCGCAAAAATCTGCGCATTCAGTCAGGAAATAGATTTTTCGCTTTAAACTAATAACTTTATACCATTGATTTTATTTGTTAAATTTAGATTTTTCGACACTCGTTATCCCGAGTTCAGGTTAGATACAGAGTTAGTGCTTTATCAAACGTTAAATGCCGCCCTAACTGGGCGGCATTTTTTATAACAGCACTACATCAAAACGATAGGAGCAACATTTAAGAAAGGGATTTGGGACTTTGATTTAGGATCCTGACGTAAAGGAGTAATGGAGTAATGGAGAAATGGAGAAAATATCTTAAACCATGCGAGCAAGCATCTGCAGAGAGCACAATCAAAAAGCGATGATCTCAGGCCTATTCGCTGCAGTTACATCAACGCTCTGCTGCGAAGTTAACTGCTTGGCCTAATACGATAGCGCAGCTCTACCTCAAACTAAAATAACCTCAGCCCATCAAAAAATCCCAATAAAAAACCCCGCTGATGCGAGGTTTTTAAATCGAGTTTAGACGTTACTCGGCATCTTCTGCCGATCTGTCCATGTTCTCTGTATTCTCAAGCCACAGGGCATTGATAATCCCGAAAGAACAGGCCAACAAAACCCCTAATATCCACGTAAAATACCACATAGCAGATGCTCCTTAATGCCTAATAGAGTGAGGCTTTGTTATCTTCAATATGCTTACGGCCGATACGACCAAACATCTTGTAGTAAGTCCAGACAGTGTAGCTCAACACTATAGGTACGAAAATCGCTGCAGCAGCAGTCATAACACCTAAGGTCATTTTACTGGCTGTTGCATCCCACATAGTCAAACTGACGTTAGGGTTAAGTGATGATGGCATGACAAATGGGAACATTGCTGCACCGCAAGTCAAAATCACCATAGCTACAGTGAGTGAGCTGAATAGGAACGCAAAACCTGAACGGTTAAAGCGGCTAACCAAAATCACTAGTAGAGGCAATGCCACACCTAAGATAGGGAACAGCATAGTGATGGGATATTTGTCATAGTTGGCAAGCCAAGCACCCGCTTCAATTGCGACGGTTTTCATGGCTGGGTTAGAAACCGCATTATGGTCCAGTACTGAAGTCACTACATAACCATCAATACCATTGGCTAACCACACACCCGCAGCAGCAAACAACACAGCCACTAACAGTGCGAAGAATTGCGTGGCTTTCGCTGCACGAACACGCAGCTCACTGTCAGTCTTCATTTGTAGCCAAGAAGCGCCTTGCATCATAAACATGCTCACGCTCACAAGACCTGCCAGTAAACCGAAAGGATTCAAAAGGCCGAACAGACCACCGTGATAAGTCGCACGTAGGAACTCGTCGAATTCAAAAGGCACACCTTGCAACAAGTTACCAAAGGCCACACCTATGATCAGCGGTGGCACAAAACCACCGGCAAACAAGGCCCAGTCCCACGACTTACGCCACTTTGGATTTTCGATTTTAGAACGATAATCGAATCCGACTGGACGCATGTAGAGGGCAAACAGCACTAACATCATGGCAACATAGAAGCCAGAGAAAGACACTGCATACACCATAGGCCAAGCGGCAAATAACGCACCGCCTGCTGTGATTAACCACACTTGGTTGCCGTCCCAATGGGGAGCAATAGTGTTAACCATGATACGGCGTTCAGTATCGTCTTTGCCTATAATTGGCAGTAACGCACCGACACCCATGTCAAAACCATCAGTAACCGCAAATCCGATGAACAGTACGCCGATCAGAGCCCACCAGATAACTCTTAATATTTCATAATCAAACATAATGAAATCCTCTGCTTAGGCTTCTAGGTTCTCGAAATGATAACGACCAGTTTTCAAACTGCTCGGACCAATGCGGGCAAACTTAAACATCAAGAACATCTCAATCACCAGCAGTACAGTGTAGAACAAGGTGATAGAAAGGATACTGAACCATAAGTCGCCAGTCGTTAAGCTTGACGCAGACATAAAGGTCGGTAGTACCTCAGAAATCGTCCAAGGTTGACGACCATACTCAGCCACAAACCAACCACACTCAATCGCGATCCAAGGCAATGGCAAGCTATAAAGTGCAGCTTTAAGTACCCATTTTTTCTCGGCAATTTGATGACGTGTGCTTTGCCAGAATGCCGCAGCAAATACGAACAACATGATAAAGCCTAGACCTACCATCACACGGAAGCTCCAGAAAATCGGTGCTACGTTCGGGATAGAATCTTTAGCTGCTGCTTTAATTTGCTCTTCAGTCGCATCAACCACTTTGTCTGTGTAGCGTTTTAGTAAGAAACCGTAGCCTAAGTCGACTTTCGCTTCTTCAAAAGCAGCACGTAGTTCAGGCGTTTCTTCACCCGCACGCAGTTTCACTAGCATGGCATAGGCTTTCATACCGTTACGGATACGCACTTCATGCTCAGCAATCAAGTCATGAATACCAGTCACTTCTTCATCCAACGAGCGTGTTGCCACTATACCCATCGCATAAGGAATTTTGACTGCAAAATCTGTTTTCATGGTTTCTTGATTCGGAAAACCGACAGCAGTAAAGGCCGCTGGAGCAGGCTCTGTATGCCACTCAGCTTCAATCGCTGCTAACTTAACGCGCTGTGCTTCACCCACTTTATAGCCAGATTCGTCACCTAACACGATAACCGACAGAATCGCCGCCATACCAAAGCTTGCCGCAATCGCGAATGAGCGACGAGCAAAAGGTAAGTCACGTTTCTTGAGGATGTAATAAGCACTGATCGCCAGTACAAACATGGCACCCGCCACATAACCAGAAGCGACGGTGTGAACAAACTTAACCTGCGCGACAGGGTTAAACACAACTTCAGCGAAGCTGGTCATTTCCATACGCATGGTTTCGTAGTTGAACACTGAACCCACAGGGTTTTGCATCCAACCGTTTGCCACTAGGATCCACAATGCCGACATGTTAGAACCAAAGGCCACTAACCAAGTCACGACTAAATGCTGACGCTTAGTGAAACGATCCCAACCGAAGAAGAACATACCCACGAAGGTAGATTCAAGGAAGAAGGCCATTAAACCTTCAATAGCCAGAGGCGCACCAAAGATGTCCCCTACGTAATGCGAATAGTAAGACCAGTTAGTACCAAACTGGAATTCCATTGCCAAACCTGTGGTAACCCCCAAGGCAAAGTTAATACCAAATAACTTACCCCAGAACTTAGTCATATCTTTATAAATTTGTTTATCAGTCATCACATACAGTGATTCCATGATAGCCAGCAAAAATGCCAACCCCAAAGTCAAGGGAACAAATAGGAAGTGATACATGGCTGTCAGCGCAAACTGCAACCGCGATAGCTCAACAACCTCTTCAACAATCATCGGTGACTCCTTACTTGGTGCGTCCAATTGCTATGACATAACCCGCGTCAATCACAGCAAGTGCCTTTGTAGGATAGTGAGTTTTCATTTTGTGTTTATATCTGCGACAACAGTATAAACCGTTAAATTTAATCTTTTGCATTAGTTCGAAGCAGCAAGGGCTAAAAAGTACCAATATCTGTTGCATATTGAGACGCGAGTCACACTATCACAAGTAACTGAGACCGACGCCCTACCACTCACTCAATCAAATGATTTCATCGATATAAATATCAGATAGTTAAGATATTTATTCATTTTCATTTGTGGCTATTTTATACCACCTCGCTTTGATGCAAATCAATCAAACTCAGGGGTTTAGGTGGGTTTTGCGGTGAGGAACACACTTCCCCATCAGAGAGGATTGACAATCGAGAAAAACAAGAGTAGTGAGCAGCCATTAATTAATATAAAGTCATACTTTTACCAACTAGACAGTAAAAATCAGCTCTAATCATCAAAAAACCAATAAATAAATAATGTTGCAACAAATTAACTAAAAAATATTGTCACAAATTTAAGTGAGCCATAATTTAAAACCTTTAAAATCAAACATAAATACATATAAATATAAAAAATCACAATCAAACAGGCTAAAATGCATTAGTTTTAATAATGAATATTTGTATTTTTTCTCGTTTGAGAAGCTAACCTAAGTTGTTTAATATATGTCCTGTGTTAAGGAGACAATTTGGTAGAACTGGTGTCGTAGCCCAGCCAAGACCAACTTCGCGCACATAGGTACTAACTTTTGGTGTGGAGATATCGATATGACTAAATTATTTGAACGTCTGGTTAACAGCTACAAGCGTGTTTTTGTTGAACTTTATACAGCTAATGAGCTGAAATAATCCCCAGAATTACTCGTGAAATTTATTGCATTTATGTGAAGTTTTGTTAGCGCAAAACGGGCCCCCATCTCCCTGAGATTGGGGGCTTTTTCTATATTAAGACCCTAGCATTCCCCTACAACCCCAGAACCCCATAAAACACCACGCCCCGTATCAAATGCGCAACATACCTATTAATAGGTATTTACCGATTAAAGTGGCTATTTTGCCACTTTAGTCCATTAGATTATTTGCAATAAGCGTTAATAATTTGAAATACAATCACTTCCATAAAATGCATTTTATATATAAAAAAAGGAGCGAAATTATCGCTCCTTTTTTACGCTTTCATTAACCTGCTTTTGTCCCTCAACAAAGGCAAAAGCCGTTGACTTTAAACGCTTAACCTAAGGTCACTCGCGCATTACGGAACATACGCATCCAAGGGCTATCTTCACCCCAAGCATCTGGATGCCAAGAGTTCGCCACAGTTCTGAACACACGTTCAGGGTGCGGCATCATCAAGGTTACGCGGCCATCTGTGGTACAAATCCCAGTCAAGCCATTTGGCGAGCCGTTCGGGTTTTGTGGATACTGAGTCGCGATATCACCTTTACCATTGACAAAACGCAGCGCAATCGTGCCTGACGCTTCGGCAATCGCCAGCGCTTCAGGGCTAGCAAACTCAGCCAAACCTTCACCGTGGGATACAGCAATGGGCATACGTGAACCTGCCATACCTTGGAAGAATAACGACGGGCTCTGTTGCACTTCAACTAAGCTGAAACGCGCTTCAAAACGCTCTGAGCGGTTACGCACAAAACGTGGCCAGTGCTCGCTGCCTGGGATAATTTCCTTCAGGTTCGACAGCATTTGACAACCATTACACACGCCAAGGGCGAAACTTGAGTCACGTTCAAAGAAACGAGAAAACTCATCGCGAGCACGCTCATTAAACAAAATCGACTTAGCCCAACCTTCACCTGCGCCTAATACGTCACCGTAGGAGAAGCCACCACAGGCCACTAGGCCTTGGAACTCCTCTAGGCTGATACGGCCAGATAAAATGTCCGACATGTGTACGTCGCGGCTTTCAAATCCAGCGCGATCAAAGGCAGCTGCCATTTCCACGTGGGAGTTAACGCCCTGCTCACGCAAAATCGCCATCTTAGGCGCAGCGCCCTTAAGGATATAAGGTGCGGCAACATCAGTGCTTGGATCAAAACTTAAGTTAACAGTTAAGCCTAAATCGGTTTCGTCTTGCTTAAGTTTGAACTCTTCAAGCGCGCAGGCTGGGTTATCACGTAGAGCTTGCATACGATACGTGGTTTCTGACCACAGAGTACGCAGCGCCACACGGGTATCACTGAAGATTTCACGCGCGCCATCTTTAATGGTGATGCGTTGATCGTCGGCTAGAGTTCCGATCACATGGCAAGGCACACCAGCGATAGCGAACTGAGCGGCAATTTTCGCAGCATTGTCACGGCTCACTTGCAGCACAGCGCCGAGTTCTTCATTAAAGAGTCGCTCTAAATCCGTGCCCTGCAAGTCTTCTACATCTATGTCTAAACCTGTATTACCGGCAAAAGCCATTTCCACTAGGGTAGTGAATAAACCACCATCGCTACGGTCGTGGTAAGCGATAACCGATTTTTTAGCGACTAGATTTTGCATCGTTTCGAAGAAACCACGC
Source organism: Shewanella sp. SM23 (assembly GCF_025654295.1). NCBI lineage: Bacteria > Pseudomonadati > Pseudomonadota > Gammaproteobacteria > Alteromonadales > Shewanellaceae > Shewanella > Shewanella sp. SM23. The sequence continues at coordinate 27,606 of NZ_JAKKRM010000014.1, forward strand.
AGCAGTGCAGCATCGTCAAGATCCGGCGCAATATCACCCAGCTCACCAAACACTTGGGCTAAACAAGAACCACCTAAACGATTTTTGCCCGCACCTAAATCCACTAACAGTAAAGACGTTTCGCCTTTATCGGTACGCAGCTCTGGCGTCACTGTATTGCGAATATCTTGCACCACACCAAAGGCGGTAATGACCAATGACATAGGCGACGTCACGGTTTTATCCGCGCCATCTTGCTGCCATGCGGTCTTCATCGACATAGAGTCTTTACCGACCGGAATGGTCAGGCAGAGCTCTGGACACAGTTCCTCACCCACGGCTTTCACCGCTTCATAAAGACCCGCATCTTCACCTGGGTGACCCGCGGCAGACATCCAGTTGGCAGAAAGCTTAATACGCTTAAATGAACCGATATCGGCACCAGCGATATTCATGATTGACTCAGCCACAGCCATACGGGCAGAGGCGCCAAAGTCTAGTAGCGCTAGCGGTGTACGTTCACCCAGTGACATAGCTTCACCGGCGTAGGTATCAAAGCTTGCCGCTGTGACCGCGCAATCGGCCACAGGCACTTGCCATGGGCCGACCATTTGGTCACGGTTCACTAAACCTGTGACTGTGCGGTCGCCAATGGTGATAAGGAAGGTTTTATCTGCGACCGTCGGCAAGCTCAGTACGCGTTTAACCGCTTCTTTGACATCAATCTTGTCTTGCTCGATCGCTGGCGATACGGCTTTAGCCGATACCACATCGCGGCTCATCTTAGGTGCTTTGCCTAATAAGACTTCGAGCGGTAAATCGATAGGATTATTGTCAAAATGGCTGTCGCTAAGCGTTAAATGTTTCTCCGCCGTCGCTTCCCCCACCACCGCAAAAGGTGCGCGCTCACGCTCACAGATGGCAGTAAATAGCGCGAGGTTTTCAGGGGCAACTGACATCACATAACGCTCTTGTGATTCGTTACACCAGATTTCCAGCGGGCTCATGCCTGGCTCATCCGAAGGCACATTACGCAGATTAAATAAACCGCCGCGCTCGCCGTCATTCACGAGTTCTGGGAAAGCGTTCGACAAACCGCCCGCACCCACATCGTGGATAAATTGGATAGGGTTTTTATCGCCAAGCTGCCAACAGCGGTCAATCACCTCCTGACAACGACGCTCCATTTCTGGGTTTTCACGTTGCACAGAAGCAAAATCTAAGTCTTCACTCGATTGACCCGATGCCATAGATGAAGCAGCGCCGCCACCCAAACCAATGTTCATCGCTGGGCCACCCAGCACAATCAGCTTAGCGCCAACGGTGATTTCGCCCTTTTGTACGTGTTCTTCACGAATGTTACCTAAACCACCGGCCAACATAATGGGCTTGTGGTAACCACGGACTTCAACACCGTTGTGGCTGCTGACTTCCTGCTCATAGGTACGGAAATAACCGACCAATGCCGGACGACCAAACTCGTTGTTAAATGCCGCGCCGCCGAGTGGTCCTTCGGTCATGATGTCCAGCGCGCTCACGATACGTTCTGGCTTGCCATAGTTACCTTCCCATGGTTGAACAAAACCCGGGATTTTTAAATTGGATACACTAAAGCCTGTTAAACCCGCTTTAGGTTTAGAACCACGGCCTGTCGCGCCTTCATCACGGATTTCACCACCCGAACCGGTTGCAGCGCCAGGATATGGGCTGATGGCGGTTGGATGGTTGTGGGTTTCCACTTTCATCAGGATGTGCATAGGTTCAGTGTGGTAGTTATATACCCCATCAGGATCGGGGAAGAAACGACCCGCAACCGAACCTTCCATCACAGCAGCGTTATCTTTGTAGGCAGATAACACGTGATCAGGCGTGGTTTCAAAAGTGTTCTTGATCATCTTGAACAATGACTTAGGCTGAACTTCACCGTCAATGGTCCAATCTGCATTAAAAATTTTATGACGACAATGCTCAGAGTTCGCCTGAGCAAACATCATCAATTCGATGTCATGGGGATTACGGCCTAAACGGACGAAGTTCTCGACTAAATAGTCGATTTCATCTTCGGCTAAGGCAAGCCCCAATGCAGTGTTAGCCACTTCAAGTGCGCGGCGACCTTCGGCAAGAATATTGACGCTCTTAAACGGCGCAGGCTCAGTGCGTTTGAACAGCACATCGGCTTTGGTAAAATCATCGAGGATAATTTCAACCATGCGATCGTGCAGCAACGCATTTAAGGCTTGTTGCTGAGGCGCTGTCAGTGCATCTGACTCGACATAATACGCAACGCCTCGCTCCAAACGCTTCACTTTACCAAGGCCACAATTGTGCGCGATGTCAGTAGCTTTTGAAGACCAAGGAGAAATAGTACCGGGGCGAGGAGTGACAAACAGGAGTGAACCTTGGGGGATATGAGCTTCTATCGCAGGTCCATAGGTGAGAATTTTTTCAAGTTGCTGGCGTTCATTTGTGTCGAGCAACTCGCTCAAATCCGCTAAATGGACATACTCAGCATAGATTTGGCGTACCGGAAGCGCCGCGTTTTCGCAGGCCTCCATCAGCTTTTGCACCCTAAACGTCGAGAGTGCAGGGGCTCCGCGGATGATCTCCATCACGTCTATTCACCTTATTATTTATTATTGCAGGGGTCAGAGGTGGCGCTATTATAAGGAAATGTCTGTCACAAATCACCTGCGACCTTACGCAAAACAGTGTTTCCTGTGATATAAAAAGCCCAGTATTGTGTCGACTGCACTTTCCCCCAGAATGATTTTTTTTCGAAATCGCAGACAAACGGATATAATCCCACCAATGTCAGCCAGTTCACCACTAATGCCCCACTGTTAACTCGCTATCTATAATATTGATTTTATTTACTATAAGTACATTTAATGACTCGATTTCTGTTCGCTCTTATCTTAGGTTTCCTACTGACTGCCTGTCAGCAGGTGACCGTGGACGAAACAGAATTCGTGCCAAAAAAATTAACTGAGCTAAGAGTCGGTACACTTTACGGCCCACAGATTTATATGACCTCGGGCCAAGGTGATAGCGGTTTCGATTACGATATGGCGGTATTGTTTGCCGAATACTTAAATGTGCCCTTAAAAATGGTGCCCTACACAAACCGTATCGAGTTGTACGAAGCCCTCAAAAAGAATGAAATCGATATTATTGCTGCAGGCATGACAGAAACACCCACAAGGCGAGAACAGTTCCGCTTAGGTCCACCGCTATACCGGGTGAATCAAGTGTTGGTGTATCGCGAAGGCATGCCAACCCCAAAAGACATCAGTGATTTAAAAGGCAAGATCACCGTTATCGCCGACTCTTCCTTCGTCGAGACCTTGACCCAGTTGCAAAAGCATTATCCAACGCTGGTGTGGGATCAAATTACCGACAAAGACAGTGAAGAGTTGTTGGCTATGATTGCCAACAAAGAAATTGACTACACTATCGCCGACTCCAGCAGCGTACAGATCAACCGTCGCTACCTGCCCGACCTACGCTCAGGCCCTGTGCTAGAAGAAAAACTCGATGTGATCTGGCTATTACCTCCCACTCACAGTGATGAACTTATGAGTAAATTGCTGGCCTTTTGGCACCAAGAGAAGCTTGCCGGTACGCTGGATCATCTCAACGAGAAATACTTTGGTCATGTAAAACGCTTCGATTATATCGATACTCGCGCATTTATCCGTGCCATTGAGACAGTATTGCCGCGTTATCGACAATTATTTGAAACCCATGCAGGCAATTTAGATTGGCGTAAACTGGCAGCAACCAGCTATCAAGAGTCACATTGGAATCCTAATGCCCGCTCGGCCACAGGAGTGCGTGGCATGATGATGTTGACTCAGCCAACCGCCAAAGAGATTGGGATCACCAACCGACTCGATGCCGAAGAAAGTATTCGCGGCGGCGCGGCGTATTTGAACGATATGATCAACCGCCTGCCAGAATCGATCCCCGAGAGTCAACGCATGTGGTTTGCGCTGGCCTCTTACAACATAGGATATGCCCATATTGAAGATGCACGTAAGCTTGCGGAATCGATGGAGTTAAATCCCAATGCTTGGCGAGATTTAAAAAAGGTACTACCGCTACTGCAAAAGCGTAAATATTATCAAAAAACACGTTATGGTTACGCCCGAGGCAGTGAAGCCGTTCATTACGTCGACAGCATCCGTCGCTACTATGACACGTTAGTCTGGGTGGATAATCAGTCGAAACAACCTGACCCCGATGATGACTCGAGCGACCTTACTGTGGAAGAACCCGTGATTCCTGCGGGAACGTTAAGCCCTGATCAACCTAAATAGCTTAACTCGTTAGCGCTCAGATGCATGGGCCAAACGACAATCCAACAACTCACTTCTTATATATCAAGTACAGAGTTTTACGTAACAAGAACATCAATATAAAAACTCAAGATGTACGTAGATGTCTTCAACAAGGTGCGATATCAAACAACAGGAGAACCGAATTAAGGTTTGCCAACCTAACTCAAATTTGCGATGAAAAACATCGCTTAGTTCAGCTTATCTGACCAGTGCTATTGCTGCACTCCTGTGCAACTGCTACTGTCTTGGGTTATGACCTAAGATAAATCTCTGTAGGGCATCGATAATAACAATTAATGGGGTCAATATGAGAAGAAAAACCATCAACAATACCGTTGCGCGTCGTCGTACTTTGCTAAAAATTCGTCATCGCCGTATTTTAAATCGTCAAAAACTCTTCTTTACTTTTATTCAGTCTCAGGATTAATCCTGTCACGTTAATCGGCACTTACCCAATAGCTTGCTGCGCCTTTTGAGCCTGTTTCAGGGCTTTTTTCTCTTCCCTGCGACGTTTAAAAAAACGACTCAATTGCGCGCTACAAGCATCGGCCAGCACCCCAGATGTGACTTCAACTTGGTGATTAAACGCCGGATGTTGCAGCAAATTCAGCACAGTACCCGCTGCACCCGTTTTCTCATCCCGAGCACCAAATACCACACGAGCAATTCTGCTATGCACCATAGCGCCCGCACACATAGCGCAAGGCTCGAGGGTGACATATAAAGTCGCATCTAAAAGACGATAGTTTTCGACCAAACGCCCCGCTTCCCGCAGACATAAAATTTCCGCATGGGCGCTAGGATCGTGTTGGCTAATGGATAAATTGTAACCCGTCGCAATCTGCTGACCGTCTTTGACCAATACCGCACCCACGGGCACTTCGCCCTCGGCCTCGGCTTTTTCTGCCATCAGCATCGCGACTTGCATCCAATGTTCATCTAACTTCATTTGGTCCACTAGGCTGTCACTCATCTGTAAAAATACGGCAATTATACCTATAACCAATAAAAAAGGCGCACTTGGCGCCTTTCACTGAATAAGGATTAAGCCCTCTCGATTGTTGCCTGAGTAGATAATGGGCTTTCATCTCTCTCGGGATTGGACATGCAGAGTTCGGGTAGAGTAGCCCTTATTCAAACCTTTGTTCACGCTCCTCATCCTCCCGCTGTTCACGCAATTTCTCATGCTCGATCAACTCAACCAGTTTTGCTGACACCGATTTAGCAGCCATCGCAATATTCGGGCTCCCATGTTCAAGTAACCCTCTAATAGCATCCGCTCTAGGTTGCATCGCATTTGCTCGACTACCAGACCAAGATGAAGGAGTAACACGTTCAGCAAATACCTCCAGTATGGCAACCGGATCAGGAGCCGCTTCCAACAGCCTGATGGCTGATTCCGATATTGTTATTGTCCCTTCATCCTTTGACCAAAGGCGGACACCCTTCGCGACAGCAACCCATACTCTGGTCTCGTTTCGACTACGACACCACTCAATCAAATCGTTCACATCAATTTTAGCGAGAGGAGTCCGACGCAAACCACCACGGTTAATAAAAAAAAGTCGCCAACGTTGTTGTTCTTCAGTTCCCTCAAAAATACGATCGAGGAATGCTTCTGACATCAATGCGGCGGTCGTCTCAATAGACTTTTCAAAGTCATGAATGTAGCCATAGTTCTCATCAACAACAGAAAAAATCATATCCAACCACTCTAGCTTTTCGGCTTCGTTACCATCGAAACGCAAAGCTGTACTGACGACCCGAGCCATATGATGATCCATAGACCCACCAGAATCGCGGTCACTGCTTGAAAACCTCTGTATCGCAGCCCTTAGGCCAACTAGTCGAAAGTCTGGACCAAGCGAGTCCACCACTTCCTTTTCGCTATACAGTCTCATGGTTAGAGCTTTTAAAACTACTACATCACCATTTGGCTTACTCAGAAGTCGCTGAGCAAGATCAAGGACACGGGCTCTTGGCAAATCAGCATAGTCGTCCCGCCATAAGATTGGCTCATACATCCAGGAACTTGTGTCAGTATCTTCCAACAACGCTATACAGCGATCTAAATCGATTTCAGTAAACTCCCGCCGGGGATGCAAGCCGACTAACACTCGTCGAAGTTCAGGATGTTGTGCGCACTGGTCGAGTAGATCTTGGGCTAGAGCTAAATCGACGGAGTTTACAGCTTCAATGAAGCCGCCGAAGACTGAAAATCCTCTATTAGCTTCGGGTTGTAGTCCCAATTGATCAATGAGTTGCTGCCAGTTGACCCGCAAATCCTGTGCCCCTTTCGCCAAGCCCCTCCCAAATGCGGTGCGATAGGGCATCCAATCGTTGGAGAACAGGTTACACCCCAACTCGCCAAGCTCATGCTCTGATGCGGCGAAGTCCTCACCCAATTGAAGCGCCTTGGCTTCAAGTCGCTTCTCAGCTTCGCTATGCTTGTTGGTGTCTTCATGATCAAAATCAACGTCAAGCGCCCAATAGTAGTGCTCATTACTGAGCACATATGTCATTATTTCCGAAACCAAGTCATGAGGCTCCAACTCCCTCTCCAATGCGGCAAGGTTGTCTGGCAGTGACTCTACATCATCCCCGTCTTTGCGCTTAGTATGGTCGAAATAGATCGTTGTTCGGACGGCTTTCCACCCCTCACCCCAAGGGTAATGCGCATGTAACTTGCGCGCTGCATCAATGAGTTTTTCCCTAATTGCAACTTGTCGCCACATGCCTCTAAATGCTTTCGCCAGCGTCTGTCTTGCGAGATCTTCAAGAGTCGAATCACTAGAGGTTCCCAGTTTGACAGCAACGTCGATAAAGGCGCTACGCCACTGCACAAGCTGATCGTGATTGGGTTTAAATCCATAGTCTCTTGGGCGAGCACCAAACTCATGTCCCCCTGACCCACTCCACCGCGCTTCTAAGGCAGTAGAGAGCATCCTTAAACCCAGCGACCTACGTCCAGTAACACTTGATGAAAGACATTCATTCATGATCGCAACGCGCTGTTCTAAAGTAGCGTGGGTGCCAGAGAGATATGCTTGGAAGAACTTTGTTATCTGGTTTCGCACCGAGGCGTTATTATTACTTTCCTCTTCTAAATCAGCCAGATGAATGAGCAATCTAATGCACCGTTCAAAGGTGCTCGGTTCATACGCCAGCAATAGCAGAAGATTGATAATTGACGTTCGCCGAGATTTATAACCCGGTTTCATGCCTTCAAAATCAGAGGAGATAAGTACCGCTTCAATCCTGTCGAGCAGAACTTCAGGCGCTACTGGTGCGATATAATCCAGCATTCGTGCCGATATATCGTTTAATTCTGTTATCCGCCCCAGCAACCCATCGGGTTGAAGCCAAGTTTCAACGATCTCTTTCGCCACAGGATGATCGTGCAACAACCCTAGCCTATGTGCGAAAGACATGAGTAAGCGTTGACGTTCAGGGGCTTCAAAGGTTTCTCTGAGTTGAGCAACTGGGATATTATTCAGTGCCGACATAGCCAACTTATTGGCAATGGCATGGGGCAAAATAGCTCTCCAATAAGCCCTCTTCTGTACTATATGGCGGTTTGATAACTTGTTGACTGACCGAGACAACTGGCTTGAGGAATACCCAAAGTTCGAACCCAATACCTCAAGTTCGTTTTGGCCTTTCTCAACAGTTGCTACCGAGAATGAATATACCAGAGACAGAATTTCAGCGTGCTCACGCAGGTTATCATCAGGGCCTTTACGCTGCTCAAACAAGCGATCAAACAACTGAGTATCAGAAAGCTGAGCTAAACTCTCACCTTCCTCAACCCTCTCGGCAATAGCCAGAGATACCCTCGAATTACCATCAGCAAACGCGGCAATTCGGCGGGCGTTATTCTGGCCGATTTTAGGGAAACGGCGCAGCAGAAGCTGTTCAGCCACCTCAGGCCCTACAGCTTCTATATGGATGACCTCAGTGGTTTGAGGCTTATCGTCTCTGATGTCATATTCAACCGTGATAAGGCTGACCTTTGTATCTTTGGCAGAGACTTTACTGGCTAGTAAGGTGTGCAATTCTGAAGGGCAATTATCAAGGACCATAATAGCCCGTTCCCCCTCTGCAATCAGCCTATCTAGCATTGCTGTAGCAGAAGGCTCCGGACTTTCACCTGTGTCGACATAGACTGCGATAGTCCGGTCAAGCGCATCTGTGCCGACTGTCTCATCGAAAAGTGCCTGTACGATTCTGGTCTTTCCAACGCCAGATAACCCAGTGATGCGAACCGCCTTCCTAGTAGAGCGAATAAGATCTCGCATCGGTGCAATGGCGTCATTAATGCTGAGCGGTTGCCCCCTGCCTGACGGCAGAGTGACGGTCACCCCTGGTGCTGAAATCAAGGTGTCCGGCGCCCCCTCTGGTGGATTACTCCATGCGCCGTATGGCTGCCAACCGGAATATCCCTGACCGAGATTTCTTTTTGTCCAGAGCATGACTGACGGATGTTGCCGCACCCATTGAGCCAGTTTAGAACGGTCGTAGAAGTCCAAGTAAAGATTGTCACTATTAGGATCATCCGCCACGGCATCTCGCATTGCTTTGAGGCGGTCCCTCTTCATAGGAGGAGAGCAATCATCACCTAAGCTGACAATGATATAGCTCCCACCTCTTTTGGCATGTTCAGAGATGGTCGGTGACAGTTTCCCAGCGGTGACCATTTCCTTGATGATCGCAGCCATCGGCATTGAATGCTTTTTTGCCTGAAGAATTGTGTTGGGCCTTTCGAGAAAACCTGTGCTCAGCTGAGCGACAGGGACTTGAACGTGAATATCAATCCCACCATCAGCAGCATTAATTGAACCTGACCAGTTTACATACGCAGGGCTATGCCCCTGCGCTGCTATTTCAGCCTCGGCGAGGCGAGCAATCAACTCTTCGAGCAGAGTATCAGAGAGTCGGAGTAATTCGTCTTTCTCAATATCAAAAATTGCCACGGTAATCCTCAGCTGAACATCTTGTTAACTCTATCTAGAGCAAGATAATTTTATCGGATAATCAAGAATTCGATAATAACAGCTCTTAGCATAATGATTAAAAAGAAGTTTAAGGAGAAAAACCTTATCAATAGATGTGTTAACTCAAATAGTGGTACACAATCCCGCATTGGAAAGAAAGTGCTGTCTTATATAATTACTCAGTCAAAGGACTGCAATTTGCGTCCGAAGCAATACTGACTGCTTCAGATTTTTAGATCACCTTGTTTTTTTTAGAAAAAATATCGTCATCCCAATAAAAATGCCAGTCAATAAAATGACTGGCATTGAGATAAACCATAAATAGTATCTTATTAACTATTTATATTTAGGCTATTCCCATTCGATAGTCGCTGGCGGCTTGCCAGAGATATCGTAAACCACACGGGAAATGCCATCGACTTCGTTAATGATGCGGTTTGATACGCGGCCTAAGAAATCATAGGGTAGATGTGCCCAATGGGCCGTCATAAAATCGATTGTTTCAACTGCGCGCAGTGATACAACCCAGTCATATTTACGGCCATCGCCCATCACGCCAACAGAGCGTACAGGTAAGAACACGGTAAAGGCTTGACTGACTTTATTGTATAAGTCGGCTTTATGCAGTTCTTCGATGAAGATAGCATCGGCGCGGCGCAGCAAGTCACAGTATTCTTTTTTCACTTCACCTAATACGCGTACACCAAGACCGGGTCCTGGGAACGGGTGACGATAAAGCATGTTATATGGCAGACCTAACTCAAGACCAATTTTACGCACTTCGTCTTTGAACAGTTCACGCAGAGGCTCGACTAAACCGAGCGCCATATCGGCTGGCAAACCGCCAACGTTGTGGTGAGATTTAATCACATGGGCTTTGCCTGTGGCACTGCCGGCAGATTCAATCACGTCTGGATAAATCGTGCCTTGCGCTAACCATTTGGCATTGGCGCATTTTTTCGATTCTTCATCGAAAATTTCCACGAATACGCGGCCGATGATCTTACGCTTAGCTTCTGGATCGGCTTCGCCTTTCATCGCATCGAGGAAACGGTTTTCCGCATCAACGTGGATGATATTCAGGCCGAAATGATCGCCAAACATTTCCATCACTTGCTCGGCTTCATTCAAACGTAATAAACCGTTATCAACGAATACGCAGGTCAGTTTTTTGCCGATAGCGCGGTGTAGCAGCATAGCCACAACCGAAGAATCAACACCGCCCGATAATCCTAAAATCACTTCATCATCACCGATTTGCTTCTTCAAGCGCTCAATCGCATCTTCGATGATAGAGGAGGGTTTCCAGTTGGCTGCACAGCCACAAATGTCTAAGGCAAAGTGCGATAACATGCGCATACCTTGGCGAGTGTGGGTCACTTCTGGGTGGAACTGTACGCCGAAGAATTGCTTTTCTTCGTTTGCCATAGCGGCAAATGGGCAAGTGTCCGTTTTAGCGACCGCCACAAACCCTTCAGGAATAGCCGACACTTTATCGCCGTGGCTCATCCATACGTCGAGTAAGGGTTTGCCGTCACTGCTAACCGCATCTTCGATGCCTTTGAATAGCAATGAATCTGTTAGCATTTCAATTTGAGCGTAGCCGAATTCACCTTCGCCCACACCTTGGATCACTTTACCGCCCAACTGCTCAGACATGGTTTGCATGCCGTAACAAATGCCCAGTACCGGCACACCTGCGGTAAAGACGTATTCAGGCGCACGCGGCGAGTTTTCAGCCGTGACACTTTCTGGTCCGCCCGCAAGAATAATGCCGTTCGGGGCAAATTCGCGGATTTGGGCTTCGGTGACATCCCAAGCCCATAATTCACAGTAAACGCCGATTTCACGGATACGACGGGCAATCAGTTGAGTGTACTGGGATCCAAAATCGAGGATCAGTATCTTGTGCTCATGAATATCGCTCATGGGTAACCTTTATCTCATCTATTGTTTTAACATTGCTCAAAGCAGCGATTGCCAGCTTTAAGTATTGGATCATACGTTTTACAAAGAGGCGGCTTACGCCGCCCCTCTTATCAAACGATTAAGAACCTGAACGGTAGTTCGGCGCTTCTTTCGTGATAGTCACATCGTGAACGTGGGACTCGCCCATGCCCGCTGAAGTCACTTTCACAAATTGGGCTTTTTCATTCAGTTCTAGAATGGTGGCACAACCGGTTAAGCCCATGCATGAACGAAGGCCGCCCATATGTTGATGGATGATTTCCTTCAACTTGCCTTTGTAAGGCACGCGCGCCTCTACACCTTCGGGGACTAACTTGTCTGCAGCATTGTCCGATTGAAAATAGCGGTCAGATGAGCCTTGAGACATAGCGCCTAAAGAACCCATACCACGGTAGGATTTATACGCACGGCCTTGATATAACTCAGTTTCACCTGGTGCTTCCTCAGTTCCCGCAAACATTGAGCCCGCCATGATGCAAGATGCACCCGCCGCTAATGCTTTGGCTAAATCGCCAGAGAAACGAATGCCGCCGTCGGCAATCACAGGAATACCTAGGCTCTTCATGGCTGCAGCGGCATCGGATACCGCGGTAATTTGTGGTACGCCCACGCCAGTCACGATACGAGTCGTACAGATAGAACCAGGGCCAATACCCACTTTAACTGCGTTAACACCCGCTTCGACTAAGGCTAATGCACCTTCAGCCGTGGCAACGTTACCGCCAATGATTTGCAAATCAGGATGTTTAGCGCGAGTTTCACGAATGCGTTGTAAAACGCCTTCGGAATGGCCATGGGAAGAATCGATAAGTAAAACGTCAACACCGGCTTTAACCAGAGCGTCAACACGCTCTTCATTACCAGCGCCCGCACCTACGGCGGCACCAACACGTAAACGGCCTAACTCATCTTTACAGGCATTCGGTTTACGTTCGGCTTTTTCGAAGTCTTTAACTGTAATGAGGCCTTTCAGCTTATAGTTATCATCAACCACAAGAACTTTTTCGATACGATGTGAGTGCATCAATTTTTGCACTTCATCTAATTTAGTGCCTTCGGCAACAGTGACTAAACGCGCTTTAGGCGTCATCACTTCTTCTACCGTTTTGCTCCAATCTGTCACGAAACGTACGTCACGGCCAGTGATGATACCAACCAGCTCGTTGGCTTCGTTGACCACGGGATAACCCGCAAAACCATTCTTCAGTGTTAACACTTTCAGATCGGCTAAGGTCGTTGATGGCGTCACAGTTACAGGTTGTTGAACCACGCCCGCTTCGTAAATTTTTACTTTACGAACTTCTTCGGCTTGTTTTTCAATGCTCATGTTTTTATGAATAAAGCCTAAGCCGCCTTCCTGCGCCATCGCGATCGCAAGACGAGCTTCGGTAACTGTGTCCATAGCGGCAGACACTAGTGGGATATTCAATTCAATGGTATTGGTCAGGCGAGTTTTTAGAATGGCGGTATTTGGGAGTACAGTCGAATGCGCAGGAACAAGCAACACATCGTCAAAAGTAAGCGCTTCTTTAATTAAACGTAGCATATGCAACATCTCCCCAGTTGAGTAGGATTTAGAGGTGAAATATTGCGGCGGGATTATACCTTGCATATCGCCACTGGTAAATGGAAAATAGTAAATATCCCCATTTTATTGAGTTATTCGATGCAAGGCACCAAAAACAACATTTATACTGTCTCGCGGCTCAATGGTGAAGTCAGGCAAATCCTCGAGGGGCAACTGGGTAAAATCTGGCTCAATGGCGAAATATCCAACTTTTCCTCCCCCAGCTCAGGGCATTGGTATCTCACCTTAAAAGACCACTCTTCGCAGATCCGTTGCGCCATGTTTAAGGGCCGTAACCAAACGGTCAGCTTTAAGCCCATCAATGGTCAGCAAGTGCTGGTCAAAGGCGCGATCAGCGTTTATGAACCCAGAGGCGACTATCAATTATTAATTGAGTCCATGCTGCCCGCTGGGGATGGATTACTCGCCCAGCAGTTCGATGCACTCAAGATGAAGCTCGCAGCCGAAGGCTTATTCGCCGCCGACACCAAAAGATTGCTACCCAAAAATATTCAACGCATTGGCGTTATTACGTCACCTACGGGTGCGGCGATCCGTGATGTTTTACATGTATTGGCAAGGCGCGATCCTTCGATTGAAGTCATTATCTATCCGACCCAAGTTCAGGGCGAAACCGCGGCGCAGAGTATTTGTCAGGCAATCAATATCGCCAACCAACGTTTAGAAGTCGATGTATTACTGCTCACCCGCGGCGGCGGTTCGCTTGAGGATTTGTGGTGTTTTAACAGCGAAGCCCTCGCCCACACGATTTATAACAGCACCCTGCCCATTGTCAGCGCCGTCGGCCACGAGGTTGATACGACTATCAGTGATTATGTTGCTGATATCCGCGCCCCAACACCCTCTGCGGGCGCGGAGCTATTATCACAAGACAGTGATAATAAGGCGCAAAAACTCGCCACAGCCTTATCGCGCCTGCAACAAAGCGCGAAACATTATCAGCTTAAACAAGAAAGACGACTTAGTTTGCTAGAGCACAGACTGCAACGCCAAGACCCTAAACGGACTTTGCAGCAGTTCGAACAAAGATTCGATGAGATGCAATTACGACTAGAGTCCGCGCTGTCGAATCGCTTGCATCTGCTCAGCCGCCGTCAGCAGTTGCTCGCAAGCCGCCTTGAACAGCAATCTCCCAAGCATAAACTCGCCATTGAGGGTAACCGCTTAAGTTATCTTGCGAGCCGCTTACAGGATGCATTGCAGGACAAACTCAGCCAAAGTGAACAGCGGATAAAATACGCGGCCCATCAACTCGAAACCGTCAGTCCGCTTGCCACTTTAAGCCGTGGTTACAGCATTACCACTGACATCCACAATCAAGTGGTCGACTCTGCTGATAAACTGGCCATAGGTGATAGTTTGCAGACCCGCTTGCGCCATGGACAAGTGATTTCAACCGTCACTCAGATAAAGCCGCTCGAATAAACCTACATGACGCTGAAATAGTCTTAAAACACAAAAGGAACCCTAAGGTTCCTTTTGTTTCAAATGTGTCTGGTAAAAAACACTATTTGGTTTTTCTGTCTTTGATATGGCTTTGTGCGCGCTTGCGACGGCGCTCTTGGCTCATAGTTAACTTCTCAGTCTTGTTTTCAAATGGGTTATCACCCTCTTGGAAACGTAGCTGGATTGGCGTACCCACCACTTTCAACGAACGACGGAAGTAGTTCATCATGTAGCGTTTGTACGAGTCAGGCAGTCTACTCACTTGGTTACCGTGAATGACCACGATTGGCGGATTGTAACCACCGGCGTGAGCGTATTTAAGCTTCACACGGCGGCCATTCACTAATGGTGGCTGGTGATCGTCCTGCGACATTTGCATAATACGGGTCAGCATAGATGTGCTGACGCGGCGTGTAGCACTGTCGTAAGCTTCTTCAATCGATTCAAATAAATGGCCAACACCAGTACCGTGCAGCGCCGAAATAAAGTGAATACGGGCAAAGTCGATAAAACCAAGACGACGGTCAAGCTCGCTCTTCACGCGATCTTTAATGCCTTGGTCGATACCATCCCACTTGTTGACGGCAATAACCAAAGCGCGACCCGCATTGAGTGCGAAACCTAACAGACCTAAATCTTGCTCGGCAATACCTTCACGGGCATCGATGATAAGCAAAACCACGTTAGCATCTTCAACCGCTTTCAAGGTCTTGATCACTGAGAATTTCTCAATGACTTGATGTACTTTACTACGGCGACGAACACCCGCGGTATCGATAATCACGTACTCGCGACCTTCACGTTCCATTGGAATATAAATACTGTCACGGGTCGTACCGGGTTCATCAAATACCACAACACGTTCTTCACCTAGAATACGGTTAGTCAGGGTTGACTTACCGACGTTAGGTTTACCTATGATCGCCAGCTTGATAGGCAAATCTTGCAGACGCTTTTGCTCAGCTTCCGCTTCTTCTTCGGTATATTCACGCTCTTCAGTAACTTCGTCTTCACCTTGACGCACAATGCCCATCGCTTCGGCATAAGGGGTCAGCGCGTATTCGATCATATTAGTCACGCCGCGTCCTTGGGACGCCGCCATTTGGTAAACTTCACCTAGACCTAAAGACCAAAACTCGGCACAAGCTGAATCGGCATCAATACCGTCAACTTTGTTAGCAACCACAAAGGTGGTTTTTTGACGGCTACGTAAGTGCTGTGCAATCGACAGATCCGCAGCGGTTAAACCCGCGCGCGCATCGGTCATAAATAAAACGACATCGGCTTCTTCAATGGCAGCAAGGGATTGCTCAGCCATTTTCGTCTCGATCCCTTCTTCAGTGCCATCGATACCGCCGGTATCGACCACAATGAACTCATAGCCGGATAAGAATGCTCGACCATATTTACGGTCACGTGTTAGGCCAGGAAAGTCAGCAACCAACGCATCACGCGTGCGCGTAAGACGATTAAATAGGGTGGATTTACCGACGTTCGGCCGACCAACAAGGGCCACTACAGGGATCATGATTTTGCCTCTAAAAAACTTTTCAATAAAAAGCCCCCGGAACACACTTCCAGGGGCTCAGCAAGGATAACACTTTTAACTATGGAAGTGTTACAACAGCCAACTTTCCGCTGCGACCTTGAACATAGATTTTATCATCCACCACTAACGGCTGGCTGTATAATCCTGAGCTGTCCACTTGGACACGACCCACAATCGTCCCTGTACTGCGATCGATGAAGTGTAAATAACCTTCGAAATCACCCACAACTAAATAGTCTTTATATACAGCCGGAGATGTCAGAGTGCGGTTAGCTAACTCAGAATTACTCCACAGTTCCAAACCGTTACGTTTATCAACTGAGTAGATACGGCTGTGATCGTCAACTAAGTACAAGCTTAGGCCCGCTGATGCTAACTCGTTAAAGCTAGAATACTTACGTGTCCACACAACTCGACCCGTGCGCAGTTCCATCGACACTAAGTTACCGTTGTAGCTCACCGCATATAAATTGTCGCCAAGGATCAAGGGGGTCATATCCACATCGGCCATACGCGTAAACTCGTTACCGCCCGTTGGATTGTAAATCGCCTGTTCCCACGCAGCTTGACCATTGTTTTTAATCACAACAGCCACTTTGCCATCGGCGGTACCAATGAAAAAACCACCCGCTTCGTAAGCTGCAGAACCTGTACCGCGCAGGGTCAGATTCGGCAATTGCATTTCATACACCCACAGCTTAGCGCCAGTATCAACGTTAAACGCTTCGAGTGAACCAGAGCTGGTACTGACCACCACGACGTCATCGGCCACAGTGGGAGCTGACAGTAATTCACCGCCCGCAACGACATGCCATAACACTTGACCGTCTTCAGCGTTCAGTGCAGCAAGCAGCCCACTTTCACCACCTAAAAAGACTTTATTACGCGCAGCAGTCACACCTGCAGCAATACGCGCACCTTTATTTTTAGCTAAAGCGTTATCACGAAACTCTTCGCTGAAATCTTTAGTCCAAACGCGCTCGCCAGTGGCCTCATCGAAGGCAACCACTTCACCATAACGGTCGGCGGCAAAAATTTTTCCATAACTAACGGCCGGGGCGAGGCGAGAATAATAATCTCCAACACCATTGCCGACAGAGGTGCTCCAACTCACTTCAGGAAACACTGTCGCCTGAATGGCAGTTAACTCACTTACCGGTTCTTCTTCGACATCGCTCGACGAACAGGCGGATAACATGGCCAGACTTAATCCAGCGGCTAGCAGGTTTTTGCACCAAGACTTCATCAAGGGATCCCTTATGCCTGATTTAGGCTATCAAGTTTGATTTTAAGCGCAGGGCTTGTCACCACACCACCATTGTCCATGGCAGCTTGATAAGCTGTTTTTGCCTTCTCAACTTCACCTTGACGTACTAAGAAATCACCTTTCAACTCATCGCGCTGAGCGAAGAAAGCTTTATCTGTTACTTGATCTAAGGTCGCTAGAGCTGCATCAATTTGACCTTGCTCTGCTTGTACTCGTGCTAAACGCAAAGTCGCAATCACATCTAAACCAGCACCGGGTTTAGCCGCAATCACCTTGTTCAAGGCATCAATCGCTTTTGGATAATCCTTCGCTTCTACCGCAGTTTTGGCCACGATCAGTTCTAACAAGGCTTGATAGCCCTTTTGATCGTGATTTTGAGAAAACTCGGCGACACCCGCAAGCATTGCGGCTTCATCGGCAGATTTAGTGGTCAAATTTTGGAACGCTTTTGAAGCTTCTTCCGCTTGCGCCACTTTAACGTCAGAATAATAATTCCACGCATATAAGCCGCCTAAACCCACTACGGCACCGATTAAAATTGAATTTCCGTAATCTTTCCAGAACTGCTTGATAGCATCAACTTGTTGTTCTTCTGTGCTATAAATTTCCACGCGCACGTCCCCTTTATTTGATCAGTTCAGCCAAAAATGTGCCTAAGGCACTTCGAGCTACCCGTTGTTGTTCGATGTCATTGCGTAAATGTTTAACCATAACCATACCTTCGGCAAGTTCATCTTCACCTATCAGTAGTGCCACACTCGCACCGCTTTTGTCGGCACGCTTCATTTGTTTCTTCACGTTACCGCCGCCACAGTGACTCATCACTTTAAGGTTTGGCAGTGCGTTACGTAATTCCTGCGCGACCTTGATGGCTTCGACCAGACAGCTATCACCCATGGCCGTGACATACACATCCACTTCTGGCGGAATATCTTTGGTCAGCTCTAAGGTTTCAAGCAGCAAGACAATGCGCTCTAAGCCCATAGCAAAACCGACCGCTGGAGTATCTTTACCACCTAACTGGGCGACTAAACCATCGTAGCGACCACCCGCAAGTACAGTACCTTGTGAGCCTAAACTAGATGTAACCCATTCAAATACAGTGCGATTATAGTAATCTAAACCACGTACTAGACGCGGATTAATGGTGTATTTGATACCCACAGCATCAAGTAGTTCACGCAATTGTGAAAAATGTGTCTTCGATTCTTCACCGAGAAAATCCATTAACTCAGGTGCATCAACCAATATGGCTTGGACATTTTGATCTTTTGAATCCAATACTCGCAGCGGATTGCTGTACATGCGACGCTTACTGTCTTCATCAAGCGCATCTTTATGCTGCTCTAAAAACGCAATCAAGGCATCACGATAAACAGCTCGCTCAGCAGGATCACCTAAGGTATTTAGCTCTAGCGAGACGTGCTCGCTAATACCGAGTTTTTCCCACAGGCGTGCCGATAGCATCAAGACTTCAGCATCAATATCAGCCGAGCCAATGCCATACACTTCAACGCCAAATTGGTTAAACTGACGATAACGGCCTTTTTGTGGACGTTCGTGGCGGAACATAGGACCCATATACCAAAGACGTTGCTCTTGGTTATATAGCAGACCGTTTTCGTTACCTGCACGCACTGTCGACGCGGTACCTTCAGGGCGTAGCGTTAAGCTGTCACCGTTATTATCTGCGAAGGTATACATTTCTTTTTCAACAATATCAGTCACTTCACCGATAGAGCGTTTAAAAAGATCGGTATTTTCCACTATTGGAGTGCGGATTTCGCTGTAACCGTAAGCACTGACGCTCGAACGTAGTACCGCTTCCACTTTTTGCCATAGAGGACTTTGAGTTGGCAGAATGTCATTCATTCCGCGAATCGCTTGGATCTGTTTTGCCACTGTATCGACTCGTCCGATTTCGCTAAATTAATAAAAATGTCACGCATTATAGGCTTTTGAGCGTAAAACGTAAAACGACCCCGTCGGTTTCGGGGCCTAGCTCAACATCATTAGGCGTAATCTATGCCCAAATGCGGGTACATATTACTCAGTTGTATCTTTGATTTGAATACGGTTCGCCATTTGACTGGCTTTTGCGCGAATTTTCGCTTCGAGGGAATCGACAATGTTGTCGTTGTCAAAGCGTTCTTTTTGACGTTCACCCTCATCATAGTAACCGCTCTTATTGTGCCCACCAGTTAAACCGATGTGCGACACTAAGGCTTCACCTGGGCCGTTAACTACGCAGCCGATAATAGACACATCCATGGCGGTAGTCACGTCTTCGAGGCGACGCTCTAACTCATTAACGGTACTGATCACATCGAACTCTTGACGAGAACAAGATGGACAGGCAATGAAGTTAATGCCACGGCTACGAATACGCAGCGACTTTAAAATGTCAAAACCGACTTTGATTTCTTCGACCGGATCAGCGGCCAAGGAAATACGTAGGGTATCACCTATGCCTTCAGCCAATAACATACCTAAGCCT
Organism: Shewanella sp. SM23; assembly: GCF_025654295.1. Classification (NCBI taxonomy): domain Bacteria; kingdom Pseudomonadati; phylum Pseudomonadota; class Gammaproteobacteria; order Alteromonadales; family Shewanellaceae; genus Shewanella; species Shewanella sp. SM23. The sequence goes on from NZ_JAKKRM010000014.1 coordinate 47,234, forward strand.
ACGGCCGATTTCACTGAACCCGCGCGCGCGCCACCAGCTTCGGTAATGCCTAAATGCAAGGGTTGACGAATTTGTTTCGCTAATAAACGGTAGGATTCGACCGCTAAAAATACATCGGAGGCTTTAACGCTGACCTTGAACTGATCAAAGTTCAATCTGTCCAGAATATCCACATGGCGCATAGCTGATTCAAGCAAGGCTTCAGGAGTGGGTTCTTTGTACTTGTCCATTAGATCTTTCTCTAGTGAACCACCATTCACACCAATACGGATGGGAATATTATGGTCACGGGCACATTCCACCACGCTACGAATACGCTCTTCATTGCCTATATTACCCGGATTGATTCGAAGGCAATCGACACCGTACTCGGCAACTTTTAAAGCAATGCGATAATCAAAATGAATGTCGGCCACTAAAGGAACATTGACCGCTTGCTTAATGAGTTTAAAGGCTTCAGCCGCATCCATAGTGGGTACAGAGATACGCACTATATCGGCACCGACTTTCTCTAAGGCACGAATTTGAGCAATTGTCGCTTCAACATCTGTGGTCTTAGTATTGGTCATTGACTGAACAGCAATCGGCGCCCCATCACCAATCGGTACATTACCCACATAAATGCGGGTGGAAGGACGTCTTTTTATGGGAGTTTCATTATACATGCTTAATACGCTCTATTTCGGTACGTGCTGCAGATCATTACGCGGTCGTTAGGCTTTAGGCAAGGTTAACCGCGCGACTCGTCCCTTGGGGAAATCCGCTAGGCTAACAATTTGTCCATCTAAGCTTAAAGTCGCTACATGGGGCGCACCTAAAATGACTTTAAACGGCGGTACACCGCTCACTTGCACTGTTGCGCCAGCGCCTTTAACACCATCGACTAATGCTTTACCTTTAGCATCAACAATGTTTATCCAGCAATCACCCGTCAACTGGACATCTATAATCGATTGTCCTGCAACAGCAACCAAAGTACTTGCTGCAGTGGTCGTTGATGTTGTGGTCGGTGAAGGCGTTGCACTAACAGGCTGTTGGACTACAGGAGCTGTCGTTTGCGGAACCGATGGCGTTGTCGTAGTGGCTGCGATTGCTGAACCACCATCTTCATTACTCGTATCAACGGTCTGAGGATAATTATTGTCCGTTGGTCCTGTGCTGACATCAATAGTGCTTGCATCAGTATCTTTAATTGGACCATCGATAGACATTGAGCCGTTTGCGGCAATCTCAGTCAAACGAGGACTGGCATCCGTTTCGGTCAATAACACATCACCTGGAAGCGTCTGATTCGCTGCTGCGACCTCTTCAGCCGTGGGTTGCGACACATCAATAGTGCTTAGCAAGGTCGTTTTTTGCATCCACCAGACGACTAACGAACCGAGTAACACTATGACGATAAAAATACTCAGCCAAGTTAAACGTGTATCGCGAGCTTGATATGTGGTTTTGCGTGAAAAACTTTGCATTGCAGGCTCAGTCACAACTGGCACTTGCTGCACAAGACAAGCTTCAATCAAAGCCGCATCGGCACTGACCATACGCGCGTAGTTTTTCACATAGCCACGTACATAAGTCGATGAGGCAATATTTGTAAAATTGTCAGCTTCAATATCTTCAATAATACGAGGACGTAGATGCAGCTTTACAGCGGCATCTTGAATACTAAGGCCCATTTTTTCGCGGGCGGCTTTTAATAAAGTACCAAGCGTGACATCTAGCGCGACTGATTGCGGTGCTACCGACTCAACTGGCGCATTGGTTTCATGATCTTTCATTGATGCAAATTAACTCTGTATTGCTTGGCCTGAGGTGATGCTGGGAATTTGGCAAGCAATAAAATACCAAATCTCTTCACAGCGGCATCATCATTCACTGCCTGCTCTATTTTGATCCCGAGCGCTAAACTTTCTGGAGTTTGCTCAGCCACTTGGTGATAGCGCGCTAATTGGTTTCGCGCCTGAATAAAGTCACCTTGATCGACTTCTAACTCTGCCAACTCCAGTAATGACACCGAGCGTCTCGGGTCATACTTTAACGCCATCTGAAAATACTGTCGTGCCTTTTCTGCTTGTCCTGCTTCGCGACTACAAAGACCTAAGTTCTCATAGCTTGAGGCAGTGCGCGTATATTTGGGCATTTCAATTGCGGCCAAAAACATTTTTTCAGCTTTGTTGTATTGCTTTTGTTGGCACAAAAACACCCCGAAATTATTCATGGAATCGCCAGAGGCGTCCTTAGTACTAATGGCATTCATGTACGACTCTTCGGTACGCACTAAATCGCCCACGGTTTGATAGTAATAAGCCAGAGCGGTATGCACATCTTCGAGCTCTGGAGCATATTCTAATGCTTTATCAAGATTGTATTTGGCTTGTTCCGTGCTACCTCGATTTAAATAGGTTAAACCGAGCTGCATCCGCTCTCTTGCGGCGGCGACTTTGTCTAACTTTCGTTCCGAAACAGGAATATCTGTCCCAGTATAAGTACGCTCAGTGACGCATCCTGTCATCAATAACGACAGGCTTAAAATCAACGAAAACCTTGGCAATCCATGCTTCATGGGCAAGCCTATAAATCTGTGCAAACAAAGAGTTAATTCATTGTGACTGAAATCTGGTTTTCTTGCATGCGTTTTTTCGCTAAACGTTTCGTTCTGTCGCGAATATCGCCAGCTAACTGACCGCAAGCGGCATCGATGTCATCTCCACGGGTTTTACGTACAATGACAGTAAAACCGTATTCCATAAGAACCTTAGAAAAACGGTCGATACGTGAATTAGATGAGCGGCCATAAGGCGAGCCTGGATACGGATTAAATGGGATCAGATTCACCTTACAAGGTGTATCTTTCATTAACTTAGCTAACTCATGGGCTTGGTCTGTGCTGTCGTTGATATGATCTAGCATCACATATTCAACCGTCACGCGGCCGCGGTTAGCATTTGATTTAGCAATATAGCGACGAATACCCGCTAAAAACTCATCCAGCGGATACTTTTTATTGATCGGGACCAGAATGTCACGCAACTCATCATTGGGTGCATGAATACTGACAGCAAGTGCCACATCGATGGCATCGCCCAGTTTATCTAACGCTGGCACTACGCCTGATGTTGATAAGGTCACGCGGCGCTTTGATAAACTAAAACCAAAATCATCGAGCATGATGTCCATCGCAGGGATCACATTGGCTAAATTGAGTAATGGCTCACCCATGCCCATCATCACGACATTAGTGATCGGACGCTCGCCCGTGTCTTTTGCAAACCCTAAAAAGTGCGACACGCGCCAGATTTGGCCGACGATTTCAGAAACCGTTAAGTTACGGTTAAAACCTTGCTGACCCGTCGAGCAGAAAGTACATTCCAGCGCACAGCCAACCTGTGAAGATACACACAAGGTCGCACGATCATCCTCAGGAATATAAACCGTTTCCACTTCTTGGCCTTGGCCAACATTGATTGCAAATTTTATCGTACCATCGGTCGATTTTTGGAAACTCGAAATTTCTGGTGCAACGATCTCGCAGCGGGCCGCCAACTTTTGACGTAACACTTTGTTGATGTTGGTCATCTCTTCGAAGTCACTGACACCGAAATGATATAGCCATTTCATGAGCTGATCGGCACGAAAGGGTTTTTCACCCATTTCCGCAAATAATGCGCGCATCGCCTTACGATCAAGGTCTAATAAATTGATCTTCTTTTCACTCATATAGCTAACCTCAACACCAAAAACCGGATCCTGCAACAGGGCGGCGAATTATACAGACGCAAATAAATTTTAGCCAGTAACTCAATTCACCTATGATAGAATCTCCAAGGGCTAATATTGGCCTAAAATACGGAGTTGTAATTCCACCTATATGTTAACCCTCATCATTATAGTGCTTGTCGCTGTTGCTGTTTCTTTTCTGTGCAGTGTGTTCGAAGCTGTTCTGTTATCGGTTACCCCAAGTTATATCGCATCACTCGAACAAACTGACAGTGCCGCAGCCGCGCGCTTGCGTAGATTGAAAGAGAATGTCGAAGCCCCTTTGGTGTCAATCCTTACCCTAAATACTATCGCTCATACCGTCGGTGCCGCCGTTGCAGGTGCGCAAGCGGCTAAAGTATTTGGTGACGATATGTTAGGTGTTTTCTCGGGCGTATTAACCTTTATTATCCTGTTTTTCTCAGAAATAATTCCTAAATCATTGGGTGCAAACCATTGGCGTCGCCTCGCACCAAGTGTTTCTGTTGCCGTACTGTGGATGAAGCGTACCACTAAACCGCTAATCTGGATGTCACAGCAAGTCACTCGCCTAATGGGCAAAGGTGATGAAGGCCACTACATACGCCAAGAGATGAGTGCTATGGCTAAAATTGGCCATGAATCCGGTGAGCTTGATGAGCAAGAGTCAAAAATTTTGACGCAAATGCTGAAGGTGCGAGATATGCCAGTCACGGCGATCATGACGCCGCGCACTGTGATGTTTTCTTTGCCCATAGATCTCACCCAAAATGAGTTTGTGCGCCAATACCGCGACAAGCCTTTTACCCGAATTCCAGTTTACGACCAAGATCATGATGATGTGATTGGTTACATTACCCGCACCGATGTATTGCTAGCAGAGCGTTACACGCCAGAAGCACCGATTGGTGAACTTAAACGGAGTTTATTTGTGGTGCCTGAAACTGCAAAAATTCTGCCACTTTTTGAGCGTATGATTAAGCGTAACACCCAAATTGCGATGGTGGTCGACGAGTACGGCAGTAGCCAAGGTATCGTAACTCAAGAAGATATCATCGAATCTATGTTAGGATTAGAGATTGTCGATCTAAACGACCCCGCGACCGATATGCAGCAATTGGCACGTAAACTTTGGACTAAGCGCATGAAGCAAAAAGGCATTCGCCTATCCGATGACGGTGATTTTGAAGCCGCATCCGATGATGACGAAGCCAAATCCGGCTGAAGGCTAACCAAGTTTAGTGCTTGTTAATATAAAGGGAGCCTAGCTCCCTTTATTCTTTTAGAATGCGGATGACTCAGAACCCTCTGAAACTCGCATTTTCAGGTTGCTTGGGTATATACTCACCCGCCGTAATAGAGGTAAGTTATGACACAGAGCTACACACTCTCACTCGCGCACATTAATGACACCCATTCGAATTTTGAACCCTGCCGCGTCCAATTTAGCCTTAACATAGGCCAACATAAGCTAGATGTGACCAGCCATAGCGGTGGTTATGCCCGCATCGGCCATCACATCACAAAAGCGCGTCACACCGCTGAACAAACCAATACGCCTTTTATTTTCCTGCATGGTGGTGACAGCTTCCAGGGCACGCTGTACTTCAGCCATTTTAAAGGTAAGGCAAACGCCCACTTACTCAATCTGTTGGCACCTGATGCTATGGTCATTGGCAACCACGATATCGATGAAGGGAACGCCAGACTTGCCGAGTTTGCCAAGCAAATTGATTTCCCATTACTTGCAGGCAACATGGATTTAAGCCAAGAGGATCTCAACAAACCCGGTTGTCTGCGGGGTTTGCCTAATATCTTGGATTATGATCATGAGCAAAAACGCGCGAAATACCTGCTTAAGCCCTTCCACGATAAGACATTAGCCATTGTCGGTATTACCTTAGATCAGATGAAAGAGATCGCTCGTCCCGATCCTGACACCCATTTTGTCGATGCTATCGCCACTACCGCGCACACGATTGAGCACCTTAAAAATCAAGGTATTAAGCATATTATCGTGCTCAGTCACTTAGGCTTAGATCAGGATAAACGCCTCGCGGCTGAAGTCGATGGTATTAGCCTTATCGTCGGCGGTCACACGCATACGCTACAGGGGGATTTTCGCGCCTTAGGTTTGAGCAACCTGCCCTACGGTGAAGTCATCAATAACACGCCCATAGTGCATGCGGGTAAGTATGCCGAAGTCGTCGGCTTAGCCGAGATAACGTTTGACGCTGATGGGAAAGTGCTGAATTTAAAGGGCGGCAACTACTTCATGCTAGATCAACACTTTATCTTAAGTGCTAACACGGCCGTCGATAACCAAGATTACCAAGCTGTGCGCCAGCAGCTTAATCAGCATCCGAATATCTTTTGGGATGATGCCGATGCCGATATCGATGGCGTGATCCGAGATATCTACAAACCGGCTATCGCAGAGATGGAAAACAAAGTGTTAGCACTGGTGCCGAAGAACTTAGTCCATACCCGCTTACCCTCTAAAGCCCTGCCCCACGGCAGTGAAATAGCACCTTGGGTGAGTCGCAGCATGTTCCAAGAAGCCAAACTGGTCGACCCAAGAGTGAACTTTGCTCTGCATAATGCTGGCGGTGTGCGCCAATCGGTGGCCCAAGGACAATTGACACTAGCCGATGTGATGGGGCAATTACTCCCCTTCGAATTACCATTAGTTAAGTATGAAATTCAAGGTCAGTTTCTCTATCAAGCGCTCGAATCGGCGATTAACGCGGCAACCAACAACAGTGTCCGTGGTACAGGTGCGGGTAGTTTCCCCTACACTTACGGCCTACGGTATTACTACGATGGGCGACGCCCACTGGGTGAACGTTTATTCAGACTAGAGATGATGCAGCAAGACAGTCAATCTCTTTGGTATCCGGTTGAGCCTGAGTCACTGTATGTCGGGGTATCGACCTCTTACACTGCTGCGGGTAAGGAAGGCTATCATCCATTGCTGCAAGCCCGCTGGCAGGAGTCGATGGAGTCACTGACTTTGCCACAGGCCTTTATTCGATTCTTGAATCGCTCACCGAATTTGTCTGATTTATTGTCACAGCATGTGCATTACACCAGCCACAGCCAACGTATAGGTTAGGCGCTATGATCCTCATGGCGTAAGCATTAATGCTGTGAGGAACAAAGTGAGTGGTTGCTTACAAAGCGCTAAACAAACTTGAGCTTAAAATTGCCAATCACATTGCGGTAAACGCGCAGTAAACCAATCCTGCGCCTTGCCTTCAGCATATTTACGCCATGCCATAAACACAGCTTGCGTTGGGCGCGGCATTTCCACATGACAAGCCACTAGGCTTCCCGCCGCCAACGCATCTAAGATCAAGTGCTTTGGAATGTAACCCACACCTAATCCCAATTGCTGCGCCTTAATTTTGGTCTGCATGTTCGGCACACGGATCACTTGGCGACTATCAAATAAACCACTTGATCGCTGTGCTAGGGCGGTCGAACTGTCTGCCACCACAATAGAAGGAAATTGCAACAATGCCTCAGTCGGAATTGGGCCAGCATGTTGCGCCAATGGATGCGAAGGATTTAAAGCAAATACAAACTCCAACTCCCCAATTTCCACCACGTGATATTGGCCTTTGGGCAACTCCCCTGTTACGCCGATAGCGATATCGGCACGGCCAGAATAGAGCGCATCCCAGCCGCCACCTAAGGACTCTTCGCTGATATTCACAGTCACTTGCTTACCCAGCTCAGTAAACTCACCAATCAACTGCAGCAGGGGTAAATCCGGCACCACTGTATCTATGGCTAAGGTCAATGAAGACTCCCAGCCTGTCTCGAGTTGACGCACCGCCTCTTCGAGCCTTGATGTTGCCGCAAGGATTTCTCTGCCTTGGCGCAGCACAAGTTGACCGACTAAGGTCAGCTCGGCGCGCTGGCCCTTACGTTCAAATAATTTTGTGCCTAAATCGCTTTCCAGTTTCTGCACTGTGTAGGTCAGTGCCGATGGCACCCGAAACAAGGACTCGGCAGCAGCGGAAAAACTGCCTTTTTTATCAATGGCATCGAGTACGATTAATCCATCAAGACTAATAGATGGCAACATATAAACCTCATATTCAAATTATTTGAAATGGACATTGAAAATGTTCCGATTTTCTTTGCCAAAGGTCAAGTCTACACTGCTTAGCAATGGAGAAGTTCTTCGGAACTGTAGCCAAACTGACTTAAGACTGAGTGAACAATACCCTTAACTATTCGTTAAATAATTTGAAATGAGGAATATCCCATGAAAGCACTGATCACAAAAACACTGAAATCAGCCCCGAGTTTTGCCCCACTGGCACTGCGCATTCCTATCGGGATCATCTTAATCGCCCATGGTTCACAAAAACTGTTTGGCTGGTTTGGCGGTTACGGCTTAGAAGGCACTGGACAATGGATGGCATCCATTGGTTTGACACCAGGTTACTTAATGGCATTGATGGCAGGTTCAAGTGAATTCTTCGGCGGCCTGTTCCTGTTGCTCGGTCTGCTGACTCGCCCAACGGCCTTCGTCTTGTCATTCACTATGGTTGTGGCGATTTTCTCGGTACATATAGGCAACGGTCTGTTCCTTGCCAATAACGGTTATGAATTTGGTCTCGCCCTATTAGCAGCCACAGTCTCATTGACGGTGTCAGGTGCTGGCAAATTCGCTGTAGATAACCTATTCGCTAACCGCATCAAATAAAGGGGAAAGCAAGATGATCACATTAAGAAAAGCACAAGATCGTGGTCAAGCAGACTTAGGCTGGCTAAAGAGTCAACATACCTTCTCTTTCTCTAGCTATTATGACCCAGAGCACATGGGGATATCATCCCTAAGAGTCATCAACGATGACAGAGTGGCACCCGGCGCAGGTTTTGATACCCATGGTCATAAAGACATGGAGATCATCAGTTACGTGATATCCGGCACTATCGCTCACAAGGATAGCTTCGGCAATATCAAAACCTTACCCGCAGGAGAGTTTCAATTGATGTCCGCAGGTAAAGGCATTTACCACAGCGAGTTTAATGCCTCTAAAACTGAGCCGCTGCACTTTTTACAGATTTGGATCCGCCCAGATACTTTAGGCATAGATGCGGGTTATCAGCAAAAGGCATTCGAGCAAAGCTCACCACTGACGGCCGTGGTGACACCAAACGGTGAAAATGGCACGCTCAAAGTGCAACAGGATGCGACCCTATATCGTTTAGTGTTGAGTGAAGGCGAAAAAGTAACGATGGACAGAAGCGCTGCTCAAGCAAATCGTCATCTGTATGTTCAATTGATTGAAGGTACGTTGGATATCAATGGCACAACACTCACGGCTGGGGATGGCGCACATCTGACACAACTCGCAAGTGTCGACTTTACTGCAACAAGCGGCCCAGTTACCGCATTAGTGTTCGATTTATCGCCTAATGCGTAATACAAGTGATTTAACAAAGCGATTCAGTAATTCAGCTTCACTATTTATTAGTTATTAGCAAACTACCAAGCAAACGATTGAGTAAGTGATTAGATGCCAGCTTGATAAGCACTCACCAAGAAGCACTGCCACAAGTCATCTTTGGCAGTGTTTTTTATTGGCGCTTCTATGGCGATGTTATAAAGCAGTGCTAACGGCTTCGTTTAGCTACCAGAACAGCCCTTGATAAGCTGAGTTAGAGGGCGAGCGTCATGCTGAAGTTAACCAACACTTGAGCTTGGCCCTGTGCTTTATCCGTCGCATTCAAAAAACGCTTATGTTCATTACGACGAATACTGCGAAATCCCTGTTTCTCAAAAAAAGGCCGCGCGAGATAGGATGCTTCAACCGTTAATCGTTTCAGCGCTAAGATTTTAACTTCTTCAAACAACGCAAAATACAAAGAGGTAGCCACCCCAGAACGGGCATATTCTGGATGAACAAACAAACATTCCACTTCAGCAGCGGCTTCAACATCGCTGTCGGTGCCTATCTTAAGATTGATAAAACCCACCAGCATATTATCGGTTTCGGCAACCCAAATAGTGGTTCCCTGTAAGCGTTCAAGCCAATAGTTCTCACTGCGGATCTCACCTTCGATATAAGCCCAAGCAGAGCGCTCGGCAAACGAGTAAAACTCGCCAGAGCCTTGCATTACACTCGCCTCAAAGATTGCCGCCAACTGCGAGACATCCGATGGCGTAAATAGTCGAATCTTCATTCTCTGCCCTCCATCTTGAATCATTAATTGACTTAGATTAACCGAATTCTAATTTAAGCTAAACAGTGCTTATTTAGTTTAATAGTGTCACTAAACGGCGTTAAGCTAATGTTTTACTGTGGAATACCTTACATCACTTTCTAGCTGAAACCATAGTAAACGCGCGTTAAATATTCTTTCCTATATTCTTTTCCATATAGAAACCGGGGATCACTTGCCCAAGTTTTTGCTGATAACTGCGCTGTATTTGAATAAATCCCATCCGAGTAAACAACCCTTTAGAGAGATAAGATGCGTCCAAGCTCAAGCGCACATAGCCTTGTGCCTTAGCCCAAGCTTCTAAAACAAGATAAGCGCGCTCACCTAATCCCTGACCTTGATAATCTGGATGTATATATAAGCTATCTAAGTAACCTTGGCGGGGGAAATGGGTTTCGACATTGATAAAACCGCAACAAACTGAAGAAGCTGTCGCTTCATCTATGGCTAAAACCACCCACGCCTTCGAGCGGCTTAACCGTAAATCCCAATGTTTAGCCGATCTTGGCGCCGCAGACCAAGCCATAAGCTGCGCCTGCGCATAACGAACATGGGTAATGCTGTGCACGCAAAGGTGAAATAACTCACTCACTTCACGTGAATAACATGACTGATAAGGCTGGATCTCGAACTGTTCAAACGCCATAACTTGAGTGATCCCCTGCTGAGTAATAACGGCTAGAAAAATAGCCGCTATTTTGCCGCCTTTGTCCCCATCGAGATAGTCACAAACTCAGATTTAGCGGCATTGAACGCTAAAAACAAAAACGGCCTCGAAAGTATCGAAGCCGTTGAATTAAAGAGGCGCACAGGTTAGCGCACTCGATACTGCTGACTATTTCTTATCGATTTGGCCAACAAATAACAGTTTATCAAAGGTGCGGTTCAAGGTTTTGCTGGTGAATTCGTTCATCCACATTTGCTCAACCACAGCCACTTTATCGCCTTTGCTCACTTCAGTTTGAGGACCCGCGGCCCAAAAAGTGGTATCAGCTTCTTTAATCTGTACGTAGGTGTAACCACCACCGTTCATCGTATCAACAACAGTACCTTCGTGGGTGACACCCTGAGCCCAAGCACTTGACATGCCTAACGCTAAAGTCGCTACTGCCGCTAATTTTACCCATTTTGCCATCATGCCTGCGTTCCTTTTGTTTTGCTAATATGCTGCATTAAAGCACGCTAAAAACAATAAATCGCTAATCTCTATCACGAAATACAACACTTATCGCAAAAGCAGTATTTTTCTTAAAAGACGGGAACTTCATTTCAACAGCGGTTTTAGCATGCCTTCTAAACCATTAAGCTTGATTTCGTACATTAGGGCTAATTGCTCACCGAGTTTTCCCTGGGGGAAACCTTGCTTATGGAACCACACCAAATAAGGTTCGGGTAATTCGAGTAACTTACGTCCAGCGTACTTACCAAAGGGCATTTTTTGATTTACAGCGTCGATGAGTAGTTGCTGATCCATAAATTGTTATCTCGTGCAGGTTCATCCCGATAATCCCACGGATGCTACAACATAAGCCAATTAATGTCGCCGTTAACTACGCAAAAGTAACTATATACCCAAGGGCAAAAATACGCGCTAGCTAACACCTAAAAGGCATTCTCACATGAATATTAAGCGATAATTTTTAACAAATTAGGCCCTAAATTAGCGCAGGGAGCATACTGAAAACCATATTCACTACATAAGCGCTCATGCTCACCATGGGCGGTCATACTGACACAAGTTCCCGCACTCGCATGGTCATCAACAAAGGCCATCACCCGCTCAAGTATTATCTTTGCTAGCCCATAAGATTGGTATTCGGGTAAGACGATAAAATCTTCAATCATCAAATGCCCGGGCTTGTTGCCATAAACACACGCCGTTGCCAATAGATTAGACTTAGCGGCCCCAGCGCCGGCATGCTCCAATTCAGTCTTGTCACTTAATCGAATAGAGACCCAGAACAATGCCTGTACATCCGCAAGTTCAACGCCAATAGAAGGGAGGCCAACTGTGGCCCGCAGATTAAGTAGTTCATGAAATAACGGTGCAGTTTCAACGAGTTCAAACTTAATAGGCATAATAGTTTTGATATCCATTTGGCATCCCTTCTCCATGGTTGAAATTTCAAGCGATTTAGACGTCAGTCTATAGAGATGATAAAGCCAGCATTTGGCAGTTTGATGACAAGTGCCTCACCAAACAAGACCACTTTCGACTGAGAAGCTGATAATTTACTCAGATCAGTTAATAACATTTAGAAATATAAAATTAACATTTGTACCAAGGAAGAAATAAAAAACTACACCCTAAGTCCTATGCACAGTTACCGATCACCACAAACAACCCTTTTAGCTGACGGATAACAGATAAAACAATGTAAAACCAATAAGATAAAAAACATTTTTATAAATCCCTCGTCTCATCTTTTTTGTCAAATTAACGACATATGACCAGATACTGACAGAAAAACGCCTACGACAATTTAATTAAAAAACGTCAAAAATCAGCCAATTGACCGAGATTAACATTAGGTTTACATTCGATTTCGGACATCAATGCGGATAGCTCCAAACACATCAACTCGCTGCACAAGGGTCATCAAAAGAATTAAGGAATGCGTCATGATAGTCTTAATCGGTGGAGAAAAAGGCGGCAGCGGTAAAAGTTGCTTGGCCCAAAATATAGCTGTATTTCTAACCACAGAATGTAACGCCTCGGTCATTATGGTGGACTGCGATCCCCAGCGCACCACCTCTGACTGGATCCATGCAAGAAACAACAATCCGCAACTGGCCAGCATCAATTGCGTGCAACTTTACGGTAAGATCCGTAATGACTTACTCAGTCTTGAGCAACACTATGATGTCGTTCTCGTCGACTGCGGTGGTCAAGATAACCTAGCGCTACGAGCAACCATGTCAGTCGCCTCTTACATTTTAATGCCCTTAAGACCTAAGCGCCGCGATTTAAAAACTGTGTGTCACATGGACGATATCGTCGCGACGTGTAAGATGATTAATCCCAAGTTACAGGCATCTTTTGTGATCACCCAATGTCCAAGTCTACCCAATCAAGCTAACCGAATTTTAGAGGCCAAAGAAGTCTGTAAAACCTATGATATCCATGTCCTTGACGCGATAACTTACTGTCGTAATGTTTATGATGACAGTGAAGAATCAGGATTATCGGTAATTGAAATCGAGCCCGCAGGAAAAGCAGCCGAAGAAATTCGCACTATCGCCTGCGAACTATTCCAAGTCGATTGTGCTGCCAGCTTAGCCAATCTCCTACATCCCGCGATACACGCTCAGGGGGTGAGTCAAATGCATCATCATTTGCCCCATCAAACTCAATCCACTCACACGACTACTCAACGAAGGGGGCAAAATGGGACTCAGCGATCTCAAGAAAAACGCTATGTCATCTAGCAGCTTACAGCACTCGCTTTCGTTAGATGAGTTTATTGAAGCGGCAAACTTGTACGCAATGGGACAAAGTCTGAATAAGATAAAAAGTAATCTAGATCATAAAGCAGATGCAACTGTCACAAAAACCACAGATATAACTGACATGGCGCGGAGCCATTCCAATGTGTTGAGCTTGCACAAACAAAGCCTAGAAACAAACGTATTATTCCCGGCAAAAGTAGAAACTAAAACACACTATCGCAAAGCAACATTTTCCCTCAGTGAAGCGGCTATAACCCATCTTGCTACACTGGCAGAAGAAAGCAGTATATCCAAATCAAAGCTGCTCCGACTCTTGATTGAACAACACTTCGACCTACCTATTGCCTTGAGGCAATTACGAGAACAACAACGCCAAAACCGTTAACGATTCGCACTACTCCCACCCTTTTCCGGTAACTTAGCTAAGATCGAGTTACCGGCTTTTTGCTCAACAAGTAAAAAAACACAATAAAAACCATCATAAAATCGCGGCATAAGTTCTGATCCCACCTATCCTTAAATATACATAATGCTGAATTAATGATATTAACTCAGAGTCAACGCGTAACATTAAGGTGTTATTTTTGTTAAACCAGATCAGATTTATTTTTCTTTGTTTAACCGCAGCGATAATGATGCCCTGTTACGCAGAATTTTCATTGGCACAAATCCCGCCGCTAACAAACAAAACCCCCATCACTTTGGTCGCTGAAAAAGGATTTTGGACCGACTATTTAACCCAAGAAATGTTACCTAAATTCACCGCTAAAACCGGCGTAAAAGTGCAGGTGGTCAGTACTGAATTAGAGGATATGTTTAACTTACAGACCCAGAATTTACTTCAAGGTTCAGGCAAATACGATTTACTTACAATGGAAGCGGGCTGGGCTAAAGAATGGGCTGCCAATGGTTATACAGTGCCCTTAATTGAACTCGCTAAACTTTACGATCCCGATGGCGAAAAGGCCATGGAGAAATACCTAGAACCCTATTACCCATCGCTACTTAACATCTTGTCCTATCAAGGTGAAATCCATGCTATTCCCTATAACAATTATGTTATGGGAAATCATTATCGAGCAGATCTCTTTGATAATAAAACTGAAAAAGCTCAGTTTCTGCGTCAGTTTGGCTATCCACTCGCACCAGCAAAAACCTTAACAGAGTTACGAGATCAAGCTCAGTTCTTCACTCGTAAAGCAGGCACTATATTAGCGGATAAAATACTGACTCATGACTTTTACGGTCTAGCGCTAATGTCGGGTGATAAACCCCATATTAACGATGAATTCTCTAGCATGATTTGGAGCTTAGGTGGCACTTGGATGCAGCCCGTCTATAACAGCCAGAAACAGATCTCCCATTTTGAAGTGCCCACCATCAACCATGAAGCCATTGAAGCGGCCAAGCAATATCGCGAATTAATGCCCTATGCCGTTCCCGCTAACGAGCAGTTTGCTTTCAATGAAGCAGCAAATGCTATTGCAACAGGTCAAGCGGCTATGTGGCCTTTTGCCTACAATAATCTGTGGTATAAATCCTTTAAAGTTGAACAGAACATTCTCGGCGCGCGTCTAGCCGTAAGCCAAGTGCCTGGCGGTTATCCCTACAATGGCGCTTATGCCTTTGCCGTTAGCTACGACAGCAAAAACCCTCAAGCTGCCTATTGGCTGCTCAAATATATGGGCACCTATGAGGCACAACATGCCTATGCTATGGGGGGTGGTAATCCCTGTCGTATGGATGTAGTAACAGCCCCAGAATTTGAAGATGAATCTTTAAAAGGCATAGCAGGCGCATTTGAGGCAAGCCACATAGCCAATATGTTTTGGTCTACTAAGGTCTTATCCTTTGGGCATTTCACCAGTACTGCCATGGGACAAATTTACCCTGAACTCAGCCACGCCTGTTTTAGCGCAAGCCGCAGACCCGCTAACAGTGAAGATATTTTCATTAAATTAAGTGCAGAGATAAAACACCTCCAAAATACCTATGGAGAGGTACCTGCTATTGACAAAGAAAATAATGCCAAGCACTAAACCACTGAAAAGTTTGAAACAAAAAATAACCTCAGCCTTCTATATCATAGTGGGCATGGCGCTATTAAATGGTGTTGTCGCCATACTACTGTCACAGCAACTCAAATCAGAAATTGAACACTTAGTCGGGGTAGATGTGGTAAAAGTCACCACTGCGCTGCAACTGGCAAAAAACAGTGAAAAACTACAAATCATTACTGCACGCTTGAATAATTATTATGATGAAAAACAAAGAACTAGCCTGTTAGGCGAACTTTCCGCACAATGGGAATTACTCATCAATGACTCACGTCTACTGGCCTCAATAGAAACTTCTACTGTCAATAAGCAAGAATTAAATCACGCCTTAGATACTCAACTGTATTACTTACAACAACTGCCATTACTCAACACGTTAACCGATACTGCCTTACAAGCCAATTCACAGGCAGCCAATATTCAAGCCAACTTAACGTCAATGGCGTCGGGATTTAGCGATGAAATGCAAACCCAATTTCAGCATATTAATACGGACTCTGAACGTCAGCTTAAGCTGAGAAACGTTGACCAGATTGCTTTAAATATCAATACCAATCAGCAGCTATCTTTATTTAGTCATCTAGGAGAACACTTATTTACCCAGTTAACTCAAGTGAATATCATCGACAATCTAGTTGAACTAAACCAAACCCAAAGAGATGCTATGCGACTGCTGTTAAGCATGGAGGCTATGCTTGATAGTATCGGTGGCGATAAAAACTTATATTTTAATTTGTTATCACAAATAAAACAGACCATGGTCGGTGAAGACAACCTCTTTGAACTTTCTCGCAAAGCAATTAGAAGCACTCATATCGCCAATGCGCATTTAGAATACCAAGCTGATGCCGCACAAATCGTTGCGACCTATACGCAGGATCTCGTTAACCAAGTTGAAAATGAAATTCAGCAAACAGGCCGCGAACTTAAAAACGATAGCACCGCATTTATCGTATTAATTTTCTGCAGTGGCATCTTATATTGCTTCTTCATCTGGCTCACCAGTTGGCACTTTATCACTAAGGGAATCATCAAGCCTGTCATGGCGACTCGAGATGCAATGAATGCCATTGCCAATGAAAAACTCGACGCCAGAATGCCTGTCACTGATAACTTAGAGCTCCAGCAAATGGTGAGCTCCTTAGAGACATTAAAAAGCTACGCAGCTCAGGTTAAAGGCATGGCCGAAACCGACGGATTAACTGGCTGCTATAATCGCCGCTATTTAGATTTACAACTCCAAAAAGAATTAGAGTATGCAAGGGACCACAACATGCCCCTAGGTATAATTCTGTTTGATATTGATAATTTTAAACAATTTAACGATAGGTATGGTCATGTCGCAGGCGATCAATGTCTTAAGAAAATCGTGAATGCCGCCAAATCGATCTTGAAACAACCCACTTACATGCTTGCCCGCTATGGCGGAGAGGAGTTCATGATAGTACTGCCATCGAGCAATCTCGAGGAGGCATATCATTTTGCTGAAATATTACGCAATAAAATCATCAATTTAAAAATACCACATGAAGACTCCCCCCATGACGGCATACTGACCATCAGCGCTGGTATTACTTGCTGGGAGCGATCACAACCTATGGATACGAATAGCTTAATTAATCAAGCTGATGAGGCTCTCTATCACGCCAAACTAACAGGTCGCAATCGTACAGAGACACGACTAAACCAACCAGTTCGCTATTCCTAACCATAAAATGCGGCGACTGTTCAGTTTCTTTTTTCACCAGAGGATTGAGTTAAGCTAACTTCACCCCCATTAGCTAATACTAAGTTAATCAGGATAAAGTCAGGGAAGTATGCTCGCTATTGTTATCACGCTTATCCTAGGAGTTGGCGCAATTACCTGGCTACTGTCGAGTCGTTGGCGCAGGACCTTACATCGTCGACGAGTCACGATGAAACCTTTTCCAAAAGAATGGCGCAGCATTCTCAAAAAAAGACTGCCTTACTTCCATGCTCTACCCGCAGATCTACAACTGCAACTCAAACGACATATCCAAATTTTCATCGATGAGAAAGTCTTTATCGGCTGCGATAATTTTGAGATCACGGATGAAGTAAGAGTCACAATCGCGGCCCAAGCCTGTCTACTGCTACTCAATCGTAAAACCGACTTTTACCCCAAACTGAAACAGATTTTGGTCTATCCCGATGCCTTTATCGTCAATAATCAACATAAAGACACTAGCGGTATCGTGTGGGAACAACGCAATGTGCTGGCAGGGGAATCATGGGAATACGGTAAAGTTGTGCTCTCATGGAGAAATACTTTAGACGGCGCCGCCGATCCCCATGATGGTAATAATGTCGTAATCCATGAGTTTGCCCATCAGCTCGATCAAGAAGATGGCCAAGCCAATGGCGCACCCATTCTGCAGCATTTTGCCGACTACAGCACTTGGTCTGAAGTGCTAAGTAGGGAATTTACCCAGTTACAACACAGTGCAAATTTTGGCACCCCCTCATTATTTAATTATTATGGTGCGACTAATCCCGCTGAGTTTTTTGCCGTCATCACCGAAGTCTTTTTTGAGAAACCAGAGGATTTTTACCAACAACACCCAGACTTGTATAGAGAACTGAGCCGCTTTTATCAACTCGATCCGATAAACTGGCATTAACCCATAAATGTAGAGGCACGCAAAATGCTCAAAGACACTCATGCATTCTCAGTTAAAGGTTCCAATATTAATCGCGCTACCTTGGGGTTACTGCTCAGCGCGTTAATGCTTGGCGGCCTTAATGTAAGCGTACAGGCACAGGACTCGCTAACACAAAGCACTCAAACGACTTCGAATCCTGATCAACAAGCGGCGGCTCACGTATTAGATTTACTCAACCAATATTCAAGCGATGCCAATTGGGATAAATACTTTGCCCTGTACCGAAAAGACGGCATTTTTATTGGCACGGATGCGAGTGAGCGCTGGGGAATGGCGGAATTTGAACGTTACTCCCGCCCCACAAAAGGTTGGCGCTATGATTTAACTGAGCGTCATTTAATCCAACACGGCAATGTCATATTGTTTGACGAGTTATTAAATAGTCCAGCCTATGGCGTCAGTCGAGGAACAGGCACTTTAATCAAAACCAATGGCAACTGGGAAATAGCGCAATACCATTTAAGCTTTCCCATTCCTAATGAGGTAGCCAAGCAAATAACTGCCGAGATTAAAGCCGTAAACAAACAATAGCGCAGCACTCCCCAAAATACGGTTTGAAAGAGTGCAATTCCGAAAGAATACAGTTTGAAATTAAATCACTAAAAGTAATCACTTAAGTTATACCACTATCTCAAAGACACAGTAAAACACACATTCGCCAATTGGGAGAAGTGGATGAAACTTTGAAAATCCACGTCTTCAAATGCCCTTTCCGAAGGGCCCCTATCCGCATAATAAAACCCGATCACTTTACTATCGACTAATAATGGTGCTAATAAAAAGCCTTGACGTGACACATGTTGCGCTTGTAATTCTTTACACTGCTCTTGCCATTTCTTAGAGCTAGGATCATCTACCCAAAGCGGTAACTTATGCTCCATCGCTTGGTAAAATAATCCCCGCCTATCGCTCAAATCGATAATAAACTCTTGCTTAATGGCATCTGCATCACGACCTAATATCACCCTAGGTTGAAGTTGTTTACGGCTTGGTGACAATAACAGCACGCCGCACCGGTCAACGCCAACGCCCTCAAGTATACCTTCGAGAACCGTTTGCATGATTTGGTTAAAATCGGCTTTATTAATGGCGAAGCCTGTTAATTCTCGTAGCTTAGCTAACTGAATATTCAAGTTAACTTGATAGACAGGCATATCTAACGGAATGGGAAGTGGAACAGGTTTAACTGTGACCATACGCTTAGGATCTGGTAGATAGTCTAGCAACACCTTAGCACCATATACTTCAGCTAACTTATGGGTCGCATTCGCGCAGCGTTGCATCCGCACCATAAACTCATTTTCTTCTAGTCCAGTAAAACTCGCCGCTTGCGTGATACGTTTCCCTAATTCCTGCTTATCAAGATTAGGTTGAGATAAAATATCGCAGAGCTTATCCGCAATAAAAATAGACCGAATTTCAGGTCTTTGGTCTTCAGGATTATTAACTGCATGGACCAACAGTTCTCCCAATCCCCAATTGCGGGCAATACTTTGAGTTAATAGTGAAAAAGAAGTGCCGAGGGCTTCGCGGGTTATACTTCGTTCCTCTGCTGGCGTTGCACATTCACGCAGTTTTAGATCTAACTCTTCGGTGAACTCACCACCAATACTCCAAAAAGCGCTCTCACCTATGTGATACAGTAAAGAGGCTATAAAAGCTTCCTCCTGCATTTCTTCGTCATAATGGCTCAACATCATCCGTGCAATCATGGCGGCTTGAAATGCTTTAGCCATCAACTTTATTAATCTTTGATATACGTTAGGTGCCAAATTTTTACTCTCTAACAAGCTTGAGAGTAACTTGGCTGTGATACAGATATTTCGCACCGCATCGAAACCAAGCACTATAGCCGCTCGGCTGACAGTAGAGATTTGGCTACTACCTTTATGGTAAATAGCGCTATTAGCAACTCGAAGAATACGAGAGGTTAAGGCGTTATCGTGCATCACGCTACGCCCGAGTAATGCGAGAGAGGAAACGTCATCCTTGGCGAGCTTTTCTAGCGATTTAACAGTCGAACACAGTGCTGGCATTTCTAATTCACTGATCCGATTTGTCCAATAATCGACCCCTTTATTAGTATTGTTATTAGGTTTCAACCTAAAGTTACCTTAGCGATATAATCTTGTTGTTTTTAGTATAGATAAACGCAAACATTTCGCCTGTTGTCTAAAGCTTGTTTTAGCAAATCATTCATTAATTGCTTAATAATTCAACATTAAGCAATATCTGCCGATAAAAATGCCCAAGACAAAGCTCGGGCATTTCAGTAAAACCGGAAATCAATCCACACTTAAGCTTTGAGGTACTGCTTAACAACACGCAACACTTTATCTATATCCTGACGGCTGATATCTTTATGAGTCACAAGCCGAAGCGTACGCCCTGGGCTTATCAGGATGCCTTCCGATCGACAGTGTTTAGCCAATAAGTTCGCATCAATATGGAGTGCTAATGTAACAAATAACATATTTGTTTGTACTGCGGCTAAATTGACGTCAAACTCACTGAATTCTGCCAACTGCCGAGCTAAGTACGCCGCATTGTCATGATCTTCACTAAGCCGTTGTACTTGCTCAGTTAAAGCAAGCTTACCCGCAGCGGCAAGTATCCCAGCTTGACGCATGCCACCACCAAGCATTTTACGCCAACGAATGGCTTTCTTAATCAAGCGTTCATCACCTAAAAGTAATGAGCCGACTGGCGCACATAATCCTTTGGATAAACAAATCGACACTGAATCAAAGTGCGCCGTGATATCACTTATCGCGATATTCTGCGCCACCGCAGCATTGGCAACTCGCGCACCGTCGAGATGGATTTTTAATCCGCGATGAAAGGCCAATGCCTGCGCATCTGCCAAATAGCTTTGCGGGAGAACCTTACCGCCAATCGTATTCTCTAAACTAAGCAAACGAGTACGAGCAAAATGGATATCATCAGGCTTAATTGCGGCTTCAATGTCAGCTAATGCAATAGTGCCATCTAATTGATTCATTAAAGGTTGAGGTTGAATGCTGCCTAGGACTGCAGCGCCGCCGCCCTCGAACTTATAATTGTGAGCCTGCTGACCGCACAGGTACTCATCACCACGATCACAATGGGCCATCAAAGCCAATAAATTTGCTTGAGTACCCGAACAGGTAAATAATGCACTTTCAAAGCCAAACATCTCCGCAGCCATATCCTGCAAACTATTTACCGTAGGGTCGTCACCGTAAACATCATCACCCACTTCGGCTCTGGACATGGCTAACCGCATGGCTGCTGTTGGCTGGGTAACAGTATCACTGCGTAAATCTATCATCTTGTCCTCAACTTAAAGTTTGGTTGGCGCATAATGGGCTCAAGACTCTAGCGCTAAAGGCTTATTTTGTATAGTTTATCGTCATACTTGTCGACAAATTTACCGATGTAGAACCTCGCTCATGCTTCAAGCAAGTATCGACATACTGACATCTACTAATAAAAACATAAATATACTCAAGATCTTGCCGATATCTATCTGTCGATGTATGGACGCTTGTACGCGTTTAGCTTGGCGAAAAGAGTCTTACTCGTTAGAATGCCACACTAAGATGGTCATGCTACAACAATGCGATCGCTTTAGTAATTTTGACTAATACTTATCGTTCAATAGGTGATTTGTAGTGAAAAACTCCCAATCTCGATGGATTCAGCTAGCGCTTTTGCTATTAAGTTTAAGCCTAACATCACAGGTATTTGCTTGGTCTGACACTGACCGAGATGGAGTGCCAGATATCAAAGATGCCTGTCCTAACACAGAGCCAAATACACCTGTTATGGCTAATGGTTGTGTGGAAGAAGCCGCTGTGGAAATGACTGCATCACCAGTTTGCGATATGAGTCATTCAAATGCTGAGTTAAACACAGATTGTCATAATATTTCTGCAGCTATGGTGTATTTTGAATTTGCCATTGCCGAGGTTGACTTTTCTCAATGGAAAACTTTAGCCTTAGTAAAAGCATTCTTAGAAAAAAATGATGCTGAATTAAC
This sequence comes from Shewanella sp. SM23, assembly GCF_025654295.1. Taxonomy (NCBI): domain Bacteria; kingdom Pseudomonadati; phylum Pseudomonadota; class Gammaproteobacteria; order Alteromonadales; family Shewanellaceae; genus Shewanella; species Shewanella sp. SM23. The sequence goes on from NZ_JAKKRM010000014.1 coordinate 69,424, forward strand.
CTTAGTAGGCCACACAGATATCGTTGGTACACCAGAGTTTAATTATCAACTATCACTTCAACGGGCTCAAAATGTAAAACGTATTTTGGTTGAAGATTATGGTTTTAATCCAAATCGCTTTACCGTAATAGGTAAAGGTATATCTGAACCTGTAGCGGACAACCGTTCTAGCGAAGGGCGCAGTTTAAATCGACGAGTAGAATTTATCGTCAATAATAAATAGTTTTTGTTAGCGTATATTTAGGGAGTTATTCAATGGAAAACCTCGAAGGTTTATTAAAGCAAGCACCAGATCTGATCGTGACTTATGGCTTAAAAACATTATTCGCCATTATCATCTTCTTTGTTGGTAAATACTTTGCGGGCGTAGCACAGAAGCTTGTTCGTAAATTACTTAACAGCCGTAAAGTTGATCCGACAGTCGTTTCATTTGTCGCAAACCTCGCTTGGGCAGTGGTATTTGTTTTCGCGGTTATTGCTACGTTAGGCCAAATTGGTGTACAAACCGCATCACTGGTAGCCGTTATCGGTGCTGCAGGTTTAGCAATAGGCTTAGCGCTACAAGGTTCTCTGTCTAATTTTGCATCGGGTGTGTTAATGGTGTTATTCCGCCCTTGCCGCGTAGGTGACTATATTGAAGCTGCAGGTATCGCCGGCACTGTTGATGAAATAACCATATTCTCAACCAAGCTTCGCACTCCTGATAATAAAGTTATCGTAGCGCCAAACTCATCTATCATGAATGGCACTATCACTAACTACTCAGCAATGGATAGTCGTCGTATCGATTTAGTGATTGGTGTATCTTATTCCGCCGATATTGCACTCACTAAAAAAGTATTGACCGATATTTTAGATAACAACCAGTATGTGTTAAAAGATCCAGCATATACAGTTGGACTTTCTGAATTGGCTAGCTCTTCAATCAATTTCGTGGTTCGTCCTTGGGTAAAAACATCTGATTATTGGACTGCACGTTTCCAACTGCTTGAGCAAATAAAAAATGCATTAGACGCTGCAGATATAGGTATTCCATTCCCACAAATGGATATCCATGTCAAAGAATTACCGCTAAGCAAATAACAATTAGTGGATAAAAAAGGTCGGTAATTACCGACCTTTTTTTATGGTTCTTCACATCATTTTAGCGTACCTTAACGGACAGATATTAGCGAAGGCACAGATATTCATGTGTGAGGAAATCCAATGCAAAAATATGTTTCATTTTTAGCCGCAAGCTGTATTTATAGCCTAGTTCTGATGAGTCCCAATACACTCGCCAGTGAGAAAACACAGGTTTTAATGGGTGAAAAAACAGTTACCTTAGAAGGGAAAAGACCAAAATTGTCGCAAATGGCACCGGGGTTTAAAGTCGTTGATGAGCATTTCACGCCAGTGATGCTAAGTGATTTTAAGGGTAAAACGGTACTGATAAGTGCCGTGCCAAGCCTAGATACAGGTGTTTGCGCACTGCAGACGAAGCGCTTCAACAGCGAAGTTGGCCATTTTTCCGATGACGTCATCATGCTAACGATCAGTACCGATTTACCCTTCGCACAGAAGCGTTTCTGTAAAGTGGAAAACGTAGATAAAATCAAAGTGCTATCAGATAGCGTGTGGCGTGATTTTGGTGAAAAGTATGGTTTGTTAATTCAAGATTACGGCTTGCTGGCTAGAGCCATTTTCATCATAGATGCAGAAGGTAAGCTCCAATATCAAGAGTTAGTACCAAACATCACAGAGCATCCTAACTATGATGCCGCACTTGAAGCGCTGAAAACCCTTCAAGCCCAGCAGTAATTCACAGCTAAAAACAGGGCAGCCTTAGCTGCCCTTTTGTTTAACGGTTCTATTTCTACAATTTGGTTTTACGATTTAATGTGTATGTTGATCGCCACTGGATTGGTAGTCAAAGGTCGGCATAGACCAATGATATCGCAGCGCCAACATCCGTAAGCTAAAACCAACGCTTAAACAAATAACCAGATTAATCCATTCCGTTAACTGATAGGCTTTTAAGACGATATACAAGCCTGCCGTCAGTAGTGAAATCACCGCATAGAGTTCTTTCTTAAAAATCAAAGGCACTTGGTTACACAGAATATCGCGGATAACGCCACCAAAGACACCAGTGACCAATCCCATAACTACGGCTATTGTTGGGCTAAATCCCAGCATTAACGTCTTTTGTGCGCCCACGATGGAGAATACGGCTAAACCTAAGGCATCAATAGCCAAAAATAACTTAGACAGATAACGCATCACAGGGGCGATAGCGACAGTGAGCAAAGAAGCGAATGCAATCGCAATAAGGTAATGCACATGCTCAACCCAAATTAAGGGGTAATTTCCGAGCATCATATCCCTTAGTGTGCCGCCACCAATTGCCGTTGCGCATCCAATGATCACCACACCAAACAAATCCATCTGCTTGCGGCCAGCCGCCAGAGCGCCCGTCATCGCCTCGGCAATAATCCCAATCAGCCAAAGTAATCCAATAATCTGCGTCTCATGCATCTTTGCTACTTCCAACAACTCAAAGAATTGATTCTGCCTGATAACCTCTCAGTTCTATAATGATTTTATTTTGAATTCATCATTAGAAAAATTAATTCATCATCTTATTAATAATCTGATGCAGACTCCTATTACATTATTAATTTATAGGATAAATATTATACAAAATAGTCAGTTATAAAAATGTTACTTTCACATTGTCATCTATGAAAATAGAATTTTTAATAAGTATTAATAACGTAAATCCAATCAGATGATAAATAACTGCAGATCATCTAATACCGTAGACAAATGCATAAAAATCAACCACAAAAAAGCGGCCCTTAGGCCGCTTAATGTTCATTCAAACTGAATCAGAACTACTTAGTGTCAGGCTTAGGTGGATAATTTGCCATTACACTGCCCACAGCTTGATTGATGATCTGTACTCTTTCTTCTGGGGTATTTTTGTCACGAATGGTATCGGCAACAGAACCACGCCAGATCAGTTTAGTGGTTTTATTATCAACCAAATCAATAATCAGGGTACCGACTTCATATTCTCTTACTGTGGTTTGGGTCTGCATATTGCCGCCCCAACCCCATCCTGGACCATAGTATGGGTTGTAGCCAAAATTACTATTGAAGGTATCAACATTAATCTTCTTATCAACTTTGGTCAGATAATTAACAAGTACATCAGCATCTTTTGCATCAACTAATGTCATCCCCTTACTCGCTAACTGGCTATTCACCGCTTCTCTGACCCGTTGGTCCATCAAGCCATCTAAATGATATCCGGCAGAATCCGTTTTCTGAGCAACCCAAGCATAGGTTTTATATTGAGTAAAATTGGCGCTAGGATCAAAATCCCAACCGGACTTCATCGAACTACAGGCACTGAGTGCCAACACAGCTAATGCAACAAAAATATTTTTCATCTTAATTTCCTCAGATGTTCGACCCGAACAAAGACAAGTATCAGAGATATGAATTTAGCTTACAGAGCAATAGCCTAATCTACAACTCAATTGATTAAAAAGCAGCATCTCATTCAGCTTGACTTCAGCAAAGCCAAAGATGATAATGATTATCAATTGAGATTTAAGGGAGGTATTGAAATGTACTGGTTTATTAGCGCGTTTATGGTTGCATCTGCCATTTTTTTCCTTGCACCAGAAAAAATTTCTCTCGAAGCGAATAACGCCAAAATAAAACGTCACTTGCCTACCAGTTTACTGATATTACCCCTCCTAGTGCTTGGCTGGTTGGTTATTGATACCATTGCTAATGGCACTAACTATGCCACAGTCGCCACATTTAGTTTTGTTACAACAGCCTGCTTAATTGCGTTACCTAAGTTACATAAATTTATTATGCCCAGTGCATTACTCACCGCTGTGGCGCTGATAGCCATGGTATTCATGCGAATGAATTGATCCTGAGCTTTAAGCTTACTTTTCAAAAATATGCTTACTTCCCTGCAAAGAGTTAGCATTTTGTATTGGCCACTTAAGGAGAATCCTCAAGTGGTCTTTTTTTACCTCCCAGAACCTCTGCAAATTTGATAAACTGAGCCGGTATAAGTCATCTTCTAATATCAATGAATGAAACCAATGAAAGCAGATCCTAATGTATCCTTAGTGTACAGCACCGACAAAGGCCGTATAAATGCAGAGCCCGTCACTAAAGCGATTCCGGAATCCGATGGCATAGTCAGGATCCATAGAGACAGTAAAGGCCGCAAAGGTAAAGGCGTTTCGATTATCTCTGGGTTAGGTCTCGATGAAGCAGCGTTAAAAGCAATGGCACAAACCCTTAAGAAACAATGTGGTTGTGGTGGTACGGTTAAAGATTTCACTATTGAAGTCCAAACGGACAACCGCGAGCAATTAAAGCTATTACTTGAGAAACAAAACTACAAAGTTAAATTAGCTGGCGGTTAATCTCGCCCGACTTAGCAATATAGCAGCAAGCTAGATCAACTTAGCCACATCAAACGGAGTAGTTTAATGGAGAGTTTGCAGAACCATTTCTTAATTGCTATGCCCTCACTACACGGTACGTTTTTTGAACGCTCAGTCATTTATATCTGTGAACATGATGCCAAAGGCGCCATGGGGCTGGTGATCAATAAACCGCTCGGTATCGAAGTTAATTCGCTATTAGAACAAATGGATTTGCCGGCAGAGCAAGTCTCCGCGGATTTAGTGCTCAATACCAATGTCATGATGGGCGGCCCCGTCTCCCAAGATCGCGGCTTTGTGCTGCATACCTCTCAGCCCTATTGGGCCAATAGCACAGATCTGGGTTGTGGTTTAATGCTAACCACTTCCCGTGATGTGTTAACCGCGATTGGAAGCAACAGATCGCCCGAGAAGTTCCTCGTCACCTTAGGTTATGCAGGGTGGAGTAAAGATCAGCTCGAACAAGAGCTTGCCGATAATTCTTGGCTCACAATTCCAGCAACGAATGCGCTCTTGTTTGACATTAAACACGAAGACCGTTGGCCACAGGCCAGCCGTGCTCTCGGATTTGATGCTTGGCAAGTTTCAGCTCAAGCGGGTCACGCTTAAGTCTATTTATTAATATAAGTCAGCACACTATGAATTCGAAAACCGTATTAGGCTTTGATTTTGGCACTAAGAGCATTGGTGTCGCTATAGGCCAAGAAATCACCGCTAGCGCCACGCCATTGTTGTCAATTAAAGCCGTCGATGGGATCCCAAATTGGGATCAGATAGGCGACTTAATCAAGGAGTGGCAACCTGACTTAGTCGTCGTTGGCCTGCCCTTAAACATGGATGGTACAGAGCAAGATATGACCCACAGAGCGCGTAAATTTGCTAATCGCATCAATGCTAAGTTCAAAGTCAAAATAGCCACTCAAGATGAGCGATTAACTACCACTGATGCTAAGGCAAGATTATTCGAATTAGGCGGGTTTAAGGCACTGACCAAAGGTCAAGTCGATGCGGTGTCTGCCGTCCTTATTATCGAAAGCTACTTCGAAAATAACTTCAGCAAGTAATGCCACAATAAATAAAACCACAACAAAAATAAAAGGATAAGTTGCCTTATCCTTTTAGTTTGATGTTTAACCCGATAAATTATCGGATCAAAAATGTGGCTTCACTAAGTTGGCCATCATAGTAATGTGTGCATCATCATCGTTTAGTGCAGCAATGTAGCGGAACTTCTCACCACCCGCCTCGGCAAAGAGATGACCATTTTCCCCAACAATTTCTTCCAGCGTTTCTAAACAATCGGCGCTAAAAGCTGGGCAGACGATAGCAATATCACGCACGCCTTGTTGCGGCAACGCTTTCAAAGTCGCATCGGTATAAGGTTGTAGCCATTTGGCTTTACCGAAACGCGATTGAAATGTCATCACAAACTCATCTTTACCTAACCCAAGCTTCTCGGTAACCAGTCGAGTCGTTTTCATGCAGAAGCAGTAATACGGATCGCCTAAATGCAAATTACGTTCAGGCATACCATGGTATGACAACACCAATTTTTGCGGTTTACCATGGGCTTCAAAATCAGCCGAGATCGAATTGGCTAAAGCATTAATAAAGTCAGCATTGTCATGATAAGTATTAATAAAATGCAGTGCTGGAATATAGCGCCACTTGGACAACTCAGCCGCAATCGCATCAAATGCAGAACCTGTGGTTGGCGCCGCATATTGGGGATACAGAGGTAACACCACGATTTTATCTATGCCATTTTGATGCATATTCTGCAAGGTGCTAGCAACCGACGGATTACCGTAACGCATGGCTAAATGGACAGAGACATCATAGTTATCGGCTTTAAGCTTATCCGCTAACTTTGCCGTTTGACGCAAACTAATGTCCATTAACGGTGAACCTGCCGCAGTCCATACCTTTTGGTATAATGCTGCCGATTTTGCTGGCCGTACCCGCAAAATAATCCCGTGTAAAATCAACATCCACACTAACTTAGGGATCTCGACGACTCGGGGATCTGCTAAAAACTCTGCAAGATAACGTCTAACAGCAGATGCTGTGGGTTCATCTGGAGTACCTAAATTCAACAACAACACGCCTACTTTGCCGCGCTGCCCGTGTCCAACTTCTTTGGATAAGCCTGAAAATTTAGCCAAAACAGCCTCTTAATTAATAAATATTCGTAAGATTAAAGTACAGATTCTATCGCGTGCTTAAGCTCTTCACTATCTGGCTTCACTTTAGAATTGAACTGTTGCACAACCGCACCATCACCGCTGACGACATACTTATAAAAATTCCACTTAGGCGCACCAGTTTTTTCAGCTAAGTATTTGAAGACACTATTAGCGTCACTACCACGTACTGGCGATGTTGACAGCATAGTAAAGGTGACACCGTAATTGATGTAACACACCTTAGCCGTATCTTTCTCATCATTTTCTTCTTGGAAAAAATCATCCGATGGGAAACCAATGACCACTAAGCCTTTATCTTTGTAGTTTTCATGCAATGTTTCGAGCGCTTTAAACTGCGGGGTGTAACCACAGTTACTGGCCGTGTTAACAATCAACACTGGTTTTCCCTGAGTCAATTCACACAGATTAACCGTCTCTTCAGAATGTAATTTTCGTACTTCAAGGTTCAGATACTCGGGACAAGTGGCCGCCATAGCGCCAACACTCGTCAAGCTCGCTGTCATAGCGAATATCATAGGTAATTTTTTCATTGCTTTCTCCTTTACCAGTACATTACGTAAACGCACTAGGTAAAGATCATATTGAATTAAAAAATAAAAGCTATGGATAATGGCAACATAGCGATAAAGTAGAACCGATTGAGCTGAACGAAAATCTAATACACAAACAAAAAGCAGCCCATAAAGAGCTGCCTAACCCAGAACCGGACTATCACGCTAGTCCATGTCTAAGGTGACACCTTCCATAAAACCTGAGCCCGTGGATTCTTTATTCTGCAATTTAATCATCAAACGTAAATCGTTTGGTGAATCAGCATGGTGCAGCGCATCGGCGTAACTAATCTCGCCATCGACATAAAGTTTCAGCAAGGCCTGATCGAACGTCTGCATGCCCTGCTCGTTGGATTTTGCCATGGTTTCTTTGAGCAAATGCAGCTCGTTCTTCGCAATTAAACTCGCCACCCTTGGGGTGTTAATCAATACTTCAATCGCGGCGCGACGCCCTGTGCCATCGACTTTCGGTATCAATTGCTGCGCCACAATACCGCGTAAATTCAATGATAAATCGAACAATAACTGTTGATGCTTACTCTCAGGCACGAGATGCATAATCCGGTCTAACGCTTGGTTGGCGTTGTTGGCATGCAAGGTTGCCATACAAAGGTGACCCGTTTCTGCAAATGACAGCGCAAACTCCATCGTCTCTTGGGTACGAATTTCACCAATCAAGATCACATCGGGAGCTTGGCGAAGGGAGCTTTTTAGCGCCGCATCAAAAGACTCAGTATCTATACCCACTTCTCGCTGAGTGATTATGCTTTTTCTGTGGTCATGAACGAATTCAACCGGATCTTCAATAGTCAAAATATGCCCACGAGCATGACCATTGCGATAACCCACCAAGGCCGCCAAAGACGTTGACTTACCCGTTCCCGTTCCGCCTACCATAATGATGAGGCCACGTTTACTCATCACCAGATCTTTTAGAATTGGCGGCAATTTTAAATCATCGACATCCGGGATTTTAGTCTCGATACGGCGCATCACACAGCCAGGCGATTCACGCTGCCAAAAAGCGCTCACCCGAAAACGACCTAAATCCTTTGCCGCAAAAGCGAAGTTACACTCACGAGTGGAATGAAACTCTTGCTTCTGCGCCTCTGTCATTAACGACTCAACAAAATCCAGTGATTGTGCTGGTGTAAACGCACTTTCTGCCAAGGGACGCAATTCACCGTCAATCTTGGCACTCGGCGGAAAACCCGCTGTGATGAACAAGTCGGAGGCTTTGCGTTCCACTATCACTTTTAAAAACGGACGAACATCCATCATAAATCCTTAAAATGTCGCTTGTTTATTCGAACTTTTCGCCATTGCATCTTCACGAGTGATAAGACCGCGATTGACTAAGTTCTGTAAACATTGCTCTAAGGTCTGCATTCCATGGGCCATACCTGTTTGAATTGCCGAATACATCTGCGCCACTTTGTCTTCACGAATTAAGTTGCGGATAGCGGGCGTGCCCATCATGATTTCATGGGCGGCGACACGGCCTCCTCCCACCTTTTTAATCAGGGTTTGCGAAATAACCGCTTGCAGCGATTCAGACAACATAGTGCGCACCATGTCTTTTTCACCAGCAGGGAATACGTCGACCACACGGTCAATCGTTTTCGCGGCAGAAGTAGTATGCAAGGTACCAAACACTAAGTGGCCTGTTTCAGCGGCGGTCATCGCCAAACGAATGGTCTCAAGGTCACGCATCTCACCGACTAAAATTACGTCTGGGTCTTCACGCAGTGCGCTTCTAAGCGCCGCATTAAAGCTGTGGGTATGGCGGTGAACTTCACGTTGGTTAATCAAACATTGCTTATTTTGGTGAACAAATTCGATAGGATCTTCAATGGTTAAGATATGATCATGTCGATTTTCATTCACGTAATCCACCATAGCGGCAAGTGTGGTACTCTTACCCGACCCAGTAGGTCCAGTCACTAGGACTAATCCGCGAGGGAAACTGGCAATTTTTTTAAAAATTTCCGGCGCACCTAATTGCTCAAGTGACAAAATGTCACTTGGAATGGTACGAAACACAGCCGCTGCACCACGGGATTGATTGAATGCGTTAACACGAAAGCGTGCAAGATTAGGGACTTCGAACGAGAAATCGATTTCTAAATGTTCTTCGTAGTCCTTGCGCTGCTTATCATTCATTATGTCGTACACTAAGCTGTGTACACCTTGATGATCGAGCGCGGGCAGGTTAATTTTTCTCACTTCACCGTCAACACGGATCATGGGAGATATCCCTGCAGAAAGGTGTAGATCCGAGGCTTTGTGTTTTACACTAAATGCCAATAACTCAGTGATTTCCATCGTTTGGGATATCCTTGCAACTAGATAATTACATCATGACAACAATAGCAGACAGACTCGCAATCGCCCAGCGCAGGATCACACAAGCAGCGCAAAAATGTGCCCGCCACCCCAGCAGTATTCGCTTACTTGCCGTCAGCAAGACTAAACCTATTGAAGACATTATAGCAGCCTACCAAGCGGGTCAGCGTTGCTTTGGCGAAAACTATGTCCAAGAAGGCGCTGAAAAAATTACTGCGCTCAAGGGGGATTTCCCAGACATAGAATGGCATTTTATCGGCCCACTCCAATCCAATAAAACCAGCATAGTCGCCCAGCATTTCGATTGGATGCATACCGTTTCACGCGACAAAATTGCCCTACGTCTCAATGAGCAACGTCCGGCCGAATTGGCGCCATTAAACGTCTGTATTCAAATTAATATCAGTGCTGAAGACACAAAATCTGGCATAGATGCGGCTCAAATGCTGCCACTGGCCGAACTGATAGCTCAGCTACCTAACTTAGCACTGAGGGGCCTAATGGCAATTCCAACGGCTACCGCAGATACAGAGTTACAGCTTAAAGAGTTTTCCATGTTAAACAATCTATTTCAAGAACTTAAAACGCATTATCCCGCTGTAGATACGCTTTCAATGGGGATGAGTAATGACCTAGATACAGCGATTAGCTGCGGTTCAACTATGGTGCGTATTGGCAGTGCCATTTTTGGTGAGCGCAATTACGCTGCGTAAAATCCACGTTCGGCATTTAGTTAGAGGTCAGTTTAACCTTGTTTTTAGCACTTTATGCCCAAATACTGTATTTAAGAACACCGAACATTAACGATTTAAGAGCAATTAGCGAGAGTCGATAATCAGGCTCAGTCATTCAAATGACTAACCGTTTTATCATCTTAATTTAAGGTGAAGATGTTACAAGTTAACGGTTAACACACTGAAGAGAATCAAATGGATCAACAGAAAATCTGCTTTATCGGTGCCGGCAATATGACGCGCAGCATCATCAGTGGCTTAATCAATAGCGGCTATCCAGCTCAACTCATCCAAGCGACTAATCCCAGCCAAGGTAAACTTGATGCACTAAAAGACGATTTTGGGATTTTGGTTTCTCAGGATAATTTGGCAGCGGCGCAAGCTGCCGATGTAATAGTACTTTCAGTAAAACCACAATTGATGCAACAAGTTTGTGAAGCATTACAGACAGTCGAGCTGTCGAATAAGTTAGTCATCACTATCGCTGCGGGCATTAAAGCAAAGCGATATACCGACTATCTGGCACAAGACATCAAGCTTATCCGCGCCATGCCAAATACGCCGATGCAAATTAGTGTTGGTATGACTGGCCTCTATGCGCCTCAAAGCATTACTACCGAGCAGAAAGCCATTTGCGATCGTTTGATGTCAAGCGGCGGCGAAATAGTGTGGGTAAATGAAGAGTCAGATTTAGATCAAGTGATTGCACTATCGGGCAGTTCACCGGCTTATTTCTTTTTGCTAATGGAGTCTATGATAGATGCAGGCAAAGAAATGGGAATGGATGAAACAAAAGCCAGAAGTTTAGTGCAGCAAGCTGCGCTTGGCGCTGCTATGATGGCAAAGCAAAACCCACAACTGACCTTAGGTAATTTAAGGGAGAATGTTACTTCAAAGGGCGGCACCACCGCACAAGCGCTGGCGACATTTGAAGCTGCGGATATGCGCGGCTTAGTAAAAAAAGCCATGGAAAACTGTATTAATCGTGCAGAAGAAATGGCTAAAACATTTTGATCCACTAACACGTTTTTATATCGAACTTTAATAGGTAGAAATCTCGATGAATGCATTTACCTTTTTAATCACCACTCTATTCGATCTCTATTTGATGGTAGTGATTTTGCGGATTTGGTTACAACTGGCAAGGGCTGATTTTTACAATCCTTTTAGCCAATTTATTGTTAAAGCAACTCACCCGCTCATCGCACCAATGCGCCGTATTTTGCCTTCCTTAGGGCGATTTGATACCGCATCTTTCGTCCTCGCATTATTGGTTGTGATAGCCAAGCTGCTACTAATTAGCCTCATTGCGGGCGGTGGCATAGACATACTGTTATTTTTGCTGTTTGCCGTTGTATCTGTGGTCAAAAAAGCAGGGGTACTGCTATTTTGGATGCTATTAATACGCGCAATCTTAAGCTGGTTTAACCAAGGCTATAATCCAATTGTAATGATCATGGGTCAGTTAACTGAACCCGTATTAGCACCAATACGTCGTATCATACCGCCAATTGGTGGTTTAGATTTATCCGTAATGCTGGTCATTATTGGTATGAATTTCCTCAATATGTTACTTGCTCAATATATCCCTTATTGGGCTGTGATCTAATGAGTGCAGTGACTTTGCAGCAAGGTGACTTGCTGCTTAATCTCTACATTCAGCCTAAGGCTAGCCGAGATCAAATTGTAGGATTGCACGGTGATGAGCTAAAAGTAGCCATCACTGCGCCGCCTATTGATGGCAAAGCGAATGCCCATTTAAGCAAGTACTTAGCAAAAGCTTTTAAAGTGCCAAAGAGCGACATTCACATAATAAAAGGTGAACTTGGCCGACATAAACAAATCCGCATTATTGACCCTAAGATCATCCCAAGTGTCATTACTGAACTGATGGGGCAAGATAGTGAAAAGTAATTCAGTTGAAAGATCAATCAGTTAAAGAATCGTACAACTGAAAACGAATTAATCCTTTGAATGCTATTAATTTATTGAAAAAAATAGTCACAGCGGCCCTATAATCCAACATTCCCTAATATGAGGTATCCCATCATGTTCCGTAATCTTCTCGCTGTATTAGCCCTCACGGCCAGCCTTTGCGGTGTTGCAAATGCCGAGCAAAAAGAAACTGTCGGCAATTTTGATATTCATTACATGGCACTTGGCAGTACATTTTTAACGCCTAGCATAGCCAAATCCTATGGCATTAAGCGCAGTAACTACACTGGCATCATCAATATTGCCGTATTAGATATTAGCGAAGCGAATAAGCCCGCAGTACCCGTTGAAATTACTGGAGTTGCTAATAATTTGTTAGATGCGCGAATCAATCTAACGTTTAAAGAGATCCGCGAAGGTGATGCGATTTATTACATTGCCGAAGTGCCCTACCGCGATGATCAGGAAATCAACTTCAATATCGCAATTAAATATGGCAATCAACTGAACACGAACTTACAGTTCAAGCAAAAATTCTACGTTGAATAAACCTATTTTATACCTTTGTTGGCGTTGCTTTCCTGTTGCGCCAACCCCTTTCCCTGTCCTTTACTATTGAGCTTGGGTATCATAGTGCCAACGCACGTCGTCCCATTTATGATAGGTATTCCATGCAACAAATCGTCCTCGCCAGCGGTAATAAAGGCAAACTCGCCGAATTCGATCAAATGCTCGCAAGCTACGGTGTCACTGTACTGCCGCAGAGCCAGTTTAATGTCAGCGAAGTAGCAGAAACGGGTACCACTTTTGTAGAGAATGCCATTATCAAAGCAAGGCATGCCGCCGAAATCACCGGACTTGCGGCCATTGCCGATGATTCGGGTTTAGAAGTGGATTTACTCCAAGGCGCTCCAGGCATTTATTCAGCACGTTACGCAGGCGAAAATGCCAAAGATCAAGACAACGTATTGAAACTACTTGAGACGTTAAAAGACCAGCCAGCACCTCGCGGGGCAAGATTCCAATGCGTACTGGTATATATGCGCCATGCGAAAGACCCTACCCCGATTATTTGCCAAGCCTCATGGGAAGGCCAAATCGACTTTAGCCAACGTGGCGCCAATGGCCATGGTTACGATCCGATTTTTATCCCTGAAAATTATCAATGTAGCGCGGCAGAGCTGAGCAGCAACGAGAAAAATGCCTTAAGTCATCGTGGTAAAGCTCTAGTGCAACTCATCGCCGCCATGCAAGCCCAAGGCGTATTAACAGGCGGGAATGCACAATAATGTCGTCAACTGCCGTGACTACTGCGATAAAGCTCGAACTGCCACCACTCAGTCTGTATATCCATATTCCCTGGTGCGTACAAAAGTGTCCCTATTGTGACTTTAATTCCCATGGCCAAAATGGCGAACTGCCACAAGAGGCTTATGTTGATGCGCTATTGGAAGACTTACGCCAAGATTTACATCTCGTCCAAGGGCGGCAGATCCATACCATCTTTATCGGTGGCGGCACGCCATCCTTATTCGATGCTTTGCAAATCAAACGCATACTCGATGGTGCCAATGCGCTAATCCCCTTTAGTGACAATATCGAAATCACTATGGAAGCCAATCCTGGTACTTTAGAGCACGATGACTTTAGTGCCTATCGTGCTGCGGGCGTCACTCGTTTATCTATCGGGGTGCAGAGCTTTTCTAAGGATAAACTCAACTTACTCGGACGTATTCACGATCAAAACGAGGCACAAGTCGCCGCTCAAAAAGCCAGCCAAGCGGGATACTTAAGTTTCAACCTCGATTTAATGCATGGATTACCGAACCAAAGTTTTGCTGAAGCTATGGCTGATATCGACACGGCAGCGGCGCTTAACCCGCCACACCTATCTTGGTATCAGTTAACAATTGAGCCCAACACCCTATTCCACTCAAAACCGCCGCAGCTGCCCGATGACGAAGCGCTCTGGCATATCTATGAGCAAGGTCAACAAAAGCTGGCCGCATTAGGGTATGAGCAATACGAAATATCTGCCTACGCAAAACCTGGTTACCAATGTAGGCACAATCTCAACTACTGGCAGTTTGGTGATTATCTAGGCATAGGCTGTGGCGCACACGGCAAAGTGACGCTGCCAAAAGAAAACCGCATCATACGCACGGTAAAAATTAAACATCCCAAGGGATATCTGAGTGCCAGCAACTACACCTTCGAATCGATTGAAGTTGCAGAGGAAGACCGCGCGCTCGAATATTTAATGAATCGCCTGCGTCTGATGACACCTATTCCTAAGCAAGAATTTGAACTGCGCACAGGACAACACAGAGACACATTGACCGAAGGAATGGAAAAAGCTAAACAACGCGGTTTACTCACAGAATCCGCTGAACATTGGCAATTAACCAGTAAAGGTCATATGTTTGTTAATGATTTACTGACACAATTCTGCTGAGTTAGCCGTTAAAATATCTCTATAAATAATGTGTTAGTAACTAATAGTACGGTTTAACACTATTACTGCTAACACATTTTCTAACACTAATATCCATACATTCTTGTTCAGCTTCTTTAGTATTGATGCAAATCAATCTAGGAAGCCTGATCATGCCAATAAAAACTAAAATCAGCTTAGTCGCACTGACCCTTTCAGCTCTGCTGACCATTCCCGCGTATGCAGCATCAACTGCGCCAGCCTTACACAGTGCAAGCGAACCTGTGAATGCTGTAGCACAAACCGAGTCAGAAAAAGCCAATGCTCTGTTCGAAACCATCTTCATGGAAAACATTATGGCGAGTCCCATTTCGCAGACCTATATGGGGATCAAGCAAGACTATGATAAATGGGATGAACTGGGTGATACCGCCGATGATAAAGCCATAGCTCGCACAAAAAAACAACTAGCGCAGGTCAATCAAATTGATGCGGCCAAGCTCGATCCACAAACTCATCTTAGCCTCATGTTACTGAAGCAAAATCTGCAAAATGACATCGAAGATGACCAATGGCGCTATCATAATTACCCTGTGAATCAGATGTATGGCGGCCACTCTATGATCGCCTCCTTCTTGATTAACCAACATCAAATCACAGATGTCAGCGATGCTAAGGCCTATATCAGTCGCTTGAATAGCGTGCCCAAACGCTTAAGTCAATTGCAGACAGTATTAGCCGTTCGCGCAGATAAAGGCATTATCGCGCCTAAGTTTATATTCGCTTATGTGATTTCAGACAGCCAAAACATCATCAAAGGTGCGCCTTTTGATAAGGGCGACGACAGCGCACTACTCGCAGATTTTCGCCGTAAAGTTAACGCATTAGCGATTCAAGAGACAGAGAAGCAAGCACTGCTTCAACAGGCTGAGCAAGCACTCGTTACTCAAGTCGAGCCCGCCTATAACAAACTCATCAGTTACGTAAAAACCTTAGCAGCCAAAGCTGATGACCGCGATGGTGCGTGGAAACTCCCTAACGGAGCCGCCTATTACAATAATGCCTTGGCACGAACGACCACTACAAACATGAGCGCCGATCAAATCCATGACTTAGGCCTTTCTGAGGTGGAACGTATTCACAATGAAATGCGTGCCATCATGAAGAAGGTCAATTTTAAAGGCGATTTGCAGCAATTCTTTAGCTTTATGCGTGATGATCCCCAGTTCTACTACCCCAATACCGCCGAAGGCAAAGCCGCCTATTTAGCTGAGGCGACTAAGTTCATCGACAATATGAAGTCGCGCTTGGATGAAGTGTTCAAAGTAAAACCTAAGGCCGCCATGGTAGTGAAGCAGGTTGAAGCCTTTAGGGAAAAATCCGCGGGTAAAGCCTTCTATGAACAACCGGCACCGGATGGTTCGCGTCCAGGTAGCTACTATGCAAACCTATATGACATGAAAGCCATGCCAAAATACCAAATGGAGGCGCTGGCCTACCACGAAGGTATTCCGGGTCACCATATGCAGATAGCCATTTCCCAAGAACTGCAAAATATTCCTAAGTTCCGTAAGTTTGGGGGCTATACCGCGTATATTGAGGGCTGGGGTTTATATAGCGAATCTTTCCCGAAAGAAATGGGACTCTACGCCGATCCATATTCTGACTTTGGTCGCCTAGCAATGGAGCTATGGCGTGCCTGTCGCTTAGTCGTTGATACTGGTATCCACGCTAAAAAGTGGACCCGCGAGCAAGGCATAACCTATTACGTGGATAATACGCCAAATGCTAAATCGGATGCGGTGAAAATGGTTGAACGCCATATCGTCATGCCATCGCAAGCGACAGCTTATAAAGTAGGTATGATTAAACTACTAGAGCTAAGACATAAAGCAGAGCAACAGCTTGGCAGTCAATTTGATATCCGCGACTTCCATACGCTAGTACTTGCTAACGGCGCATTACCACTGGATGTGTTAGAGCAACAAGTCGATCTCTGGATAGCCAGTAAGAAGAAGGCCTAATACCCTAATGTTTTAATGCCTTAATGCTGAGCCGTGAAGCACTGTTAACTTGCTTCACGACTAAAGCGACATAAGTGAAAGTCTTAAGCTGCAGCCAATAAAAAAGCCACTCGAAAGTGGCTTTTTTATTGGTACCATTATCCCGTTAGATAACAGAACCCTTCTCACTGTGGGTCACTATATTTGTTGCATTAATATATGCTTTAGCACTCGCCTTCACATCATTTAACACACAGTTGCGACTTTAGGGTACAGGGAGACAAAACTTGTGCTCAAGGCTGCAAACCATCAATAAAAAAATTACCTCAGCGATAAGGCTGAGGTAAACCAAAAACTAGGATGATGGTTTAAAGAGCCAACATTGTTTTAGTTCTCAAACTTCTGTTGGCTGTGATCCAAAACTGCATTAACGCCGACCTGTATACAAAAATTGAAAGGGGTCATTTCCAATAAACGTATAGGACTCAGGTCATTCCGAATCAACTGCCACCATTGTATTCAATTAAGAACAGAGTTCAAGGATGTTATAAAAAAGTGCTTTAGGAACCCCTAAAAAACCATCAACAAATGTACTCATCAACTCAATCTAAAGTATTGATTTTAAACGACCATAAAAGTGCGCGCTCAATTTAAAACCACATAAGACTGCTTTTGAGAACAATGTTTCCTATTTTACTGACGTTTACTGAATAATTCGACATAGGGAGCATCCCAATACGGTGGCGTTCCTATGTGATCTTTGATGAATTCGATAAAAGAACTGACCTTAGGTGCTAAGTGCTTACGACGGGGATAAACCGCCTGCAATGGCAGATGGTGGGTCAATTGCCAATCCTTCAGTAAAGGCACTAATGTCCCTTTGGCAATTTCATCTTCCATCAAATAACTCGCAAGATACACAACGCCAAGACCACTGATTGCAGCAGATTTTAATGCAGGCGCATTATCCACCCTGAAATTACCCGATACGCCAATTTCACAGTAGTCATCACCCTTCTTAAATTGCCACATGCTGTGCTCATGCCACTCGCCTTGATAGACCAAACAATTGTGGTCAACTAACTGCTCAGGTCGAGTTGGCTCGCCATGTTGAGCAATATAGCCAGGCGAAGCAACTAACAGGAATTGGCACTTCATCAGAGGTCTAGCAACCATGCCAAGCGGTAATTGCTCAGACATAGTTAACAGTAAGTCTAAGCCTTCGCTCACGACATCCACTTTATGGTCCAGTAAGCTCACTTGTAGCTCAAGCTCAGGGTGTTTTGCCATAAAAGATGGCAACGCAGGAATGATATGCATCACCCCAAAGGATTGGGAAATTCCCACCTTAAGCACGCCGCGGGTCGCATCATTTAAGTTATGCACGCTGGCTATCGCTTGTTCAGCGTCACGCAGCAGTTCTTCACCTTGCAGATACAGCAAATGCCCTGCTTCAGTCAGACTTAAGCTGCGGGTGGTACGTTGAATTAATTGAACACCAAGTCTATGTTCAAGATCGGCGACTTGTGTACTGACCTTAGACTTAGAGATCCCAAGCCTTCTTGCGGCGGCACTAAAACTACCTGCTCTGGCCACATGAGTAAAAATCGCAATAGGTTCTAACAGTTCTAACATGGAAGTCGCCTTAAGCTGTTTACGACAATGATATTAACTTTCGGTGAGCAGCTATGGTTAGCGTAATCATCGCTTAAAAATAACCATAGCATTGATATCTCGCATTAAAATGATATAACGCAGAGATTTAGACCGAAAAAGTCCACTAAAGTAGGGGGTTATATCTGACTGATATGCCAGCTTTTAATTATATTTTAAGAGTATACCAAATATTCGTCTCTAGACTGTAACATTCCGAACTAAATCGCTGCAAGCCTAGCCTATAAGCCACATCAACTTAGCCATAAGGGTTGTCGCCACGATTAAACCGTAGCCAATAAAAAAGCCCCTAGTCGATAAATTGACTAGGGGCGTAGCATTCAAGTTTGACTCATGCACAAGGAGATAGAAGTTATTGCAGTTAAAACTAAGGGCGATTCGCAAGAGATATTTACAAGAACTATTCACGCGGTTCCTTGGTTGAGTTTTGTGTCAACACATAAGGTGCTAGTTCAGGCACTTCTTGGCGCAATTGATTTTCAAGCACTAACAGATTTTCAAATCGGTCGCACAAACGGTCAGCCTTAGCTTCTAATCCCTTAGATTGGCTCTCAACTTGTTGCTCAATATCTTGGCCTAAATTGTCCATTTTTTTGGAGAAGGCATCCATCTTGGCTTCAAAATTCTCACCGCCACCAGACATGATTTGGCCACCTAAGTTCATCATAATTGCGCCAATTGAATTCTGGACAATTTGTTCCATTTCCTGCTCGAATTCATCGTTAAATGTACTTTGCATCGAGTCTTCAGTCGCCCCTAAATAGAAGCTATCACCATTCTTATAAGCCACTGAATCAACCCGTTTTTGAACGCCAGCCATCATTTCATCAAATTTTGCACCAGCGGCATCACCCATTAAAGGTGTTAAGGCCATACCAACCGCTTTGGAAGCAAGAGATACTGCCTCATTCACCAGTTCAATCACTTCTGGCACTTGAGTCGAAACTTCATCGGCATATTGAGTAACCAATTTTTTCTGCTTGTCGGTTAAGTTAACTTGCTTACCTTCCACAAATAACTTGTCAACTTCGATGCGATACTTTTCTGTGCCCTTCTCGCTCATGACTAATTTTTTAGGCTCAACCATAACATCATAATTTAAGGCGACTTCACAGCGTTCATCTATTTTTGGCTCTGTTTGTGCTTGCGCCAGCTGTACGCTAGATGTTCCTAAAATCACGCCAGATAATGCAAATCCAGTTAATAACTTATTTAATTTCATTTTTGTTCGTCCTTTAATCTGAATAATTCGATAAACCTAAACTACTGAATAGCTTATAGCAGGAGACGTGCCAACTTTATAACAATATGATTATGTTGGATTTTGAAATTAAGCACTAAAAGGCCATTAGCGAAATTCGCTAACATTTAGTCTGATAGTGCTAATAAAAAACGAGAGATAAGACTAGAAAATAGAACGACCGAGACGCTGACTTAGATGCTCAAGCATGGCTGTGCCCGCAAGTGAGTTGCCATTATTATCGAGTTCTGGCGACCATACACAAATCGACAGTTCTCCAGGGATCACGGCAATAATACCTCCGCCGACGCCACTTTTACCTGGCATACCAACACGATAAGCAAACTCACCCGCACCATCGTATAAGCCCGAGGTTGCCAACAGAGCGTTAAGTTGTCGAGTTTGCACTTGAGAGATAAGCTCAGACCCTGTGATACTTTTGCCGCGATTAGCCAAATACAACATGGCCTTAGACAAGTCAGCACAATTCATCTTCAAGGCGCAATAATGAAAATAGGTGCGCAGCACAGTATCAACATCGCCTTGAAAATTACCAAAGGACTTCATCAAATAAGCGATAGCCGCATTGCGCGCACTATGCTGATATTCTGAATCTGCTACTTGTTTATCGAAACACACTTTATCGTTTTGGCTTAGTTGCCTGACTAACTCAAGCATTCTGTGTTTAGGTGCACCTAAACGACTCTGCAATAAGTCAGCAATCACTAACGCGCCAGCATTGATAAATGGGTTGCGTGGCTTGCCACGTTCTAACTCGACTTGTACTAAAGAGTTGAATGAATGGCCCGAAGGTTCTTTGCCAACACGGCTCCAGATTTCGGCTTCTTCATATAAAGTTAACGCTAAGGTTAAGCTGAAAACTTTGGAGATACTTTGAATCGAAAACGGCTCAAGGTAATCGCCCGCACCTAAAGTTTCACCGTCAACAGTCGTGACGGCAATACCTAATTTGCCAGCATCAACGCTGGCCAGTGCGGGGATATAATTTGCAACCTTTCCTTGGCCGAGCAAGGGTCGAACTTTCTCGACCACTTCCTCAAGTAATGCCAACTCGGGCATTAACCCCACCAAATGTCGTACAGTTCGCTAACTTCAACCTGAGATACTTTTTGGGTCGCCCAGAATGCCTTAACTGCAGCAATATCTTCTTCGGTACATTTACCAATCGTTTGGGTGGCTATAATGCCTTCCCATTCGATGTGGCCGCCGCCATGGAAACCTAATTTACGGGTTTCGATCACTTCATCGATGAATTTATCTACAGTTGCATCGATATCGGCTTCAGATACTGATGCATCAAAAGTCCAAGCCATATCGAAACCTAACTCTTGGAATTCATCAACGCGCATTTTCTTACGTAAACGACGGCTACGATTAGTTGCCATAGTGATTTTCCCTTTTGTGTTTAAAATTAGCTAAAATTGAGTTCGTGATTAAGCGATACGCTCAAACATCAGATCCCAT
This sequence comes from Shewanella sp. SM23, assembly GCF_025654295.1. Lineage (NCBI taxonomy): Bacteria > Pseudomonadati > Pseudomonadota > Gammaproteobacteria > Alteromonadales > Shewanellaceae > Shewanella > Shewanella sp. SM23. The sequence goes on from NZ_JAKKRM010000014.1 coordinate 90,496, forward strand.
ACACCGTGACCCAGTCTATGGCCGCGGGCTTCAAACTTTGTCAATGGACGATGATCAGGACGCGGCACCACACTGCCGTCGGCCGACTGGTTTTGATAACCCGGAGCGGCTTGCATCACCTCTAACATATGCTCGCTGTACTCTTCCCAGTCAGTGGCCATATGGAACACACCGCCAATTTTTAGCTTGCGACGAATCAGTTCGGCAAATTCAGCTTGTACGATGCGGCGTTTATGGTGACGTTTTTTATGCCAAGGATCTGGGAAGAACAATTGCACTCGGGCTAATGAACCGTCAGCAATCGCATGTTCTAATACTTCCATGGCATCGTGATGATACACACGTAAATTAGTCACACCAGCAATGGCGGCATCACTGAGGCAAGAGCCTACACCCGGTTTATGTACTTCAATACCAATGAAATTTTGCTCTGGTGCATCTTTAGCCATTTGTACTAAAGAGGCGCCCATGCCAAAGCCAATTTCCAGCACAGTATCAGCTTCACGACCAAAAACGTCGCTTAGTACCAATGGCACTGGGCTGTAATCTAAACCCATTGTTGGCCACTGGCTTTCAATAGCGTGTGCTTGGCCTTTGGTTAGGCGACCTTCTCTCAGGACAAAGCTTCTGATCTTGCGCAGATACTTGCCTTCTTCATTAAATTCAGCGGTAGTGACTTCGCTCATTTTTGCCTCGTCTAGTGGACAACACCATCATAAAAGAAGGGCATTATCCAAAGTTCAACATACAGTGCAAGCACTAATGGGGCGAAAGTATACCAAGATTATTTAAGAGTGCGAATTTAGCAGCGATTTTTAGCTTTAGATCCCTTGCCAACTTATCTTTGACGCTTGTCTAAGAAGATAACTGCCGCTACACTGCGCCGATGAAATCTACAGCCTCCTTCGCTACACGTATCATCTCTTGGTACGACAATCACGGTCGTAAAACCCTCCCTTGGCAGCAAGATAAAACCCCATATCGCGTATGGGTTTCTGAAATTATGCTGCAACAAACTCAGGTTGCGACTGTTATTCCCTATTATCTTAAATTTATGGCGCGTTTCCCCGATGTGTTAGCACTTGCTAACGCACCAGACGATGAGGTATTACATCATTGGACCGGTCTTGGCTATTACGCTAGGGCGCGTAATCTGCATAAAGCAGCCAAAATAATCCGCGATGATTATCAGGGATTATTTCCAACACATTTTGAACAAGTGCTCGCCCTACCCGGCATCGGCCGCTCGACGGCAGGCGCAGTATTGTCATTGTCACTTGGGCAACATCACCCCATTCTCGATGGCAACGTAAAACGTGTATTAGCAAGACATGGGGCAATCGCAGGTTGGCCAGGGCAAAAGACGGTTGAAGAGCAACTTTGGCAACTGACGGATGCCTTCACACCGCAGCAAGATATTCAGAAATATAATCAAGCCATGATGGATATCGGCGCCAGTATTTGCACTCGTAGCAAACCTAACTGTGCCGCTTGCCCTGTAGCGATTGATTGCAAAGCTCAACTGATTGGCAGACAAACCGATTTCCCTGGCAAAAAGCCTAAAAAAACCATACCAACCAAAGCGGCGTGGATGTTAGTGATGATGCAAGACAACCAAGTCTTTCTAGCTAAACGTCCGCCAGCGGGAATTTGGGGCGGGCTCTGGTGTTTCCCTGAATTCGCTACCCAAGCCGCCCTTGAAACTCATCTTGAAGAGCAAGGGTTTGATGCGCAGCAACTCGAATGGTTAACTGGCTTTAGGCACACATTTAGCCACTTTCATTTAGATATTCAGCCCATGATGCTTAACTTAGATAAAACTCACGGCAATAAACAGAGCGTGGGCGCTGTCATGGAACAAAACCAGTCTCTCTGGTATAACATAAGTCATCCTTCCAAAGTGGGACTCGCCGCCGCCACCGAGCGCGTGCTAGCCAATTTGGGATCACTCGTTCAATCCGCAGTCAGTAAGGAATAATCATGGCGCGTACAGTCAATTGCGTATATTTAAATAAAGAAGCCGACGGCCTAGACTTTCAACTGTATCCAGGTGATTTAGGTAAGCGCATTTTTGATAACATCAGCAAAGAAGCTTGGAGCCTATGGCAAAAAAAGCAAACCATGCTGATTAACGAAAAGAAACTCAACATGATGAATGTTGATGATCGTAAGTTTCTTGAAGAACAAATGACCTCTTTCCTCTTTGAAGGGAAAGAAGTAGAAATTGAAGGTTTTGTACCTGAAAAAGACCAAGATTAATTTTTGTCGTTCACTTAACGATAAAGCTTACAAAAAAGCGCCTTTCGGCGCTTTTTGTTTATCTAAATGGCAGAATAAAGAGTTACTTACGCACGCCTTCAACCACTAGATCTAACTCAACATGGCTAGATGCTGGACCTAAATCCATCTTGATACCGAAATCTTTCATCGCAAAGGTGGTTGTGCCCGTAAAACCGGCACGGTAGCCACCCCAAGGATCCTGACCTTCACCCACAGCATGGGCCTTGATCGCTAAGGGTTTAGTCACACCATTTAAAGTTAAGTTACCGTTAATCACTAAATCGCCATTTCCTTTATCTTCCACCGAAGTAGATGCAAAGGTCGCTTTAGCGAATTTGCCAGTATTAAGGAAATCTTCACCGCGAATATGTTTGTCACGCTCAGCATGGTTTGAATCGACACTTAATGTATTCACAGTGACATTCACTTTCATCGCAGTTGGTTTAGCCGCATCGTAGCTAAAATCGCCGCTAAAATCATTAAAACGCCCCACCACATAGCTATAACCTAAGTGATTAACTTTAAATGTAATAGAAGCATGAGCGCCTTCATGATCAATCACATAGTCAGCAGCTGAAGCCGCCACAGGAGCCAATAGAGATACACCAATCAGTGCGCTTAACAGTTGCTTTTTCATTGTATTATCCTCGTTTAAATTTAATCATTCTAAGTAGGGTGGTGTCTTTATCGATAAAGTGATGTTTTAATGCGCCCACGGCGTGAATAACGACCAGCGCGATCAAACTGTAAGCCGCATATTGGTGAATATCACCCGCAATATCAGCTTGGTTTTCAAACAAAAGTCCCAATCCTGGTAGTTCAAACCAATCAAACACCCAGATACCACGGCCATCTGCGGTTGAGATTAAAATGCCAGCAGTCATGATGACAAAGAGCAAGATATAGATAATAAAATGCGCCAAATGTGCGGCCGTCTTTTCCCACGGTTTATGGCTCGCCTCATGTACAGGCTTGGGATTAACTAAGCGCCATACCAAACGAAATATTGTCGCCGCCAATAACAGAATCCCAATACTTTTATGTAGATGCGGCGCAGTCTTGTACCAAGTACTGTAGTAGGTTAACTCCACCATCCACACACCGACTGCAAATAACCCAATCACGACGAACGCACTCAACCAATGGGTCACAATGGCGGTAATTCCATAAGCAAACTGACTATTTCGAAACATACTGCGACTCCGTACTCGCGTTTTCTTCATGCTATCCATGAAATAATATTCATTATCATAAATCTAAATTTAAAAACTAAAATCAGTAAAAATCGCTTATATCTTTCTAAATTTTAGAAAGTAAGCCAAAAATCATGATCTGTGAGCACAAAGCTATAGTAAACATCAGTATCCCTCTGACTTGAAAAATACAGCCAACGAATGAAATTGGGCTGAATTCGCAAAATAAGAGATAAAAAACACCCAAGATGTGCATTAAACAGCCGAACGAGTGATTTATCAGGAAAAAGCACTTGCAGAGGTCAAACACCCTAGCTAATATAGCCGCACTTCGAACGATACGGCTTAGCCAATGAGTTCAAAGTAGTTAACTAACGCTTAGTTTAGTTGCCCGAATAGCTCAGTCGGTAGAGCAGAGGATTGAAAATCCTCGTGTCCCTGGTTCGATTCCGGGTTCGGGCACCATTATTCTGTAGTAAAAATTGCAGTAAAGATTTAAGCCGGCATAGCTCAGTTGGTAGAGCAACTGACTTGTAATCAGTAGGTCCCGAGTTCGACTCTTGGTGCCGGCACCATATAAAACAATGAAGCCACTCAATGAGTGGCTTTTTTGTATCTGAAATTTGAATAATAACTAATAAAGTCTGTGGTCAATCGCAACTGACTTACTCTTGATAATATCAGTAGGTCCCGAGTTCGACTCTTGGTGCCGCCGGCACTATATAAAACAATGAAGCCACTCGCTTACTCTTAGTTGCTCCGCTTCCATCAATCAAAGCTCAACAATACCCACTGCGCTCCACAGCTCCTTGCTTGCAATAGATGAGCTTAAACCTTAATTTTTCTCTCCCCAATAGCAGATAAATGAATGAGGAAGTTAGGATAAACAGCCATAAGGAACACCTATTGGCGTTAAAGTGCTGAAACTTTCAGCGGTAAAATAAGAGTAAAACGAAAGAATCAAATAAATAAGCGCATTTTGTTTAATAGTTAATCAGTCACTTAAAAAGGGCTTGCACAGCTAAAGCGAGCACTATATTATACGCGCACTTCGAACGAACAAGGTCTTCGCGACTTAGTTCAAAGTAGTTAACTAACGCTTAGTTTAGTTGCCCGAATAGCTCAGTCGGTAGAGCAGAGGATTGAAAATCCTCGTGTCCCTGGTTCGATTCCGGGTTCGGGCACCACTTTTAAGGTAATGAATTCGATTGGGTTTATTACTGTGCTTTACGCCGGCATAGCTCAGTTGGTAGAGCAACTGACTTGTAATCAGTAGGTCCCGAGTTCGACTCTTGGTGCCGGCACCATATAAACAATGAAGCCACTCAATGAGTGGCTTTTTTGTATCTGAAATTTGAAGTGTTCAGTACAAAACGCAACTGACTTACTCTCGATAATTCCAGCAGGTCCCGAGTTCGACTCTTGGTGCCGGCACCATATAAACAAAAAAGCCACTCAATGAGTGGCTTCGTTGTATCTGAAATTTGAAGTGTTTCAAAGCAAAACACAACGAACTTCCCTCAGTCATAACTGATAGCGCCCTCAATACTGGCACAATAAACGTTCAAATCGAGCGTTAAGATAATTTATTGACTTCATGCAACAGACAATCACTTAATCCTTTACCCCTATAAATGATAGTTTTATATTCGCCACATAAAAAAGCCACTCATTATTGAGTGGCTTTGCGTTCTTATACAAACTATCTAGTTCCAAATGACTCAATCGTGCTTATTTGATGAGCTCGAGTGGCATAGGCCTATCACCTGCTTGAACTTGATGTTGAACATGGCGCCACCCTTGAGTGAGCTCACTTAGATGTGCTTTTCTCTCGGGGAAATGTGTAGCAAGTTTTTCGATAACATCAATTTGCTTCTTACACAATAATGACCAACGATCTGCATTTGATAAGTACATGGCGTTTTCCTTAACTGAGGGGTTACTTTTCCTTAGCCAGTTAAGTCTAGGCTGGAATCATTTTATTGCCAATTCAAAATTGCGCGTTAGCGCACTGTTAAAACAACTAACTCGGGAGTATCTTGGTTCTATAAACATAAGATAGGAGGCGTTATGACAGCCGATATTTTCAAACTCATTTTTGTCGCTATTGGTATATTTCTCGTTTACAAACTGATATTTGGTGGCAAGAAAGGTCTGACTATTTTTGAAATGCATTTTAAAGATGGCCGTATGACTCAGCATAAGGGCAAGATCCCCGAACGATTCGAACGGGAATGCCGCCAAATCGCTAAAACCGAAAAACTGACTTGTACTGTTAGGGCTGAAAAATCAGGAGATGTACGCTTACATATTTCTGCCAACGTGAGTGACAATGTAAAGCAAAGGATTCGTAATCTGTTTCCGTTTGAATATTATGACAAAAAATCGATAGATAACAGTCGTCAAGCGGGTTAGTTCTTCGCCTCTCCCCTAGCAACCTTAATACTTGCTATTGATAGTTAAGTATTGAGGTTGAAGTGAGTTCCTAAGGCATTTTCTTATTTAAACTTAACTGGATACCTAGGTTTTAGAAAATCGGATTCTAACTGACCGTCTTTTCTCGCATCTCGAATACGACGTTCATTATCTTGCACCATAGGATCGCTTGCGGGTTGATGAGGATCGACTTGTTTCTCAGAATGATCCTCAAACTTAAAGTCAAAAGATGAACAAGCAGTTAACGACAGACTTAAAAATACTCCCCATAAAACAACGTGTTTTTTCATCGACTACCCCCTATCTATTTAGACTTAGACTTAGACTTAAGTTCAGATTAATTAAATTTAAACAATGGGTTGCAATAACCTTACCCCCATATATCACTTATGCCACTAGCAAAAATGCCTAGCTGCAACTTTGGTTTGACTTCAACACTTTAATGCAGAAAAAAGGGGGTTATTAGCCAAGCTATACTGTTTAAGCCAATTTAAGTCTTAATCAACATTTAAGCCTTAATCAACAGAGTGAATCCAAGACAAGCTGGGGTAAGCCAACTTAACTAAAAATTGCTGAGACTATTTTTGAATAACTAAAGTGACTTTAGCAACTGTGATGCCAAACTTAATAATATCGCTCTGATTTATAATGGTATTATCATTCACTAAGAACATCCAATCGTCGAAATGAACTTGATATTCCTCACCATCCACAGGCAATAACATATCGTATTTCCAACGTAGCGCACTGCCGCTAGATTGGCCATCGGCAGTACCGATAATGTCACCTGCAGTTCCTGAGTATCGCCCTTCCCCTAGTGCCTTGATGCGCCACACACGAGTTTGAGTTTCACCATCATCATACACAAACCATTCATTAATGACTCCCTCACTTCCCTGCCAACTGGCTTCCATAATGACATTGAATTTGCGGATTACTTTGCCACTAAAATCATGTACAACCCCAGAGGCTTTTAATGGCCCATTAAAAAATGACTCCAAAACCAATGTCGGATGAGTATCTTTATAATCAGTCACTTCCACCGATGAACAACTCGACAACAGCCCTATCATTATTAAACCTAAAAATAACTTTCGGCCGACAAGCCGTTTCAACAATCGCATGGTTTTTCTCCGAGTAATTGCGCCCGCAAACTAGGACGACTAGTGGCTTTCGATAACCAAATCGCTAAAAATGCCTCAGCAAAATTAGCATCATGGATAATGTCGAGTGGTTGATGATTAAAGAAAAACTGACTCGTTTGTCCATCTATCACCTTAAAACTTAAATGGTCGCCCTGCTTCACATCGGGCCAAGTCGCATTTAATAAACCCAACCAACGTTGGATATCATTTTCGGCAAACGCTAGATGCTGCCATTGATCTTTTGTCGCTTCGAGCAAATCCTCTGACTCAATATCTCGATAATATTCAATATCTAACAGCAGAGGATATTGCCCCTGTTGATAACGACCATTTACCGTCATCAGTCTCGCCTTATACAAACTAAACCACAGCCAATCCATTTCTCCGCGGCCCACTTCCTGAAAAGTCTGCGTCACATCGGCGGCATCATTCAGTTCGATAGTAATGTTTTCAAAATCAGGCGTTTTCGCCTCTAACACTTTTAAAGGTGCGGCCAATAAACTGAGGGCCAATAGACTTAAGCAGCTTGAATTCAAAAATGAAAAACCAAGATTTGGGCTACGATTACGAACTGACGACATGGGATCCCCCTTTTACTGCATGATGTCTTACAACAGGTACTTAACTAAAAACGGCATAATGACTTAACCGCGATCAATTTTTACAACTCAATAATTAACGCCCAAACACAGTAAAAGAACGCGCTTTAGTGCTTCGATTAAATCCATAGGGATTAGCAAGTTGGATTAAAAATGGCAGTAAGACTAGCCAAACCAAAAATAACACCACAGCAGAAATAACATTGCCATAGGGCAAACTCACGGCATTAAATTGTGCGCCAGTCAAATAGCTTAACCCACCAAATATGCCCCCGAGTAACGCCTGAAATATCAGCGGTAAAGGTCGCATAAAGGCCAAACTATGATTCAGAGTCAAAGCAAAATGCAGCCACAGGCAACAAAGCCACCAAGGGAAAAGAGCAAACTCAAACACCCCTAAAACAGAGAGTACGGTATCTACGCCTATTCCTAAGGCTGCAACCTTTAGCATCAATAACAAATCCACTTTGCGATACTCGGGCTTACTTAAGGAAGATAGCAGGATAAAGTGAAATAATAACAAAGGGATAGTTAACAACAGTGAGGTGTTAAGCCAAAGTACGCTAGACCACCACACAGCCTGAAAACTCAAGGCGTTATAGAGAATAAAGCCCTGATGTTTAAAAGGAACCCGAGAGTTAGCTAACATGGACTTCATCTTTGCCTCACTTTTATCTTGCTGCAAACAAAGCGGCTCATTCCAACGAAAATGGTTATTTCCACTAAAGTGACTGCTTAATCAAAACAAATTACGTCGCATTAGTGCTATGGCTTGGGAGATGATGGCTAGCAATGTGATAATCCGGACGCACAGCCACTAAATGCACAGTGCTTGTGGTACGTTCTAAAAATCCACCTTCACAATAACTTAGGTAAAATTTCCACATCCGAATAAAATCATCGCCATAACCTAAAGCTTGGATTTCGCCTATCGCATGATCAAAATTCTCATGCCAATGTTTTAAGGTTTTAGCGTAATCGAGCCCCATATCATTGAGCGACCAGACCACCATGTCCGTCTGTTTGGCAATGTGACCGACCATTTGGCTCACTGAGGGTAAGCAGCCACCGGGGAAAATATAACGCTGAATAAAATCCACACTTTTGCGATAGCTGTCGTAACGTTGATCGGCAATCGTTATCGCCTGTAGCAGCATGCGCCCATTGGGTTTTAATAATGATTCCAGCTTTTTAAAGAAGCCTGGCAAATACTCATGCCCTACCGCTTCAATCATCTCGATAGAAACAACCCTGTCGTATTCTCCAGTGAGATTGCGATAGTCCTCTGTCAACAGCGTCACTTTATCGCTTAGCCCTTCGCGTTCGACACGGGCTTTGGTATAGGCATATTGCGCATCTGAAATCGTTGTTGTTGTCACGTGTACGCCATAATGCTTAGCCGCATAAATAGCCAGCGCGCCCCAGCCTGTACCAATCTCAAGCAAGGTTTGACCTGGCTGTAAATCAAGCCGCTCACAAATAGTCATCAGCTTAAACAACTGCGCTTCCTGCAAACTGGCTTCCTCATGGGGATAAAGCGCGCTCGAATACAACATTTCACGGTCGAGGAATTGCTCATACATAGCATTACCCAAATCATAGTGGGCGAGAATATTCCGCTTTGAGCCCTCTTGAGAATTGCGATTCAGCACATGCTTCACACGGTTTATCGTGCCAGTTAACCAAGAGAATTTGGCTTCAATCTTATCGAGTAAGGCTAAATTACGGGCAAACAGTTGTACGACTTTGGTGAGATCTGGGCTCGTCCAATGGCCTTGAATATAACCTTCACCCGCGCCAATGGAGCCTGAAAGCATGATTTGACGATAAAAACTCGGGTGTTTAACCACAAGCGTGGCGTGTAAATCGGTATGACTCTCACCAAAACGATAACTCTTGTCGCCCTCAACCAAGGTCAAGCAGCCATATGGGAGACTTTCCAGCGCCTTAAGCAAGACTTTACGCGCAATACTGTCGGGCAGTTTCCCTGTGGTGACTGAGGTTTGCGAAGCCGTATTTTCCATGTTATTTCTCCATCTGAGCTGGATGCGGCACAAAGGGCACACGTTTAAAAAAGAGTTTTAGCGCTTGCCAATAAATCCCGAAGAAGATCTTGAGAGTCATAAAAGGGAAGCGAAACAAAAGCGTCCGTAAATTGGCCGCCGTGATCGGTTGACGTTTCATCACTAAATTGGCATTAAACAGTTTTTTGCCATTCTCTTGCATCGACTTGTTTTCAATACCGATGTTTAAGTCTTCACTCGGCGCAGACACATGCCAGATATAACGCATATCGAGGGTCATAAAGGGAGACACGTGAAACACTTTGTCAGAAGGTTTGGGCGCGGCTAAATCGACTAAATAGCAATGGCGCTGATCCCAAGGCGTGTTACTCACCTCGGCCAACATGTATAAAGGCGTTTGATCTTGATAACAAAAGTAGAAATTTACTGGGCTAAAATACACGCCAAAATGACGGATCTGACCCACAAACAAAACTCGATCGCACAGTTTATCTGCGCCTAACGCTGCCACTTGAGTCAATACGCGACTCTTGAGTGCAGCTGCGCTCGGATCGACAACAGCCACTTCACCGCTGTCATTGGATGTAGTCGTAAAAGAAGTTAAATAGTCTTTAGGATTGAATCTCAGTAAAGCGTGGCGCTGGCTGGCAAAAACTAGCCCCATGGCACTGATCTTATCGACTTCATCTAAATCAATCGCCAACAGCACCATGGCATAACTAAAACTATGTTTAATCGGCGTAAAACGGCTGTGGGATACAGTGCCGTAATAAATACCGCTATTGAGCTCTGTCACATTTAAACCTGTCATAGGCTGACACCAAAATGGGCACACACATCAAGTGCACTGCGAACGCCATCTTCATGGAAACCATTGTGCCAATAGGCGCCAGCAAAATGGGTATGATTTTGCCCGGATATTTCCTCACGGCGGCCCTGAGCCCTAAGACTGGCTTCGTTAAACACTGGGTGGGCATAATTGAAGCGGCGTATCACTTTCGCCTCATCAATCAACTCAGACTGATTCAAGGTGACACAAAATGTCGGCGCATTGGCTGGCAACTGTTGCAGTATGTTCATGTTGTAAGTCACTGACGCTGGACGTTTTAGGTTACCATCTAATCGATAGTTCCAACTCGCCCAAGCGGCTTTTCGCTTCGGTAAAATACGCGTATCCATATGCAGCACCACATCGTTATTCTGGTAGCTGAGGTCGCCTAAAATGGCGCGTTCTGTTGGCGTAGGATCGTTTAACATACGCAGTGCTTGGTCGCTATGACAGGCTAAAATCACCTCATCGAATTCCAACCATTCACCGTGAACTTGTAACTTCACCCCATTGCCATGGCGCTCAATACCTGTCACGGGTGAGTTAAGGTGGATATTGTCTTTAAAGGGCGCAATAAGATCAGGAATATAGCTACGCGAGCCGCCTTTTAGCACATACCACTGGGGCCTATCACTGACATTTAATAAACCGTGGTGTTGGAAGAAGCGAATAAAAAACTTCAACGAAAACGCACGCATATCTTCTATGCTCGAAGACCAAATTGCCGCGCCCATGGGCAAAATATAGTGCTCGGCAAAAAAGCGCGAAAAGTTTTCACTGTCTAAATAATCACCTAAGTTGCCTTCAGGGTAAATATCCTGTTGATAGAGTGCCTTACAGCCTTTATTGAAGCGCAATATTTCTTTTAAAAAGGCCCAAAAGCGTGGATTCAGGAGGTTACGCTTTTGGGCAAACAAACTGCCTAAATTGTGGCCGTTGTATTCAAGCCCAGTCAGAGCATTGTGCACGCTAAAACTCATCTCAGTCGGTAATATGGTGACATTAAGGCGAGCCAATAAACGTTCAAATCGTGGATACGTTCTGTCATTAAACACGATGAAACCTGTGTCTATAGCGTAGGTTTGCCCTTGATGCTCCACATCGACTGTCGCCGTGTGGCCGCCGATATAGTCATTGGCCTCAAACACTGTAACCCTGTGCGACTCACTTAATAGATGGCCACAGGTTAATCCAGAAATGCCGGTGCCGACGATGGCGATATTCTTCATAAACTCTTGTCCTTTAGCGGCTTGGCTTGAGTATCGTTTGCAATCATTTTTTGCCACACAAAGGCAGGTAAAAACGACATCAACTTCAATAGATAAGTAAAGCGTCGCGGAAAATGGATCTCGCGCTTGTCACCTTTCAGCCCATTACGTATCGCCTTAGAAGCGGTTTGTACACTCACTTGCATTGGCATAGAAAAATCATTTTTTGCGGTCAGTGGTGTCGCCACAAAACCAGGGCAAATCAAGCTCACGCCTATGTCGTTCTTGGCAAGATCGAGCGCAAGACTCGAGGCTAAATACTGCACGCCGGCTTTAGAGGCGCCGTAAGCTTCAGCGCGAGGGAAAGGTAAATAAATAGCGCTGGAACTCATTAAGCCAATACGTGACCCCCTAGGCATTAAAGGTAAAAATGCCCCGAGGCAATATCCCATTGCAATTAGATTGGTATGGATAACGCGCTCGAACAACACATCATCGAAAGCCTTAGCATCATCAATATATTCACAACTGCCCGCATTCAAAATGACCAAATCGAGCTGAGAATCTGTTTTCGCCAATAGCTCAGCTACATTTTGGCCAGCTTGTTGAACTTGGTCGCGCTGGGATATATCAAAAATTAACAACGTAGCACCGACTAGTTCATTCAAGGCTAACGCCTCTAACCTTTCTTGGGAGCGGCCACAGGCAATGACGTGCCAACCTAAGGACAAATAATCCTGCGCCAGTTGCAACCCAATGCCTGAGCTTGCACCTGTAATCAGCACTGTATTTATTTTCATCGGCTTAACAGCGTCCATTACTTTGCCGCCCTGTCTTTGAGCAAGCGGATAAGGCCGCCCATGCAAGGCAAATGCTCATACAACATTTGCCCTAAGTCGAAGTAATCCCTGTGAAAATAAATCTTGTCGTTGAATTTAAGTTGGCTCATGCCATCAACACGGATAAGTCCGCCTTTATTCAACTTAGGGTGGCTATATTCCATCTGCCAGAACAGCGCGGCTTGATTCGCATCCTGCTGTACTTCTTTGATCTCAAACTGAATATGCTTAACATTCTTATATAACTTCGCGAAGTACTGAGTTAACGACGCTAGCCCTGTGATTTGATGCATAGGATCGGTAAAACTAATACTGTCGTCGTAAACCCGACCTAACAGATGCAAGTTATCTTTATTTAAAGCTTGATAAAGCTGAATAAAATCATCAACAAGCGTATTAGTCTCAGTCGTCGCTTGGTTTATCATCTTGTTATTGCTCCTGATCCTATTTATTGGGCCGTGGCCTTTTTCAATACGCCTAATACTGTTAATGCCCTTGCTCTTGCTGCACTGTGCTCGACAATCGCACTTGGATAAGCCGTTTTAGTGTTGAATAACGGCTGTTCAAACAAGGACGGTGTATGCGCTGTACTGGGTTGATGTAATTGCTTAATTCCCCAAGATGCGAGCTCTGGTAAATACTTACGGATAAAGCTGCCATCTGGATCAAATTTTTCACTCTGGCTTATAGGATTAAAAATACGGAAATAAGGCTGAGCATCGCAGCCACAACCCGCAGACCACTGCCAGCCGCCATTATTCGCGGCTAAGTCACCATCAATCAGTTTTTGGCGGAAATAACGCTCCCCCCAGCGCCAGTCAATCAGCAGATGTTTAGTCAGGAAACTCGCCACCACCATACGCAGCCGATTGTGCATCCAACCCGTTTGATTGAGTTGGCGCATTGCGGCATCCACAATCGGATAGCCAGTACGACCTTCACACCAAGCAGCAAACTCCTGCGGGTTATTGCGCCACTGCACATGGTCGGCTTGACGATTGAAATTGTGATTCTTAGATAAATCGGGAAATGCCACCAGCAAATGACGGTAAAACTCACGCCAAGTAAGCTCATTTAACCAAGTACGAGCAGGGCTAGTGTCGTCGACAATCACCTCAGGGAATTGATGCAACAGCGTGGCAACGCATTGTCTTGGACTTACGACACCAATGGCCAGATAGGGTGAAATTGAACTAGTACCATCAATGGCGGGGAAATCCCTATCTTGCTTATAATCCTGCACTTTTTGCAGAATAAATGCTGAGAGTAAACGCTTCGCCTGCCCTTCTCCCGCAGCCCAAAGTTCACTCGACACTTTAGTGACATTGTTAAACAAAAGCGGCTTTGGCTCGGCCAACACAGGTCCAAGTGGCGCCGGAACTGGAAGCGGCAAAATGGCATGGCGGGCGGCAATTTCTCGCCACTTACGGCTAAAAGGAGTGAAAACCTTGTACATGTCGCCGGATAAATTCAGCACAGTGCCCGGCTTAAGCAAACAGTGTTCTTCGGTTAACACTAGAGGAATACCCGATTGAATACAGGCTTGGTCGCGCTGTTGCTCGTTAATCTCAGGCTCACTGCCAGCAAACACACGGCCAATACCCTGTTGCTGGCAGTAATGAGTGATAAACGCTGGCACATCAGCAAAGGTATCTAACTGAATTAACTCGAATCCAATACCAAGACTCGCCAGTCCTTGGGCAAGTAAATTGATATGACGTTCGATAAAATCCAACTGAATTGGCGCAACGTCATGGCGCTGCCACTGGGTTGGCGTAGCAATATAAATGGCCTTAAGTGCCACGCCATTCTCCCGCGCCCAATCGCAAGCAGCGGTTAATGCCTGATTATCGGCAAGGCGTAAATCTTGGCGAAACCACATCAGTGCATTATTGCCCTGCACTTTTATTGGAATTGAATCTATTTGCATTGAATCGTTAGCTAATGTCATTGTTTTTCTCGCTATTTATCTGCTCGCTTTGATTCACGGTATTCATCTTTCCACTGTGCTTACGACTTCTATTCACCTTCCCCGCTAAACGAGATGGCATTTTCCCAATCAAGTCCGTCGTCGAAGACGCCAAAAAAGCAGATAAAAAGCTTAACGTTGGCGCAAAAGGCCCCATAAACCAGCATGGGAAAGTCATTTGTTCCAATACAGTCAGCATTTCAGTCTGTTCAGAACCCGAATGATTTGAGTCGGGAATAAGCAAAAGTGCATCGACGTTAAGCCTGCCTCGCAGCAAAGGTAAACTGCCCATGGCTTGCTCGCCAAGATCAATAACCGATACCCGCAGCGACGCTAACTCAAGCGATAGAAGTAGAGAAAACAAAATGTTAGTGCGGGTGGAATTAAGCGAGGTATGTGCTCCACGGGATAGACTCACCACAGCGATTCTCGCCGTCACTGCCTGTCCATTAAAGGCATGACGTCCACCCACTCGGTTAAGTAACTCGCTCTTTAACCAAGCAATAATCAACTCGGCATCGAGCCGCTCATTCACTAAGTCCTCGAGTTGATTAAGCCAAGGTTGTAGCAACTTTTCTTTCACCAATTGGAAAGGATATAAGCCAAATGCATCATCTAAAATCTGCTGTAATTTGTGCTGATTGAAGTCGAATAATGCCGTATTAAGCGCAGTGACTTGCTCGCACCATAAATCAATGGCTTGAGTTTGAACTATTTCTGTAAATGAAGATTTAGCAGCACTCATCAGCAAAGGTTTAACCTTACTAATCGCAACACCTTTAGCCAGCCATGCATTAATCTCATGGATTTCTTGGATATTTTCGCTCGTATATAATCTGTGTCCCTTGGGTGTACGTGCAGGGATCACTAAGCCAAAACGGCGCTGCCATGCCCTTAAGGTCACGGCATTCACGCCCGTTAAGGCCGACACTTCACCGATGGGGAGTAATATCTCACCATTGGGTTCTGTGTGGGCCGTGTTCTCTATAGTTTGTTTCATATTTCAGTAATAACTCACTAAATCAAAAGCTAAAATCAACTGAATGCGATTAGATAAACGTTAATAGGCATAGCGCAGCTTTAACGCCTCAGGATGAGGGTTTAAGTACACTTGCTCTTCAATATAAGGTGTTGGAAATTCGCGTAAATAATGGTTAATGAGCGTGATAGGTACTAATAACGGCAATAGACCTTGGCGATATTTCATAATCGCTTCAGACAGTTCTGTCTTTTGCTCTTTGCTCAAATGCTTTTTAAAGTACCCCTGAATATGCTGCAGCGTACTGGTATGATTTTTACGGGTCGCATTAATTTTCAGCGCCGTCATAAAACCTTCAAAGTAGCGGGTCGCGCTTTGCTCAAGATCCTCAATATTGGCCACTATCGGCCCAAGCTCGCGATACCATGTCGGGCTGTGTGCCATTAACAGGTATTTATAGCGGGAATGAAACTTCACTAACTTATGCTTAGTCAGCCCTTCATGTTTCATCAGGTGCCAATCGTGATAGGCATAAACGCGGGTGAAAAAGTTCTCCCGCAGCACCATGTCATGCAAGCGGCCTTCTTCTTCCACGGGCAATAGTGGATATCGTTCCATCAACTTGCGAGCAAATACACCAATGCCAGACTTAGAACCATTGTTAGTGCCAATTTTATACTCTGTTACCCGCTCCATGCCGCAGGTTGGCGACTTAGCGCAAAGTAAGTATCCGCCGAGGAAATCGAGCTCTTCAACCTTGTTTTCGCTGTATTCATTGAGCTTATCGGTCACATCTAAGCTACCGTCACCACTCTGAACTAAGATGGTTTCCCCATCACGGACTAGTCGGATACTTTTCCGGGGTGCACCTAAGCCAATCGCCATTTCAGGACAAATGGGCACATAATCGAAAAATTGCTTAATCTCTTGATTACAATAGGTCGAATTTTTATGTCCGCCATCAAAACGAACCTTCTCCCCCAATAGACAAGCGCTGATCCCAATCTGAATTCGCTGCGGGTTAAACTTGTACATAAGTCGACTCCTTGTATCACTATGCCTTTAATTACGGACCATAGTTGTACAAGGATCAAGTTTTTGTATAAATATTTTTTTTAAAGTATCGTTTAACAGTGACTCCTGATAAATCAACCACAAATAAACCTAACTTGGCCTATAACTTGCTAATTCAAATTGCAAAGTTGTCATCAAATAATATTGAAACGTCCAGCAACACCCATTAGTTAACCGCTCAACATTTTAAACCGCAGGTGGCCAAGGGACAGATTCATATATAAAGGAGTCGAATATGAGCACAATTAACCCCAATAGTTATACCAATACCTTTGCGAAAAGTTATGCCAATGTGCCACTCAAGCAAGTCGAGCCGAGCACAAATGGCCTAGGAACTCGTGCAAATTCAATGACGGCGGCGAATCTAACTTCATCAATAAGCCAAGATACTGTAACGCTCTCCTCTGCAGCATCGGTAACGACTGCCGATACCTATAGCCATCTGGCCCCTAACGCCAAACAAGGCTACACGGGTAATGTGCAAGCCATTGCAGGCACGCCTGAACCAGACAAAAGCATCAACAGGTTGGACAAAGCCATGCAGGCTATTTTAGATAACCGTACAGGAGTCGATAGGGATAAAATTAATAAGATAGATGAAGAAATGGCGAAGGTTGCCGCCGATGAAAATCTATCTGAAGAACAAAAAGCCAAGCAACTAGAATTACTGCAAGCGCAAAAATTGGATCTGATTAAGGAATCATCGGAGAAAAATGAAGAGCGGCAACGTCGTATCGAGCCCGAGGTGTATTACAGCTAACGAAGAAATGACCCGCAAAGGAAAAATAGGCAGTGAAGGAAGTAACAGGTGGGATACAGAGTGTATTTTCTCGGTGAAATATCAGTCTAATCATTTAAAACTAGACTGATATTTTATAATGTCGCTCAATCCGTTACTAAAGACACCAACGCTTAGGATTGTTTTTCTACCTTATTAATACTGCCCTTATACCCAGTTTCGTCGACGGCCTTAAGCAAACTATCTAGATTAAAATCCTCTGGCACTGTCACTAAGGCTTGCTCTGTTTTTAACGAAGCCTTGGCCTTAATCACCCCATCGGTTTTACGCAGCGCTTTATTCACGACAGTGACACACAGCGGACAAGTCATGCCCTTAACATCTAAGGTGACCAGCACGTTTGCCGCCCAGCTCGACGCTGAACACAGACTTAAGGCGAGAAATAACACTAACTTCATTCAAGCACCTCTAATAACCAAGGTAATACAAAAGGATATGACTGAAATGCCAGCACAACAGGTACAGTTAACCAGTACAGCCACAGCATCTGAGTACGACTCAACGTCGCGGTACACAGTGGCTTTTTAGCAAAATAGAGCCGCCAAAATCCCATCAGAATCAGCCCAGACGACAGTATCAACATGGGTACTTGCAGCCAGCTAAGTTGCTCAATCCCCGATAGACTTGCGGCCGACACCCCGAACACCAGATAAATAAGCGGTGCAATACAGCATAGGCTTGAAGCAACCGCAGCAACCACTGCGGCGGCCATAGTCGCTAAGATGCCCTTAGCGTTGTTCGGTTGACTGGTAGTCATAGGCAAACACTTTAGGCTCATAATAGTTCACGGGATCGCCATCAACTTCGGCATAAGGGTAGCCAAAGTTATTCAGTGGTGTCTGCTCGGCTTCAGGGAATAAATCAAAGTCGCGGCCATAGTTAAAGCCAACCCAGTTCATTTCCCAATTACCAAAGAGGTAATCATTCACGGCCTGAACTGCGGGATCGCTGTGTTCTTTTTTCTCCGTCAAACGCATTTTTGTCACATCGGCGGGATCGGCTGGCAACCAACCATAACCCGCTAAATAGAACATAGCGCGACAATGTTGACCACCACTGACATCGGCAACCCCTTTGTCATCGGCACTACCAAAGGCCTTTTTAGAGTATTCGCCCATCTTGATCGCCTGACCTAAGCGAATCCCAAACATCTCACGGGCAGGGATCCCCACTGCGCGCATTAGCGCCACAAATACTGAGTTAATATCGGTACACTTACCGCCTAACTTGCCACTTTCGAGGATACTTGCTACATCACCCGTACCACAGCCAATCACGCTATTATCGCGAAACATATTAGCGCTAACCCAAAGATAAATCAGTCGTGCTTGCTTCAGTGGTTCAGTCTCGCTGCCAACGATCTTATCTGCTGTTTGCTTCACAATACCATTAATCGGCATGTGTTTAGTCGGCAGCAAATAACGTTCAACATCTGCAGGATAATGTATCTGCTCTGGGGTGCGGTAATGGGTTAAGGCGCCGCTTTTAACGGGTTCCCAATCTATCGTTTCAATATCAAGCTCAACCGTTATTGTCATGTTCGCTTTGGCATCGGGCCAAGTCGCAAACAGGGTTTTGGCGCCATAACTGTTGTTTGAGCTGATATAGGCGTCTTTAAAACTACCCGTAAAATTCAGCTGACTCACCAATTGGAATTGCGTGTCTTCGGGCAAAGGGATCCACAACTTAACCACACCCTCAGACCCTTCTGGGGCAATAAGATGGTAAGTATTGATTAAGGTAAAACGGCGGCGTCCATCGCTTGAGCCATGTTCAACGACACTCGATTTAGAGGAAGATGCTAGTACTGGCGTGATAAAACCCGCAGTCGACAAAATAGCCGCACTTTTTAAAAAATTGCGTCTTTGCATTATGAAATTCCTTTTATTGGATCATATTTAGGAAGAAGAGAAACTCAACATAAGAGAGCAAGATTATAGGTGCTACAGCACTGTGCAGCAATCAAGCCGCTAACCATACAGTATAAAACCACGACATCGGAGAAAAAGACTCAGTAAAATATGCTACAGCGCTGGCATACACATGAAAATGGAATAAATATCGACGTTGACTTAACAAGCATAATCAATGATAGACTTAGAGCATTTTTATGTAAAAAAAATTTTAGTTTAATAAAAAAGTATCAATTACGTTATTTTTATAATCTAAAGGCTAAATAACAACCATATTTAGCTTTGACTAATGTTGTTAATAAAGATAATTATCTCACCACTTTTCACTCAAGCTTTGAGTCTCTCATTTAGCAAAATCAGTAATATTCTTTGGCAAATTTTCGAAACAGTTTTCAGGGAGATCACAGTCTCACCTGAACAGTTTAATGGTATGGCTGAGTAATCATTCCAAATTTAGAATATTGAACTTACAGTTTTGACTTAAGTTAGCTCGAATTACCTAACGCTTTTTACTCATAAAATATCAAACTTATCTTTCAAAATGGGAGCCAGACCACCATGTTGCAAAAATGTTTAATAAAAGTTTGCGTATGTTTGTGCCTGTTCTAGGCTTAAAAACGAATATACTCACTTAAAGGGCTTTTTTATGAAACATAAGCTTTCATTAGGTCTTTGCTCACTTTTGCTCAGTTCTACCGCTTATGCAGAAGTCAACATTTCAGGTTTTGCCTCAGTTGTTGCTGGTCAAGTTCTCGAAGGTTCGGGCGTTGCAGAGTTTGATTTAGGCCCCACCTTTCTCGCCGATTATCCACTCGTTGGCGCCTATGATGAAGATATTAGTTTCAAACCCGATACCTTATTTGGTATTCAATTCTCAGCGGATTTACTCGAAGGTTTATCTGCCACTGCACAGGTTGTTTCCCGCGGGGCTGATGACTTTTCGGCAAGTTTTGAATGGGCTTATCTGTCCTATGAGATCAATGATCATTGGACAGTACAAGGAGGTAAAAAACGCTTACCGCTCTACTATTACAGTGACTTTTTTGATGTTGGATATGCTTATCCTTGGATACGTCCACCCGCAGATAATTACACATGGCAAATATTTAACTACACAGGTGTCAGCGCCTTATATAACTATTTAATTGGCGACTGGACTATGTCTGGACAAGTCTATTACGGTAGCGAAGATAGCGAACCTAATAAGCTTTTATCTGATTTTTTCTTCCTCGAAAATACCCGAGAAGTATGGAAGGATATAGGCGGTATTGTTGTTCAATTCAACAAAGATTGGTTAGATATTCGCCTCACGCATATGCAATACACTAACGAACGTTATATTGGTGGTATTCAGCAGGAATGGAATGGTAGCAACCAACGTACGGGTAAGTTTTATGGCCTATCCGTTAATATAGATTATGAGAATTTCCTTTTTTTATCTGAGCTTAACCGCTTAGATCTCGATGGGAGTAATCTAGATACTTATCTTCTCTCGTTCGGCTATCGTATCGATTCAGTGATGCCTTACATTTCCTATTCAGACTTCAATGATGGTGAAGGCGGTGAAGTTCACCATACAAGTTCTGCAGGTATACGTTGGGATTTCCATCCTTCGGCGGCCTTTAAAATTCAGTATGATGACGTTAAAGATGACGGTGGCCCAGGTATGAAAGTCGCAGGGGATTCGAAATCCATCAGTCTTGGCATTGACTTAGTATTTTAGGAGAGAGAAATGAATAAGTTACTTTGCTTAATCCTACTCAGCTTAGTCTCAATGCCACTATTTGCGGGTGTGGTTGTCATCGTTCATCCCAGTAATGCAGACACTGTCGACCAAAAGGTTATTGAAAATATTTTTCTAGGGAAAACAAAGACCTTTCCTGGTGGAGCGCAAGCCGTGCCGGTCAATCTTGACAGTGCTATGCCCTTAAGGGAAACCTTTGATACTAAAGTGCTGGGCAAGTCATCCAGCCAACTTAAGTCATATTGGTCACAAAAAGTATTTACAGGCAAAGGAACGCCACCCAAGGAAGTCACTAGTGGGGCGGAGATGATAAAATTAGTTGCATCGAACCCCAATATTATTGGCTATATTGATAGTAGTGAGGCCAATGATTCGGTAAAAGTTATTGCCGAGTTTTAGATTGGAGTGCCGAGCTCAAGCTCGGCACAACTTGGGGGCAAGGGATGAATTTCTTTAATGATATTTCTATTTTTAAAAAAGTTATCGCGATATTTATTTTAGCTGTCATCATTTTCGCTTTAAACTTAAGCATTAGTGTCATCTCCATAAATAAAAATCGCACCACACTTAATTATATGGAACAGCAAGTTTACCAAAGAGTTGAACTCGCCAATCAAAACGTGTTTTTTATCCAACGACTCGATGAACTTTACACTCAATCGGTTTCTTTTGCCGACGAAGACCTGTTAACGAATGCAGGTACTATGTATGAATCTCTACGTAAAAACCTACAACAATTAGATAGTGTCGATCCCTCGCAAGCCAATAAACTCAGTAATCTATCCGCTAAATTAACCCGCTATAACGACATGACGATTAAGCTGGCTAAAGGCATGTTGGCGGGTACGATTGATATGGCAAACATTGGCCAGATCAGCCAAGAAAAATCCCAAGCCTATGAAGCTGTACTTAATGAAATACAAGATTACAAACAAAGCAAAGTACTCGAATTTAAACAATCGATAAAAGAAGCTGGCGACAGATCTGCGCAAAGTTTGTGGCTCACCCTCTCCATCGGCATCGCTTTGCTGATCGTGATGTTGATTGTCACTATTGCCATTGCACGTGCTATCAGCTCATCTGCGCGTAATGTCGCCCAGTCACTGAGTGAGCTGGCCGATGGAAAAGGCGATCTTAGTCATCAGCTCAAAGTATCTGGTAGTGATGAACTCGGCCAAGTATCAAGTAACTTCAATCGATTTCTTCGCTTGCTCGGAGATTCTATTCGAAGGGTGGTGAATGTTACCGATCCCTTGCTTGATAGCTCGCGCTCACTGAAACAGCGCATGGAAGATGCGACGCATGCCACCCAGCGGCAAAGCCATGATGCCAGCGCAGTACAAGTCTCAATGGAAGACATGCGTCACTCTGTCATCGAAATCTCACAAAATGCCCGCCAAGCCGCCAGTGCAGCACAGGTCGCGGAGAAAGAAGCGATGCAAGGTATGACAGTCGTTCAGCGCACAATCGATATTTCACAGCAATTAAATACAGGAATTCAGGCGGCTTCTAACTCGATCAACGAGCTCGCCAGAGATACTGAAAATGTCACTTCTATCTTAAATGTGATTACCTCTATTGCCGAGCAAACCAACCTGTTGGCACTTAATGCCGCCATCGAAGCCGCCCGCGCGGGTGAGCAAGGACGAGGCTTTGCCGTAGTCGCTGATGAGGTCCGCGCTCTCGCCTCTAAAACAGCCGATGCAACCACTGAAATTCGTCATGTGTTACAAAACCTTAAAACGGCGGCCATTTCCTCGGTCAATACCATGAATGTGGCGATGTCGAAGTCATCGGAAAATGAAACCAATGCTCAAAATACAGGGAGTGCACTGAAATCAATTCAACAGCAGATTGTCAGTATCAATAGTATGAATACTCACATCGCCTCGGCAACGGAGGAGCAAGCCTCGGTTGCTTCTCAAGTGGTCGATAACGTCGTCAATATGAACGCTTCATTTGAACAGACATTGCAAATTCTGTCGCAGGTTCGCAATGTTTCTGAGGGATTAGTCGATTTTGCCAATGAACTGAAAAACGCCACATCTCAATTCAAACTTTGACCATAGAGCATTATCGAGATGATGACTTAACACAGAAAACCGGTATTGAGTTTACACTAAATACCGGTTTTTTAATTCCTTAAAGCTTATCTTTTTGTACCACTTTATCCGTGTTAACTAAACGCTAAGAAGGGGGATACACACAGCAATAAGCCTGTGATAATAATGATATACAGCGACACCCCCTTGTACTTATGTAATGCAGGTACTTGGTACACTAAATAAGCGGGTATCAAACAACCGACTAAACCAAAAATTGGACTACAAATCGACGTAAAGCTTAGCACTGGCGCATTCAACACAATCGCGCCCCAAGATAATAGAATGGTAAAAATCATGATGCCGTAACCAACAAGCTTTTTGTTGATACGATCTTCAGGCATATAACGGCGCAGCATGTTCATGGTCAATCCTTGGCAAGCTTCCCTAAAACCAAGATATACGCCAAAGTAAGCCGTCATCACCGCAAAAATATTCAAGGTTAAACTCAGCAATTTCAGTGTTTGTCCCTGCATACCTTGGGCAACCATAGCAAGAGCCGAGATATTTTCTTCCGATGCACGCACAGCCTGATCATGTCCCATTGCTAGGGTGAATGACACAGCATAAAAGAACACCACGACAAACAAGACGCCAAAGGCAATATTCATAGCGCGCATCGCTTTAAAGCGCGCTACCGCAAGGGATTTTTCCCGCGAACGGTATGAAATCACCATAGGGCTTAAACTTTGAATAAACAGAATCGATGTTAGCGTAAAGGGCAGCATAACGACCGCATCTTTTAACCAATCTCCCGTTGCTGGGATAGCGCCGATATTATTGATATCCCATTTATCCACCATCAATAACCCTAGCACGGCGACAACGCCCAACTTAGTCAGTACCATAAAAGTAGAGATCTTAAACAAAAGATTCTCACCGCGGGAGGCTAAAGCAACAAGACCGCAGATCAAGGCTAAACCATAGAAAGGATTTTCTGACAATAACGCTTTAGTGACCCCAAAACTTTGCAAAAATGAAGCACTGTCGTTTGTAATGGCCGTTGAATAAACGAACACCCAAATGACCAGCATGATGAAATACAAACCACCCAACAACATACCCCAGTTTTTACCTAAGTAACCCGAAATCACACTCGGGTAATCCTTACATTCTGGAGATTCTGCTAAGGTATTGATAAACAACCGTTGGAACATATACATGGCAGGATAGCCAATAATGCCAGACAGTAAGAAAACCCATAACCCCATCAAACCGACCTGCACAGGCAAGAATACGATCCCCGCGCCAATCGCCATTCCTATACTCATGATAATCCAGCCCCAATCCGTACTATCGAAGCGGGTATCTGCTTTCCACTGTGCAGCAGTAATTGTTGCATCCATCATTTCACCTTTACCTAGTTGGCATTATTTTGTGCAAATATATTTGAACAAAACAAACTCAGCAATCAAAATACTCAACTTTTGTTGAACAAAGAGTTAAAGCTCACAACTTGACTGAAAACGAGATAAATAGCGCACAAACCGCAGTAACAAATGAAATTCATTAAAAAATAATTGCAATAAAACATAAAAATACAAATAATGTTGCACATACGCCGACCTAGGCATTCAATTTTATTTGCAAGTTGGAGAGACAATGAAAACCATTATTCACGCAGAACGTGCTCCCGCGGCCATTGGCCCTTATTCCCATGGCACAGCCTATGGCAACCTCATTTTTACCTCTGGCCAACTCCCTGTTTGTAAAAAGAAAGGCAGCGTAGTTGACGGTGGGATTACTGAGCAATCGATTCAATCATTAGAGAATCTCAAATACGTGCTCGAAGCGGGTGGTGGCAGCTTAGAAACGGTTCTTAAAACCACTTGTTATCTTGCAGAGATCAGTGACTTTGCCGCCTTTAACGAAGTGTATAAAACCTATTTTAAAACCGACTGCCCAGCTCGTAGCTGTTTTGCAGTGAAGGACCTTCCGCTGGGCGTTAAAGTAGAAGTTGAAGCGATAGCACACGTTAAAATCTAAGTATTAACATAAGGTTGTAAGCTCATGAAACCCCAATGGCAGCAGTATATTCAAATCATTAAACAAGTGGTTAAGCCCGCATTAGGCTGCACAGAGCCCATCGCCGCCGCTTACGCCGCCGCCGTCGCCCGCGCCTTGCTGGGTGTTGAACCCGATTCAATAGCAGTACAAGTGTCTGACAATCTTTATAAAAACTCTATGGGCGTGTTTGTGCCTGGCACAGGCAAAATCGGTCTGGCAATTGCCGCTGCAGCAGGCGCCATTGCGGGTAATCCTGATGCGGGCTTAGAAGTATTGGCCGTGATCACGCCAGAACAAGTCGCCAGAGCACAGGCCCTTATTGATGCGGGCAAAGTGACGGTCGAGCGCACCGAAACAGCAGAATTTATCTATTGTTGTGTCATCGCGAAAAAAGGCGACCGCGAAGCCCTAGTGAAAATCTGCGGCGGCCATACACTGATCGCCGAGAAGCGCCTCAACGGCGAATCCGTCTTCAGTGTCGATAGCACGCAAGCTAAAGCCACTGGTTCCATCTGTGAAGGCGTGGATATCACTATCGAGTCCATTTATCGCTTCGCCCAAGAAGTCCCCTTCGAAGAGATCAAATTCATTCTCGAAGCCTCTGAGCTAAACGGCAAATTATCCGATGAAGGCATGGCGAATCCCTATGGGCTGGAAGTCGGCCGCACCATGAAAAGCGGCATAGCCGCGGGCATTATCGGTGAAGACTTACTGAATAAAATTGTCATGTTAACTGCTGCAGCATCCGATGCTCGCATGGGCGGGGCAAACTTGCCCGCCATGAGTAATCTTGGCAGTGGTAATCAAGGCATAGCGGCAACTATTCCTGTGGTATTGACGGCACAATGTTATAAGGTTTCGGAAGAAAAACTCGCCCGCGCCTTGATTATGAGCCATCTAGGGGCGATTTATATCAAGTCCCATTATCCACCACTGTCGGCATTTTGTGGCAATACAGTCACCAGCGCAGCCGCTTCTATGGCCATGGTGTATTTAGCCGGTGGCTCGTTCGAACAATCCTGTTTCGCGATTCAAAACGTGATCAGCGACAGCTCTGGCATGGTATGTGACGGCGCTAAAGCGTCCTGCGCCATGAAGGTTAGCACTTCATCCAGTGCGGCCGTGCGCTCATTTTTGATGGCGCTCAGTAGTCACAATGTCTCAGGCCAAGGTATTATTGCTACCGATGTAGAGAAAACCATTAAAAACATTGGCAAAATGATCCTCAATGGCATGTCATCCACAGATGTCACTATTATCGATATTATGTCGGCATGATGATTTTAACCCGCTGAATATTTGCGGGTTAATAACTAAAGGTTGAAATTGTGAAACTGCAAGATTTAACGCAAAGTGATCTGGATATTCTGAAATCCATCGAAAATATCGTCGATGGCATCGCTGCCATGTATGGCCAACACACAGAAGTGGTATTGCACAGCCTAGATGCGAAACATCCGTCTGTGGTCAAAATTGCCAATAGCCATGTCACAGGCCGTGAAGTGGGTGCTCCAATAACCAACCTTGCCTTGCTCAAGCTCAAAACCGGTCAGGATATTTCCAACTCTTACCTGACTAAATGTGCCAATGGTAAGACGCTAAGATCAATTACGACGGTGATCCGTAACAGTAAAAATCAACCCATAGGGTTACTGTGTATTAACAGCGACATGGATGCACCACTGCAATCAGTTCTGCGCACTATGATGCCAGAGCAACTCCTTGGCAGCGAACTGACCAGCTCGCCCGAGGTGTTTGCCCGCAATATCGATGAAGCGCTCCATAGCACTATCGACAGTGTGAACCATGAGGTTCGCGCGAATCCCGCGATTTCACCTTCACAAAAGAGTCGCGAAATCGTCAATCAACTCCACGAGTTAGGGATTTTCGAACTCAAGGACAGTGCCCAAGTCGCGGCCACTCGATTGGGGATTTCAGTGCATTCGATTTATCGCTATCTGCGGGAAATCAAAGCCAATCAAGCTTAAAGCGAGAAAAAACTCGCCTAAATAGAAAGGGCTAAGGTGTAAATAACCTTAGCCCTTTCGTTTTATTATTTTTGCACTTGTGATTGCGCTTGTTATTGCGCAGCTTGTCCGCTAAAGCCCATCATATTCCATGCCTGCACTGTGCCATCGGCCATTAAGGCAATGGCATCGAGCAAATTGCTGCGAATGTCGCGCATTTGGCTCAAATCAACGGCTTGTTTATCTAATGTTAACGCAGCCTCACCTCCCATCCACACCGCAATCGAACCATCTTGGCGTTTAACCGTAAACCCTAAGCCTGTCGGGAAAATATCCGTTGCTTGGGTAATTTCAGTTTTGGGTCCAGAGTGGCCATCAACCACAGTGCCATCCTGTTTTAAAAAGGCAAACTCCCGCTCATAGGTCACCACTTTACTCACCTGAGTGACTTCTTGATAACGTGGTTGCTTGTCTACCAAGTCCCAACCTTCCCAAGCAATGGCCGTATTATCCCTGCGTAACGCGACAAAACCCTCCTCAAAGGGATAAACCTTGTGCACTTTTTGCAACTTATCCTGTAGGACTGATGTATCGGCACCATTGAATTTACTGCCCCATACGTGCAGTTGACGACTGATGGTTAGGGCGGCAAATGCGCCACGATTTGCATAAATATCAATCACTTTATTGGCGCGTTTTGTAGTAGATAAACGCGCTGGAAACGCGACGTGATACTCAGTCAATTCGCCCTCACCCCAGGTATATACGCTGCCATCCGCCAGCAGCGCCGCAAACCCATGATCCGTGTTGACAACTTTCACGGCAGGCGCTAATTGGCTGAGTTTTGCCAGTTGTTCGCGGCCTTTTTGATCATCGTTGACCCCGCCCCAAGACACTAATTTCCCTGTCGCAGTCCTCGCGGTAAAAGCATTATTGTTGGCATAGAGCAGATCGACATGGTTAAGCTCAGAGGCCACGTGGCGACTATCGCCACCATAAGCGGCATCGCCCCAAGTCACTACTGCTCCCCCCAGCTTTAAGGCAGCAAAGGCACCTTTATTAATCAACACAAAATCAATATTGGTCATCGCAGGCGCAGCATATTGACCCGAGAGCAGTTCGGCTGGTGTTGAATCCAGATTAGACCAACTGACTACACTACCATCTTGTTTGATGGCCGCATAAAGCCCTTCTGCCAACACAAAAGAACGAACGCCTGTCAGCACTTGCTTCATCCCCATCCCCCAAGGAATAAGTTTGTCATCACGGGTTAAGGCCGCAAAACCACAGGTATTCTCCGCCGCGTATAACTCTTTTACATTGACCAGAGGCTCTGCGGCATTATTGATATCGCCACCACATTCAGCATCGCCCCATGCCACCACAGTACCGTCTTGCTTGAGTGCCGCAAATGCACTGAGATTACTGTAGATTTGACTCACTTGGGCTAACTGGGCAGGCATAGGGATTTTGGTAGAATCGTCGGCCACCTCAAGATTGCTCGGGATGGACGTTAATGAATTATTCGTGGTGGATGGTGATCTGTGAGCCAATATCGTGTCAGAAATTTGCTGTTTTAATTCGGGCGATATATCAGAATCCTGTTTATCTATGAGTAAGTTAACCACATGACCCAAAGCAAAAATCGCCAGCGCTACACCGCCCCACGAGACCTGTTTTTTATCCACAAGTATATCCTTATCGTAACTGCAAACTCTCACTGAGTTTAAACTGGAACATAACGTCGACTGAGTACGCTAAATGTGAACTGTGATTGTAACCAAAACAGGGCTAAAATGACATTGCCCTAAAGTCGAAAGCTGACCTGATTCAAGTAAGATGAGCATATGAGCAAAAAAATAAAAGCAGCGTATCTCGCTGCTTTTATTGAATATGATGTTGAGGTAACAAAGGGCTAATCTCTTTTGCCCACTTTCTCTAACCCCCAAACCAGTGCAATCGCCGCTAACATACACACAATGGCTAACATCAGTTGTGAAGGCTGACCCGTTACTTGCTCAAAATTAAGCGGGGAAATATTTTGCTCCAGCAAAGGTACTTGTTCGCCGTGGGAGTTGGTCCGCCAAGTTAAGATTTCTTTCCATGGCCAAATTTTACCTAAGGTACCTAACATTAATCCGGTTAGAAACACGATAGTGGCATCATGGTATTTACGCAGCAGCGCCGACAATAAATGGCTGAACGTCAGTAATCCCATCACGGCACCAGCAGCAAAACAGGCCAAAATATCCAGCTGAATATTTTTAGCGGCAGCGAGGACCACAGGATATAACCCTAACAATAATAAGATGAAACTGCCTGAAATTCCCGGCAATACCATAGCGCAAATCGCAATCGCGCCGCCGAAAAAGATATTCATGTAACTGGCTTCTACCGCGACCGGATTCAGTACAGTAATCGCCCATGCAGCCAGCACACCAAGCGCAAATAAACCTAAACGTGCCACAGTGAAACCACTCACTTGCTTAAGCATATGCACGACAGAGATAAGAATAAGCCCAAAAAAGAACGACCAGATCGGGATGGGATGTACCGCCAACAACCAAGAAATCAGCTTCGCAAAGGTAAAAATACTGGTCAGGATCCCCGCCAGCAGACTCACTAAAAAGCCACCATTAATATGGGCAAATGCCCCTTTTATGCCCTGCGACTTGATTACACCCCAAAGGGAAGGATTAATGCGTTTTACACTATCGAGCAAAGTATCGAGAATACCGGTAATAAACGCTATGGTGCCGCCCGAAACGCCAGGCACAACATCAGCAGCGCCCATGGCCATTCCCTTAAAATACGTCAGCAAATATTTCACTGTGAGTCCTTGTAGTTAAATCAACATGCCATTGCCGCTACACGACAAATTGGCCGCAATTATACGGTGTTACACTTAAAACCGCGAAATGAAGTTTACTTAATTAAGCCGACTGGTATTTGTTGTTATCCTAATGTTACACTCATCCGACCAGAGCAACCCAAGCTCAACTTGGAACAGGCTCAAGATAACAACACCCCTTTGCACCATTATTAAGGATGACCATGAGCCAGACAGACTCTTCTAGCACTGCAGAACAAAAACCTAATAAAGTGCTCGCGCTCTACCACAAAACTCGCCGTTATCCCTTCGGCCAAAAACTATTTTCAATCATGGTTTCACGCATGGCGCCCTATTTCGGCACCATCAAACCACTGATCACTGAATTACGCCTTAATCACTGCGCCTGTTTAATTAAAAAACGCCATGCCGTTCATAATCATATAAAAACTGTGCATGTGATTGCGATTTGTAATGGTCTAGAAATGGCCATGGGCGTGATGGCCGAAGCCTCTATTCCAAAACATTTACGTTGGATCCCTAAGGGCATGAGTTTGGATTATACAGCTAAAGCAGGCAGCGATATTTTATGTGTCGCCGAAGTGACACCAGAGCAATGGACGCCCGGCGATATGCTGGTCCCCGTTACCGCCTACGACACCCAAGGAGTGGTTGTGGTGAAAGGACATATCAAATTGTGGATTTCAGAAAAACCGCAAAAATAAACGATTTGAATCAAGACTTACACTTAATGTCAGCATTTAAAAAGGGAGCTTTGCTCCCTTTACTTTTTAACCTTCAGCCGTATTTCGCAAAAACATTCGGAGAACTGAATTGTGCGGCGCCTTGCTCGCTCACGTTTAAGTACGAACTGTTAGATACGAGCTTTTAAAATCCCAGCCCTATCGCAATATAGCAGCACAGTTATGCAAAATATTAAGCAAAATGGCTTGCAGTAAAACGCTCAATTAAACGGATAAAGTCGACTTCAGCAAGCTTGGCACACTTTAAGGTTTGTTCATGGGATAACTGCACGTCCCCCAATCCTTCTGCCATATTGGTAATAGCGCACACAGCCAACACGGGCAAACCACAATGCGCCGCCGAAATCACCTCTGGCACCACGGACATTCCCACTACATCGCCACCGATAATTTGCATCATGCGGATTTCAGCCGCGGTTTCAAAACACGGGCCAGAGTAAGACACAAAGACCCCTTGATTCACTTCAATGCCTGCGGCTTTTGCGACACTTAAGGCTTCTACTCTCAGATCTTTATCATAAGCATTGGCTAGGCTAAAAAAGCGTGGGCCGTAGTTATCATCATTTGCGCCCGTCATGGGCGTACCCGGCATAGTATTGATGTGATCGCTGAAAATCACTAATGATCCCACGCCGATCCGCTCTGGCCGTAATGAACCCGCAGCGTTAGTCACGAGTAACAATTCACACCCTAACCGTTTGAAAGTACGCACAGGCGTCGTCATCACCTTCATGCTTTGGTGCTCGTAAAAATGCCCGCGGCCTTTCATGCACACTATATCGATGCCATGTAAGCTGCCGAGCACAAGCTCTCCAGAGTGGCCGACGACGGTACTCACAGGAAAGCCGTCTAACTCTTCATAGGGGATCACTACTTTGTTATCTAAATTATCGGCAAACGCGCCAAGCCCTGAGCCCAAAATCATAGCAGCACGGGGAGAGAAATTCGGTTTACAGGCTCGAATCGTCGCAAGGGCATTAATAACAGGATCATGGCTCATACAAGGTACCTCATAGCAAAAGAATGAAAGAGTAAGCGACCCTCAGTATAAGCGGGCTTAGGATTGCAAATAATCGCGATTAACCGCACTATTGTGCTGATAAAAAGGACAATAGCTGAAAATAGTGAGCCTAAAATGAGCACGATAAACGCATCAGAACTCGTCACCTTGAAGATGCTGCGGTATTTTCATCGAGTGGCTGAAGTGAAAAACTTTAGCGCTGCCGCCGAACAACTGCATCTATCGAAATCTCCGCTGAGCGCACAAATCAAAGAGTTAGAATCGCTCCTTGGCGTTGAGCTGTTCACCCGCAGCACTCGTCAGGTCGAGCTCACGCCCTATGGCCAATTGTTAAGAGAGAAGTGCGAACAAATATTCGAGCTGGTGAATACCTCATTGGAACAAGTGGCTCAGCTTGGGCGACTCGATAGAAACCATATTCGGATTGGCATCATGAGCTCGCTGTTTTGGATGGGATTTGGTGACATACTGAAAAGCTTTCGTAAGCAATGCCCTGATAATGAGCTGATATTTCAAGAGTTATCACCTGAAACTCAAAAAGTCGCCTTAGCACATCAAGAAATCGATTTTGGCCTAGTGCGCTACGCCGACACCTTAAATTTGCCGCACCTTCTCGCCGAAACTATCACCAGCGAACCTATGGTGTTAGCACTGGCAAGTAAGCATCCCTTAGCCAGACGTAAAAGCATCGACTTGAGTGAACTCAAAGATGAGCCCTTTACCTTACTCAGCCGTGCCAATTCCGCCTCTAGCGATTTGATTATCGCCAGCTGTCAGGCCGCAGGATTTATGCCGCAATTAGTACAGGAAATGGTCGAGCCCAATAGCTTGATGGCCATCATCGCTGGCGATAACAGGGTATCCATAGTGCCGCAAAGTTATGCTTCACAACCTTGGCCTAGGGTAAGATTTATTAAGTTAAAACAAACCATCCCCGCCGATATCTGCCTGATTTATCGGCCAGAAATGGCTTCGCAGCCAATTCTCGATAGCCTGAGGGACTTATTGAAGCAACAAATCAAAACCATTTAGATTGTCTCCCAAACGAGTGCTATGCTGAGTTCAATACTCAAGGCTCATATTTTAAGGATATCAAGATGGATGAATTTTTAGCGGCAGCCATTGAAGAAGCTAAGCAAGGACTCGCCGAGGGCGGCATTCCCATTGGTTCGGTATTAGTGATCGATGGTAAAATCGTCGGGCGCGGCCACAATAAACGGGTACAAAAAGGCAGTTCAGTACTGCATGCCGAAATGGATTGTCTCGAAAATGCCGGCCGATTTAGCGCCGCCGAGTACCAAAGGGCGACCTTATATTCCACCCTATCGCCCTGCGATATGTGCAGCGGCGCAGTATTACTTTATGGCATACCAAAAGTCATCGTCGGTGAAAACGCTACCTTCCAAGGGCCAGAAGCCTATGTAAAATCCCGCGGCGTGGATGTCACTGTGGTCGATAATGCCGAGTGCAAACAATTGATGCAGGACTTTATCGCCAGTAATCCCACACTCTGGAACGAAGATATCGGCGAGTAATGGTTCGACAGTCTTCTCAATCCGTTTCTGCATTTTTGTATTTCACTTTTTACGTTGGCGCTAGTTCACTTTCTACCTTTCCTGTATTTTACTTTTTGTGTTGGCTGTATTTCATTGGAGGCTAGCGCCTGCTAGGCTAGCCCTCCCAAATTCCAGTGAAAAGTGGAACATGTCTACTAGCGAAAGGAACTCAGCTAACGTGTCAGCAAACTTACCTAAAGACCCTTGGTCAAGATCAGACTCCACGCAGCCTGTTGTAATGACGATACCCGCACAGCGTAATGCCAACCTCGATGCTATTCGCGGCTTAGCCGTGTTGGGGATATTTTTTATGAATATCTATTTTATGGGCATTACTTTTTTTGGCTATGCGCCCCATGAAACACAGCCGCTGTCGGATCACATTATCAAAGTGTTCAGTAACTTTTTCATCGAGGCACGCTTTATCAGTCTGTTTTCCATCTTGTTTGGTGTCGGGCTTTTTATTCAATATCAGCGATTTAGCGCCAAAGGCCTAGAAGCTTATTCCCTACTGCGATCACGTTTAAAATGGTTAATTGTATTTGGCCTACTCCACGGCATTTTTATTTGGTCAGGTGATATTTTATTCACCTATGGCATCAGCGGATTTTTAGCTTTGTGTTACAAAGATTTAAGTGTTGAAGCCCTTAAGCGCAAAGCGAATATTTTTATTTTAAGCGCCTTAGTTATCATTACGCTGGTTAGCCTTACGGGCAGCGATGAACCTTTCACTCGAGAATCGAGTCTATTTGCAGAGCAATACAGTGCATGGACCTCTGGCTATGCCGACCAACTGTTACTGCAATTGATGCAAGTTGGCTATATGGCACTGGTGATCCCTTTTACCATAATGTGGTTTACAGCTGGCTTGATGTTGCTCGGCATGGCCTTGTATCAACAAGGGACTTTTGAGCAAGGTTTTAGCAAATCGGTACTGGTAAAGTTACTGCTAGCAAGCGTAACGCTATCACTGCTTGATACCATCTTAGGTTTAACGAAAAATACTATTCTCGTTGCGTTTTCAGATGTGTTAATCATGCTAAGTGCTATTCCTATGGCGCTGATTTACATCCACATTATAGTTAAGGTTTGCCAGAATAATCCTAATATACTGACTCCGCTGCAAAATATTGGCAAACTCGCGTTTAGTCTCTATATTCTGCAATCCATCGTTGGCGTGTTAGTGTTTAGACACTTAGCTCCCGAATTGCTATTGAGCTTAGATAGATGGGGATACATGGCCATGGCGCTCGTTTATTCAGTAGTGCAATTATTGTTAGCCAGCCTGTACTTACGCTATTTCAAGCAAGGGCCGCTAGAGAAACTTTGGCGCCACCTCGCGTTTAAAAAATACACGGCATCACAAGAACACAAGCAAGCTTAAAAACACTGACACGAGATTGATACCAGATAATGACAAACAAAAAAACTACCAAAACGGGCAACAGCGCTTCACCTCAAACCAATCGTTCTCAAAAGAGTCGAGCACAAAGCGGTCGCGCTCAGAACAGTCGCGCCCAAAGTGGTCGCACTCAAAAGTCCAATGCAGCCACTTCAGGCTCAAGCCTTATGCCGCTGTTATTAGTGCTGATTTTTCTTGCTGGCTTAATCGGCGCAGCGCAGCAACATATGCTGCCAGTCGGGATTGCGGGCATGTACCTCACACTAAGCCTGCTCACCTTTATCGCCTATGCCATCGATAAATCCGCCGCTAAACGTAACAAATGGCGCACTAAAGAAAGCACATTACATCTGCTCGCCCTCATGGGCGGTTGGCCCGGCGCTCTATTTGCCCAAAACCTGTTAAGACACAAGTCCGTTAAAGCCTCATTTAGAAACGTCTTTTGGCTCACCGTTGTCGCCAACTTAGCCGTGCTGGGTTATGGCGTAAAAACCGGCGCCGTAGATATGTTTATCTAATGCTCTTATGTAAGAGCTTTTATGTAAGGGCTTTTATACAAAAGCTTTTATATAAGGTGCCTTATCTAAGAATCGCCATCTGAGGGTGGCACTCTAAGCAGCATGAGTCGCGGCATCGATCAACTGCTCAACCACAGACAACGCCAACAGTGCTGACTGAGTGTCACCTTTTAGTTGCGCCGACACTATCGCCCCCTCTTTGAGTAAACCTATTGCCGCAACAAGAAATTGGGTCTTGGCTTCTGGCAACCCCAATGCCAATACTTGCTGTTTAATTAAACTCGCCACTCGCAGTTTATGCAGAGCGCAGAGTTGGCGCACTGGATGGCTCGGCTCAGTAAATTCGGCGCTGACATTGATAAAAAAACAGCCGCGAAACTCACACAGTTGCGGCACTCTTTGATTAAACCAATCATCGAGCGCGATAAATAACCCACCAATGCCCTCCCGTCCCGCTGGCAATGCGTTCACTCGCTCGCTAAGCCATTGATAAAATACCTCATCACGATAGCGAACCACGGCTTCAACTAACTCATCTTTACTGGCAAAGTGGTGGTACAGGGTTTTTTTGGCGATCGCCGATTCCTGCAAAATCTGATTAATCCCCACCCCATGCACACTTTGAAAATAAAACAGTTTAAATGCGGTAGTGACCAATTGCTGCCGTTTATCCGATGGCGTACCTGTCTGAATCTCAGTGCCCTGCATCAACTCATTCCTCTTCTTTGGTAAACATTCGTTAGCAAATTTTAGCTAACAAATATGAGTCCTATCTTCTCACGAGTAGACAAGTCAGTCTACCCGTGAGAACATTCGCACAGGTAGACAAATTTGTCTACTTCGGTAACTAAATTAAGTTAATAGTGAAATCAAGAGTGAACACGGAACACCACAGCATGTTAGCAGCGATGGTTTGCTGAACATTCACGTCCACAATTCATTATCAAAATAAGGGCTTAACACAAGCCATCAATGGGAGAAAAGATGCAAAGAATCAATCCACAGAATCTAAAGATGGCCTTGCTCGCAGGGTGTGGAGCCACGTTGTGTATCAGTAGTTTAGCGACGCTTGAACAGCTAATACCGCAAACCATTTGGTTGATGGCCCCCTTTGGTGCCACTATGGTGTTGTTGTTTGCCTTGCCAGAAAGTCCACTCGCTCAACCGAGAAACATTTTCTGCGGCCACTTACTCACAAGTTTGGTTGGACTGATAATTCTAAATACTTTAGGAGTATCCCCGCTAGCCTTAGGGCTTGCGGTCGGATTAGGCATAGCGGTGATGATGCTAACCCATACTGTGCATCCACCAGCGGGAGCAAATCCTCTGGTCGTTATGCTCACGGCGCAGCACTGGGATTTTCTGTATATGCCCGTCGCCAGTGGTGTTGCACTCATTCTGGCTTTTGGTTGGCTGTATCACAACTTACTTTGCCGCCGGCAATACCCACAAAAGTGGTTTTAATCATTCATCGCCAATAAAAAGGGCAATTTTAAATTGCCCTACACTTTACTCTAAAATGCAAAATTGGCTGTCATTTTGCCTTTAAAACCAGCTCAACGCGATACTGATAATCACGCCAGTGATCATCAATTGCATTAAACAAAAGCCCATAATATCCCGCGCTTTTAAGCCTGCAATCGCCAGCACGGGCAGTGCCCAGAAAGGTTGAATCAAATTAGTCCACGCATCTCCCCAAGCAACGGCCATTGCGACCCGAGCGACATCTGCACCTAAAGCCTGTGCGGCGGGTAGCATAATCGGTGCCTGCACCGCCCATTGGCCACCTCCCGATGGCACAAAAATATTCACAATTCCTGCACTGATAAAGCTCCAAAATGGCAGGCTCTCGGCGCTAGCGATGGCCACAAAACCTTCCGAAATACTTTGAGCTAAACCCGATTGCACCATCACAGCCATAATGCCCGCATAAAAGGGAAATTGGATAACAATACCTGCGCCGCCCTTAATGGCCTCATTCAAACTGGTTAATAAACTGCGTGGTGTTTGATGTAACAGTATGGCGAGGAATAAAAATAAGAAGTTCACTAAATTGAGGTTTAAGCTGCCGCCCTGCACCCAAAAGTAATAACCTAAGTATACAAGCCCAGCGCCACCGACGCTCCAGCCGAGTAAACGACTATTTTCTAACTTATCCGCAGGACGGCTTTCAGGCTGACGCTCGCTCACATTTGCAGAGTTAAGCTCTAACGCCGAAGCATCAAGTTCGGCGTCTTTGTCATCAAGGGCGCTTGGGTCAACATAAACACTGTCCTTATCTTCAGGCAACATAAAGCGATTCACTAAGGGCATGACCACAAACAGAATTGCCACTAACAATAAATTATAACTCGCGAAAATGGTGTCACTGGTGGGGATGATACCGATTTGCGATTCAGAGAAATGCCCCACCGTCGCTATGGTTAATGGGATCGAACCCGCAAGCCCACCATGCCAAACCACAAAGCCGGAATAGGCGCTGGCGACCAGCAGCCGATAATCCACTTTTACTTTGCGAGCTAAGGCTTTGGCAAATAACGCGCCCACCACTAGCCCAAAACCCCAGTTAATCCAACTGGCGGCCAGTGACACCAAAGTCACTAAAATAATGGCTTGTGGTGCCGACTTAGCCAATCCAGCAATGGCATCGAGCAGCTTTTTAATCGGCGGGGAGCTTGCCAACATAAATCCTGCCACCAGCACTAACAGCATCTGCATCGAAAAACTTAACAGCGTCCAAAAGCCATCACCCCAATAATTGATGACTTCCAGCGGGGTTTTATGTTCGGCAACCACAGCAGCAATTAATACGACTAAGGTAAGTAAAAGCACGAAAATATAAGGATCGGGTAGATATCGGTCGACGAGTTTGACCAAAGGTTTTGCCGCTTTGTTTAACATAGACTTTCCTTGTTTATTATCTGAATTTTAGTTCTTATTTGTTTTTATTGAATTTTTATTGAGTCTTAAGCCCACAGATTAAGCGATCTCTAAAGCAGGATAAAGTCTTGAAGGAGTTTTTAACGGTTTGAACTGGTAGCACCAGATATCCAGCTCAACGCACACGTGAGTGCCGATAGCATCTCAAGCTAAAAAACTGATAATATGGCAAAAATTAACTAAGGTGCTCTTTATATGAAAATGTTACTTGCCGTTGTGGTGATTGCTGGGGTGATTTTTTACTTCTTTACCTCGATGAACGGCCAAAAAGCCGCCCAAGAAAATATCCGTTTAGGCAATGAGTTTTTAACACAAAACAAAACCAAAGAAGATGTGGTCACCACTGCTTCAGGTTTGCAATATCAAGTATTAACTCAGGGCGATGGCACAGTTCATCCTAAAGCCAGCGATACAGTGACAGTCCATTACCATGGCACTTTGATTGACGGTACTGTGTTTGACAGTTCGGTTGATCGCGGCGAACCCATCGCATTTCCGCTTAATAGGGTGATTAAAGGTTGGACCGAGGGCGTACAGCTGATGGTTGTTGGCGATAAAATGCGTTTTTTTATTCCCAGTGAACTCGCCTACGGTAACCGTAGCACGGGCAAGATTGGTGGTGGTTCTGTGTTAATTTTTGATGTGGAACTGCTTAAGATTGATTAAATCAGTCTTCAATGAGTCTGTCTTAACGCATTCGGCTGTATTCATAAAAAAACCTAACGCTTAATAAAGAAAAAAGCCCTATAGGAATACCTGTCTCTTCTACACAAATCCCTCGGTTTGCCCCGGGGGATTTTTTTGAACCATTTTTAATTAACCTGATCTGATCCTGACCTTTTGTTTCAGATACCACATGCCATGTTTTTAAGTGAACCATCACTCTGGGCACAGAGCATTTTTCAGCGCGCAAAATTAGGGGATGTACGAAGGACCAAACGGCTTGTACAGTTGGCGGCTCAACTTGCAGCTCATACAGGACAA
>NZ_JAKKRM010000015.1:0-117354 GCF_025654295.1 Shewanella sp. SM23
ATAAATTGACCTGTATAACTCCTTACCAAGGTTTCCTTTTAACATTTTAAAACGGTACTTCGGAGTCCAAACAATATGATATTTGCAACGCCAATAAACATGTGATGAACTTCTATAATCGCCCATGCTTTTCGTTTCCTCTTACTTGTGGTGAATAAGAAGTCTCTTTTAGCATGGGCATAATTCAGGCTATAGCCTCAAGGAACAATCACCACCGCCAGAGGCGGTGGTTTTGGGATGACAATAAAAAAGCCTGCAAACGATTAAGTTTGCAGGCTTTTTAACTCTTATAAAAAGAGGAATTTGGTCGGTATGAGAGGATTCGAACCTCCGACCCCTGACACCCCATGACAGTGCGCTACCGGGCTGCGCTACATACCGAATTTTTAAGTATATTGCATACCTGTTCTGACTTAGCTAAATACAGTTTAGCGATAATCTTTACGGCTTTTGCTCAATTACTTATCACTTAAGATACTGTTTATGGGGTTTATCTTAAGCGAGCCAGAACTGTAGCAATTGCCTCGCAACTGCGCAAGGGCTTCATTACATCTCTTTGATCAACTGCTTAGTTTATGTTCTGAATGACACAATTTTCGTCGATAATGATTGCTCGATACTGATTACGTCCATACTCAAACAGGATTTAGCTGCAGAACAGACATAATGACACCCGTTTACTAAATCATCATTCAATGCGAGTGCATATGGGCGAGTCGGTACTCATCCATGCGCTCGAGTAGATACGGGAAAAATGGATTCCATTTCTGTCGTAACATTTCAGACGCTGACACGCTATACAAGCCGCGCTCTCCGCGCGAAGCTGAGGCTCCGATTTGGATCCTATGTAAATCAGGCTGGATCACTGCGCCATAAAGCCCATCATCTATGCCAAAAGGTAGCGCAACATGGGATAAGGAATACACACCTGCAGGCCAATATAAATCTAATATCCGCACGTTTTCACTGACCTGAGTGAGCACTTTACCCTGTGTGCCTATATCCTGTGTATCTAAATTCTGCTCATCTAAACCCAGTTCATCTAAACCAAAGTATCGTGCCTGAACCTGCGTGGTTTCATTACTGATATTTTCCACCACAGTGCCGCGATAATGTAACTCAGGGTTATTAATGTTCGCCAACAAGCCCGCAAGCGGATCATTGGACACCATCTTGGCATTTACATCGAGTCGGTTCATATCAAACAGCACTAGCTCATGGCCTTTTTCTGGCAACGTTTGATACAGATTATTCACCACCGCCGCGGTTGAAACGGTTGCATCCACTACCGACTGAAAGGTGAGTATCGACGGAACTTGCGCCCGTTGCTGCGGCGTTAATCCTGCCAATAAACCTTGGTTACGCAGGGCTAATTGATAAACTACATCGCCCGCATTAACCGCAAAAGAGGTGTATTTAAAGGGATCGTACTCTACTTGAATACTGTTCCATTGCAGTTTATCCAGCTCCAACAATCGTCCTATCCAACTCTGCCAGCGTGCGGCCGCCGCAGATGGCGCTAGCCCTATCGCGGGAGAGATAAAAATCATTCCATCATAATCAGGGGCTTTATCATGGCTTATACGTTCTAACTCATGGTTCAGCGCGACGGCGGCACCCGTCGAAAAAGCCACCACAAATAATGGTTTATCTTTCAGAGTTTGCCGCATATGCGCTGTGGCTAAATTAACCGCTGCGGCCAGATCTTGCCAATAAAGCTCAGTCAATCCACTTGGAATCGTGCCATGCCCTGGCAATCTTAAACCGAGCACATGGGCTTTACCTTTAAAGTGCGCCGCCACATTGGATAGAGCATAGGGCGAATCCGACATACCGTGGAGCAGTAATACTCCAAATTCGGCATTAGCCACAGACCATTCATAACTGCGATTCCAGTTTTGTGGCCAATGGGCAGGATCAGATAAGCTATTTTTGACATAGCGGTTCACTGGAGAAAATTCATTGGCGGGAATCTTTTTGACAACTTTACGCTCAACTTCGGCGAATAAGCGGTCTTCTAGCGCTAAGTACTCATTAAAATTGGCAAGTTTGGTATTGTAATGGAACTCATTTTTTAGCTCGACCGTATGCCAAAGTGACAGCTCAGGGCGCGCATTAAGAAAATAGATCCCTGTCGCGAGTAACGCCACCACTATGCCAGTACTTGCATACACTGCAGCTAAAAATAGGTGTTTTGTCGAACCTATGATGATGGCCTTCATCGCTGTTCCTACATGAAGATAAAATGTGCAACTAGATTATACGGGTAGATAAAAACATCCTTCAAACGTTTTACCGCGATAAAAACCACTAGTGTAAGCAGTACAATTTAATCACTCCAATTTAGTCACTTCAATTTAGTCACCCCAATTTACTCATCTCGCAATTTTATTAGCCGCATAGGCCTTAATCGGGTTAGGATCGAAAATAGTCTTATTCCAACCAAACTTATACGCTCTCGATGATAATCGGTAATCCACACGCTAGGTTCGTCTACTATCTTCCTACAGCGCCGCTGGTACCTGAGAGCTGGCATTACACTCAGCCAGATGCTGTCGCGACTCTTATAGCTCTCAATGGCAATCATTGGCGTAAGATCTTCACTATTATGGCAAAAGTCAGCGCGGTTGGAGAAGATTGGCGCAGCTATCGTGACCAAGTGTTACTCAAGCAAAATGAACTGCTCTGCATAGGCGGCACTGAATTGATGGCAAACGCGAAGATCCATCTTGTCGCGGGGCAAGTAGCTGCAAATGCTTTAGGGCTCACCATGTCCGTGAACGATTCCGGTGCGCAGCATTTAACTGCCCAAAATAAATCCATAACCGCACTTAAGCTGCCATCTTCGCTAGGACAGCATTTTTTACTCACGCCCTATTTGGATTATCGCCAATACCCAAACCAACTGATCGCCCTGACACGCCAACACTTAGCAACGCCAGAGCCCCAACACAGTGAATAATTCCATTATGATTGTGGTAACGGCTGTCACCACAGCATTAGTCACCAAATAACAAAGGCATAAAAAAGCACTCGTGAACAGAGTTCAAACGAGTGCATATTCAAGGACGATTCAGGGTTAGTCGTAAATGGTTGGAATAGGCTGACGTTTATGCTGTGTCGCCTTATAAATACCAATCAACTTGTCCTCAACCGCCTTGCCAACGTCTTTACCCTCAAGGAAATCATCGATTTGCGCATAGGTTAAGCCAAGCGCGACTTCATCTTCGAGTAAGGGTTTATTGTCTTCTAAATCCGCGGTCGGCGCTTTATAGACTAACGATTCTGGCGCGCCAAGATACGCGGCGAGTTGGCGAACTTGGCGCTTGTTAAGACCAAATAATGGCGCTAAATCGCAGGCACCATCGCCCCATTTAGTGTAAAAACCGGTGATATTTTCGGCGCTGTGATCTGTCCCCACCACTAACCCACCTACGAGTCCAGCGAGTTCGTATTGCGCTATCATCCGCATACGGGCTTTGACGTTACCCTTCACAAAATCAACCTTCGCCACATCGGGCAAAGGCAATCCAGCTTCGACTAACGCGGCAACAGCAGCGCTATGCACACCATCAACGCCTTGATGCACATTCACAGTGACCAACTTAGAGGGCTGAATAAACTGACAGGCTAATTGCGCCTCATGCTCATCTTTTTGGATCTGATAGGGTAATCGCACAGCGATAAACTGATAACCACCTTGGCTATTTTCTTGGTTTAAACTGTCCACCGCTAACTGACACAAACGCCCAGCAGTAGAAGAATCCACCCCACCGCTGATCCCTAATACCAATGCCTTG
This sequence comes from Shewanella sp. SM23, assembly GCF_025654295.1. Taxonomy (NCBI): domain Bacteria; kingdom Pseudomonadati; phylum Pseudomonadota; class Gammaproteobacteria; order Alteromonadales; family Shewanellaceae; genus Shewanella; species Shewanella sp. SM23. The sequence goes on from NZ_JAKKRM010000015.1 coordinate 3,801, forward strand.
CTACGTGCTTCTTTTAGTTTGGTTTTAATAAACGCGACACGACGTTGCACTTCGAACTCAGGCTCTATAGCCGTGAGTACCTTCATTTCTCTTAAGATTTGCGCTTTCACCGAAAATTCCACCTTAAATCATCGCTGTATTTGGACTACCTGAACCCGACTAACGTTAACATTTATTCGCAACTGCCTGTAGTTAAAATTAGCGCTTGGCTGATTGATTATTGATAAACGCCATAAAAATAAGGGCAACAACGGTTTGCCGTTATTGCCCTAGCGTAAATCAGTTAGCTTAATACCAATACAGCTATCGACTTATCTTTCCCAGTAGGATTCTTCTAAGCTGTCTTCGCGCTCAGGTAAACCGCGGGATAAACGCGGGCTATGCTGGGCTAAAACTTCGTAGGCGACGCGGTTAGCGTACTTACACACTTGAGAAAACGAGGAATAACATAGGCCATCGCGCTTATGTTTACTTGAGCCTGGCACGTTAGTCTTGTGGAAAGTATTGGCCGCCAGATCGTGCAATAATGCCGATAATGCACCATCGCCAGCGCCATTAGTGTTACCGATTTTTTCTGGGCCGCCCATGTAAGGTGAAATGTGGGCAAACACTTTGATTGGTGTTTCACAGTCACTTTTAAGCTTTGGACGGGAAAATTCATAACGGTTAAATTCAGGAATCGCACCCGGTAACAGCGTGTGAGTCGTTTCGCGTTTTTCTGAGTCCTCGGTATAACCCGCAGTATAAAGCCCGATTGGACCCGCTGTGGTTAATACCATGTCGCACCATTCCAAGGCTTTTTCACTGGCAAGTAGAGGATCCCGTGAACCCGTTAAGGCTTCACCTTCGTCTTCATTCATCGCCAAAATGGTGACATGTTCTTTGATGAAGTTTTGCCACCATTGTGGATCTTCTTCAATCAAGAAACGCGTGCCTAAGGTTAATACCACGGGAACTTCGGCGGCTTTTGCATATTCGATAGCGCACATGGCCGCATCGGTAATACGGTCGCCATCACTGGCGCGCATCAAATATGCAGTCAACACTAAGGCTGAACTGCCCTGCACTACGTCTTTATCGATAAATTCAGGTGTGAGTTTATCCATAGCGCCTTTGCTGATCGCAAATGTTCGCTCGCCGCACTCAGAAATCAGGGTAAAACAGCGACCGATAGGACCATCTACAGGTTGTAGAAAGTTAAGGTCGACTTTAGAAGAGGTATTACATAAATAGCGGTAGGCGTAACTGCCCACTTCGATATTTTGACTCATTACTCCAAACAGCACTGAACGGTCATCGGCCAGAATAGAATAGTTGTGCACTGTGTTACCAATAGTGCCACCAGCAAATTCATCGCTAATCAAACCATGAATTTTTAACTCAGTGTAGAGTCTGTGGGCCTGTTCATCATTGATCAAGGTAGAATTACCTTTGGGCAAGCCATAACGGCTCAGCAATTCGTCTTCCACTTTCGCTTCGATATCCACTAAGGTTTGATCAATACCGCTGATATAAGTCGCAAACGGCTGAGGCTGTTGAGTCAGCTGTTCAAGCAGCGGATCTCGGGTTTTAACCGGAAAATAATGTTTAGATTTACGCTGACCGGGAAACTTCATAGTGGCTCTCTTTTCCTGGCATCCATGCTAATTGGCGTCTGCCGAGGCGGTCAAGCCAAGCAGCATCCTAAAAATATTGAGTCTAGGCTAGCGAGACAAAAAACCCACCCCTTAGCCGGAAGGGCGCAGATTCTATCACAAAATCAGTTCGAAGCCAGTGCTCCAATACCCAAACAACCTGAAGATGCAGGATTCAGCGGGAATTTAACGCGCTTTAGGCAAGGCGGCTATTTGCAGACCTAGTGGGCTAAGTTAAAAATAGTCAACACAGTATAAAGTGCGTTAAAAAACGCCGGGACGGAGCGCCTAGGGCACTTCACTTCCGTGTTGCATCAATTCAAAAGGTGGCCGACATTCTGTCATTGATGCGCCTTGAATTGAATCACCCTAGGCGATCTGAAACTCGTATCTTCAGGTGGCTTGGGTATGGGCCCAAGATACCGCTTGTTCTTGGATTAATTGCCGTAATAATTCAATGTGTAACTCATCGTCGTTCAAACAAGGGATAAACCGATAGTCGCTGCCACCCGCATGCAAAAAGGTTTCCTTAGCGCCAATGGAGATTTCTTCTAAGGTTTCGAGGCAATCGGTCGCAAACGCAGGGCAAATCACATCGACACTTTTGATCCCTTGCGCAGGTAACTCGGACAGTAATTTATCGGCGTAGGGCGTGAGCCATTCTTCGCGGCCAAAGCGCGATTGGAAACACACTTGCCATTGCGACTCGCTCAGCTCAAGTTTTTGCGCCAACAGTTTAGCCGTGACAAAACACTGCTCGCGGTAAGGGTCGCCCTCTTTCACATAACGCAGTGGAATACCGTGAAATGACAAGAGCAACTTGTCGGCCTGCCCATGGGTTTTCCAGTGGCGCGTCACACTGTGTGCCAGCGCAGCAATATAAGCGCTATGGTCAAAATAGTCTTTATTAAAGCGAACCTGCGGCATGTCACGCACAGTTTTAAGATAACGGGCAACGGCATCGAACACACTTGCCACCGTCGAGCAGGAATATTGGGGATACAAAGGCAGCACAATAATACGCTCTGCTCCTTGATCTTTCAGGCGTTCAAATCCCGCATCGATGGAGGGATTGCCGTAACTCATACCCAGTTCAACCGGAATGGTCTGGTTAAAGGTTGCACTTAAGTCCACCGCCAACTTTTGTGCTTGGCGTGCACTTATCACCATCAAGGGCGAGCCTTCCTGCGTCCACACGCTTTGGTAGAGTTTGGCGACTTTCGCCGGACGGGTGTTGAGAATAATGCCGTTCAGCAGCGGTTGCCAAATCCACGGCGATAAATCGACGACACGGGGATCACTTAAAAACTGCCTTAAAAAGCGTTTAACGGCCTTAGGACTAGGTTGATCAGGCGTGCCGAGGTTAACCAATAACACACCAAAAGCAGGGGAAGGATTCAACGTTAGGCTCATGGTTAATGAAGTTCACTTGGAGGCTAACATTGCGATACCCATAAAAAAAGCCTGCATCGGCAGGCTTTTTCTTAATATGAGAACTTGTTCTCGTAAATTAACCTTTATTCGGTTATTTCAACACTCTAGCTAACTGCTCACTCACGGCCGCAACCGATTGAGTACCGTCAAACTTGTTGTATTGAGTTTGACCAGCTGCAGCCACTTTACCGTAGTATTCAACCAGCGGCTTAGTTTGCTCGTGGTAAATCGCGAGGCGTTTACGCACTGTGCTTTCTTCGTCATCTGGACGAATAGCTAAATCTTCGCCAGTTACGTCATCTTTACCTTCCACTTTAGGTGGATTGAAAACCACATGGTAAACACGGCCAGAACCTGGGTGAACACGGCGACCGCTCATGCGCTTAACGATTTCTTCATCTGGCACATCGATTTCAATCACGTGATCAATGCTAATACCGTTTGCCGCCATCGCATCCGCCTGTGGGATAGTACGTGGGAAACCGTCTAACAAGAAACCTTTAACACAGTCTTCCTGTGCGATACGCTCTTTAACCAGACCGATGATCAGATCATCAGAAACCAGTTGACCAGCATCCATCACTTTTTTCGCTTCCAAACCCAGTGGAGTACCCGCTTTTACCGCGGCACGTAACATATCACCAGTGGAAATTTGTGGGATACCATACTGTTCCATAATGAACTGGGCCTGGGTACCTTTACCGGCACCTGGGGCGCCCAATAGGATAATGCGCATCTCAAGAGTCCTCTTTTCGCATTGATATTCTTCTTAGGGCGGCGATCTTCGCACATCTGGCCGCCATTGAGAAGGGTTTTAGCTTCGACTTTAGCCTCAGAAACCGCAAATAAACTGCGGTTACTAAGCGATTTTTTTCATTAATAGAGCAAAGTATAGAGCTTACGGCGGTATTGATTGGCTATGGGATTACCTTGGCCAAGTGCCGTTAATACTTCCATAAATACTTGTTTTACTGTGCCATTTTCAGCACCTAAATCTTTACTGAGCACACCGAATAATAGTTCTAATGCTTCATCATCGCGGTGGGCAGCATGCAATGCCTTACTCAGCTCGAGTAATAACACTAAATCTGTTGGATTTTGCTCAAACTTTTGCTGCAAATCGCGAATTTCAGGGGTATCCGCCGCATCCAAGGCAAGTGCGAGCTTAGCTTTTAAACTCTGGTAATAACCATCTTGGTCGGCAAGCCCTACTTTCTCAAGCATGGCTTGTGCTAACACTAATTCGCCCTGCATCAGATACACATCGGCGAGTACTAAACTCACCTCACCCGCTTGATTTGAGCCTGCATACGCGTCTTTAAGCAACACGGCAGCAGTGGCAAGATCCTCTGCGCTCACTTGGCTAAGCGCGAGCAATGCTTTGGCCTGTGCTAACTGTAACTGCCACATAGGCGGCAAATGTTTATCCAGCATAGCTGTGACTTGCACCGCATCTTGCACCCCCGCAAAACCATCGACAGGCTGACCTTTATCCAAGACTAACGTGGTCGGCAGACTTTGAATGCGAAAGTAATTGGCGATTTCTAACTCTGCTTCACAGTCAACTTTAGCGAGCACGAATCGACCCGCATTTTGCGCGGCAATGTGCTCTAAAGTGCTTAGCATAGCCACACTTTGTTCCTGCGGCTGTGCCCAAAATGCTAACACCACTATCTGTTGCATCGAGGCGTCAACGACTTGCTGAATATTGTCTTTAGTCAGGCTGAGGATATTGTCCATAGTATTCCCTTAACGTTTAAGGCCTCAAATATAGGAGGCCTTATGCTTTTAAAACTGAGTGTTAGCACTCAGTTTCAACGCGCTATTTTAAAATCGTTGTCTTAACTGCTTGTATACCCAAGCAACCTGAAGAGTCGAGTTTCAGAGCGCCTAGAGTGCTTCAATTCAAGGCGCATCAATGTCAGAACGACCACCTTTTGAATTGATGCAACACGGAAGTGGAGTGCCCTAGGCACAAACCACTCTTCCTGCACTAGAAACAATATCGGGGCCGTTCAAAGAAGGCCCCGATAGTCATTTACTTCATGTTAGCCAGTAACATTTGGTTCATCAGCTTGATAAAGGCCGATGGGTCCGCAAGGCTACCTTTTTCAGATAATTGCGCCTGTTGCAGCAGCAGATTTGACCAATCCGCGAAGGCGGTTTCATCTTGAAGATCATTTAAGCGCGATACTAATGGGTGCGCTGGGTTGATCTCAAATGTCGGCTTCACTTCTGGCACAGGTTGACCCGCAGCTTGCATCAGCTTGATCATCTGAGTCGACATTTCGCCTTCACCCGCCACCACGCAGGCAGGAGTGTCGGTTAAGCGTGACGTGACTTTCACATCAGCAACGGTTGAGCCTAATGCCGCTTTAATGCGTTCAACTAAAGCTACCGATTCTTGCTCAAGCTTTTCTTGCGCTTCTTTTTCAGATGCATCTTCCAGCTCGCCAAGTTCTAAATCACCACGGGTCACTGAGTGCAGTTGTTTCTCTTTGTACTCAGTTAAGTGGTTGATTAGCCACTCGTCGATACGCTCTGACATCAGTAAGACTTCAATGCCTTTCTTACGTAACAACTCTAAATGTGGGCTGTTAGCGGCGGCTTCATGGCTGTCGGCAACAATGTAGTAAATCTTAGTTTGACCTTCTTTCATGCGGCTGATGTAGTCATCAAGTGACACAGTCGGCGCAGCACTGCCCGTATGGGTCGAGGCAAAACGCAATAAGCCAGCAATACGCTCACGGTTGGCGAAATCTTCCGCAGGCCCTTCTTTCAGCACTTGCCCAAATTCAGCCCAGAACTGTTGATATTTTTCCGCATCGTCTTTCGCCAGTTTTTCCAGCATGCCAAGCACACGTTTGGTGATACCAGTACGCATCGCTTTGGTCACGTAGTTATCCTGCAGAATTTCGCGGGATACGTTCAGCGGCAGATCGTTTGAGTCAATTAAGCCCTGCACGAAGCGCAGATAAGATGGCATAAATTGCTCAGCGTCATCCATGATGAACACACGTTGTACAAACAGTTTTAGGCCGTGTTTACGGTCGCGATTCCACATATCCCAAGGCGCTTTTGCAGGAATATACAGTAGGTTAGTGTATTCTTGCTTACCTTCTACCCGATTATGACTCCACAGTAGTGCGTCTGTGTAATCGTGGGAAATGTGTTTGTAAAACTCTTGATACTCTTCGTCACTGATATCAGCTTTATTGCGCATCCACAAAGCCGTGGCTTTGTTCATGACTTTCCATTGACCTTCGGTCGCAGGAATTTTTTCGCCATCAGGACCATCACGCTCTGGCGAGCCTTCTTGCCACATTTCGACTGGCACAGAGATATGATCTGAGTATTTAGTGATGATCGAACGCAGGCGCCAATCATCGGCAAATTCTTTTTCTTCGTCACGCAGGTGCAGCGTAATTTCAGTACCACGGCTCGCCTTGGTGATGGTATCAACGGTGAAGTTACCCTCGCCTTCTGATTCCCACAATACGGCTTCATCGGCCTTATGACCGGCAGCGCGAGTGCGAACAGTGACTTTCTTCGCCACGATAAAGGCTGAATAGAAACCGACACCGAACTGACCGATTAACTGTGAATCCTTTGAAGATTCGCCCGATAGATTCTTAAAGAAATCAGCGGTGCCTGATTTTGCGATTGTGCCTAAATGCTCAATCACGCCGTCGCGGGTCATACCCACGCCGTTGTCTTCGATGGTCACAGTGCCTTTTTCTTTATCGGCACTGATACGGACTCGCAGTTCACCGTCGCCTTCATAGAGTGCGTCATTGGTCAACGCCAGATAACGCAGCTTGTCCGCCGCATCCGCAGCGTTGGAGACCAGTTCACGCAAGAAAATTTCTTTGTTGGAATACAAAGAATGGATCATCAAATGCAACAGCTGTTTGACTTCTGTTTGAAAACCATGAGTTTCTTGTTGTGACATGAAATTTTCCTTTATTTGTTACGTAATTTGGTAAAAGTAACGCTTAGTGTTTACTAAATGGGGCTCCAAATTTGCTTTTCAAGGGCAAGGGCTAAAACGAGGTTCGAATGGCGAAAAATAAGGCGCTTGATGAATACCAAGCGCCTATATGTATGCTTCCAACATCAACCTGCACGAGGCGTTAGTCTTGGGCTAATTCTTTTTCTAACTGTTGGGCGATAGCTTCGGGCGATCCGCTGTTGCGGGCAAAGAGTCCATAAGCGGCGGGGATCACGAAGATAGTGAATAAGGTTGCCAGTAAAATCCCCGACAACACCACTACACCAATCACAAAACGAGTTTCAGCACCCGCGCCTACCGCCAATACCAATGGCACGGCGCCAGCAGCAGTGGTGATCCCTGTCATTAAGATAGGTCGTAACCGCTGCGCTGACGCTTGAATAATGGCCTTATCAAAATCAACGCCTTTATCCCGTAATTGGTTAGCAAACTCGACAATCAAGATGCCATTTTTCGCGGCTAACCCGACCAGCATAATAATGCCTATCTGACTGTAAATATTAAGACTCTGCCCCGTGAGCCACAAACCAATTAAGGCGCCGACGGTAGCCAGCGGCACAGTAAGCATAATCACCACAGGGTGGATATAACTCTCAAACTGCGCCGCGAGCACGAGGAATACAATCCCCAGTGCGAGGATGAATACGAAGTACATAGAGCTACCCGACTCTTGATAATCGAGGGATTGGCCCTTGTAGCTAATCACCGCTTCCGCTGGTAAATAGGTACGCGCCAATTGATTCATATAATCAAGGGCTTCACCTAGACTATAACCATCTTCCAAACTGGCTTCTATGGTGATCGCGCGCATACGGTTGTAACGGTTCAGCGAACTGGCGTCGGCAAACTCCTCCACAGTCACTAAGTTAGACAGCGGAATAAGCTCCTGACTGCGCTCGGAACGAACATAGATATTTTGCAGATCCGCCGCCGTATTTTGATTATCGCGCTCGCCTTCAACGATCACATCGTATTCTTCACCGTCACGCATAAACGTCGTCACTAAGCGTGAGCCCAACATGGATTCCAACGTACGGCCAATATTTGAAATCGACACTCCAAGGCTCGCCGCTCTGTCTCTGTCGATGACGACACGAAGTTGAGGCTTAGTCTCTTTATAATCGTGATCTAATCCCAATAATTTGGGATTCTGTGCCGCCTTTTGCATCATGATATCGCGCCAGCGGGCAAGCTCTTCGTAGCTAGGTCCACCAATCACCAATTGCACAGGTTTACCTACACCGCGACCAAAGGCTTGGCGCATTACAGGGAACGCTTGCACTCCGGCGAGATTGGCAAGACGTTTATTAATGTCGACGATAACTTCCTTTACTGGACGACGTTTGCCCCAGTCTTCCAGAACTATGATTGCCATTCCGTTAGAGAAATCCGCCGCGCGGCCAAAGCCACGGGGGGCACGAATGAGCAGACGTTTGATATCACCCGTTTCGACCAATGGCATCAAGCGGTTTTCCACTTCATTCATATAGGATTCTATGTATTCGTAACTCGCGCCCTGTGGCCCGTTGACCATCAAGAATAACGAACCACGGTCTTCCTGTGGCGCAAATTCTTGCGGTACTTTTTGGACTAAATAGACACTAGAACCTAATGCGACTAACACCAGAATCGACACCAATATCGGGTGGGCCATGGCGGATTTTAAGGACAATTGGTATCGGTTGGACACTTTTGTCATTATGCCGTCGACCTTACGCACCAACCAAGAATCCTGCGAGCTCGGCTTAAGCAACTTAGAGCACATCATGGGCGTGAGTGTGAGCGCTACTAGGCTAGAGAACAGCACCGCCGCACTCATGGTCACGGCAAACTCTTTAAATAATTTACCTAAATCACCCTCAAGGAAAGTGATTGGCATAAATACCGCGACCAACACGAGTGTGGTCGCGATAACAGCAAAAGCCACTTCACGCGCACCGAGGAAAGCAGCTTTGAGTGGGGAATCTCCTTCTTCGATACGTCTATGGATGTTTTCCAGCATCACAATCGCATCATCCACCACCATACCGATGGCGAGGATCATCGCCAATAAGGTCAAGAGGTTAATGGTATAACCTAGCGCATACAGCACAATAAAGGTGCCGAGCAAAGATACTGGCACAGTGATCGCGGGGATTAACATAGCGCGCACACTGCCAAGGAACAAATAAATCACGATAATCACTAAAATCATCGCTGTGAACAGGGTTTGATACACTTCTTTAATCGAGGCTTCGATAAACACTGAGCTATCGTAGCTGCGTTTAATCGACATCCCCGCTGGCAAGGTCGGGTTGATTTTGTCAACCAGCGCATTCACTGCGCGCGCCACTTCTAACGTATTGGCGGTTGACTGTTTAGACACGCCTAAACCTATCATTGCCTCTTTGTTGCCACGGAACATAATCCGCTCTTCATCAGAGCCAATTTCCACCCGTGCGACATCGCTCAGTTTGACTAAATAACCGTCTTCCCCTTGGGTGATCACTAAGTTTGCGAAATCTTCGGCAGTGCGATAACCCCGCTCCAGTCGCACTGTAAAGTGCCGCTCCTTCGACTCTATCGAACCTGCAGGTAACTCGACGTTCTCAGCTCTGAGCGCGGCCTCAACATCGGCAACCGTTAAACTGCGAGAGGCCAAGGCTTGTCTGTCAAGCCAAACGCGCATGGCGTAAACCTTACCGCCACCAATACGCATCCGCGCCACACCATCGACCACCGAAAAGCGGTCCGACAAATAACGGTTGGTGTAATCGGTCAATTCTAGGGTCGTCATTTGATCCGACACGAGATTGAGCCACATGATCACTTCATCACTGCCATTGGCCTTTTGTACTTCTGGGGGATCAGCTTCATCGGGTAAATTGTCGAGTAAACCTGATATCCTGTCGCGCACATCGTTAGCTGCATCTTCAATATTACGACTAATATCAAACTCTAAGGTAACCGATGAGCGGCCATCACTGCTCGATGAACTCACGTGACGAATCCCTTCGACGCCACTGATCCTGTCTTCAATCAATTGGGTAATGCGGCTTTCCACCACAGCAGCACTGGCACCGCGGTAATTCGTGTCGATAGATACCACTGGCGGATCTATGTTTGGGTATTCGCGCAGGGGTAATTTATCAAAGGAGACAAGCCCGAAAGCAACCAGCAGCAAGCTGATCACTGAGGCAAATACGGGACGTTTGACCGAGAGATCAGTAAGGATCATACACTTGGCTCCGCGTTCGTATCGGCAAGATAACTAAACTTTTCCGCGAACTCAGTTTGCACTTTATCCCCAGGATGAACTTTCAGTAAGCCGCGGATCACCACGTTTTCGCCCAAGGCTAAACCGTCTAAGATCTCCACCCAGCCACGGGTGCGAATACCAATAGTGACTTGTTTACGTTCAATCACCTTGTCGGCATTGACGCTGTAAACATAATGGCTGTTTTGGATCGGGATAATGGCAGATTCAGGCAACATCAAGGCCTCGCGGCTACGCTTGATGAGTTTGACCTTCATCAACATGCCCGGTAATAAACGCAGCTCAGGATTGGGGATTTCGGCGCGAACAATCACTGTGCGCGTGGTTGGATTCACACGGCTATCAATCGATGTCACCACACCTTTGAAAGTCACATCAGGGAAAGCGACCGCTTTGGCTTCAACCTTTTTACCTGGCTCTAAATCTTGAATAAAGCGCTCTGGCACTGAAAAATCGAGCTTAATGGTAGAAATATCATCCAATGTCGTAATCACAGTGCCGGGCGACACTAAGCTGCCCACACTGATTTGACGTAAGCCTAAACGGCCATTAAAAGGCGCCAGAATACTGCGATCATTGAGTGATGATTGCGCCTGTTCGAGCTCGGCACGGGTGGTATCAATAAGGGTTTGTAATCTATCGCGTTCTAACTCGGCCACAGTGCGGCTAGTCACCAACGAACTGATCCGAGCTAACTCACGTTGATTATCACTGACTTTGACTTGCGCGGCTTTAACCTTAGCGATCTGCTCAGCATTTTGCAGTTGGACTAATAACTCGCCCTTTTTAACGATATCGCCGTCGTCAAATTTAAGCGCTATCACCATGTCGGTGACTTTAGGCGTTATCGTTACAGATTCTGTGGCTTTATTGCTACCAATAGCTTCAACTTCATCGCGAATGGGCGCCATAGCGGCAGTGGCAATCACCACATTAGGTATGAGTTTAATCTGGGCTGCAGCAATCTCTTGCGGTTGCATGGCTTGGTATCCAAACCATGCCGCGGCCAATATGGCGATTATTAGAATAATTTTTTTCATCGGGCTTCCAAGGAATGACTCGCATTAATGACGGCTAGTTTACTCACTCACATCATCGCATCAATACGTTTTACTTTTTCTTACAAATTACGCTGATAGCGCAAAATATGTATGATTAAGTGTCTTTGGCGATATCAATGGTTGAGTTGCCAGAATGCAGTACGATAACAAGGTTGTTAAGTGATTAATTTTACTTATTGCCACTAAATCAACATTTATCACTAAAACCATTTGAAAAAGATTGGTATATAGATAATTTAATTCTGCAACACAGATCGCCTAGATAATCGACAATCCCCTGCTTAAAACTCAAATTGCAGCCAATAAAAAAGGGCGATAATTCGCCCTTTTCTAGTCAACTGCTGAAATTAACGTATTTGACGTTCTTCTTTCATCAGGTTTGACAGTGACTGGTACACATTGCTAACTACTTCATCGCTTAATGGCTGATCTTCGTTATCGCGAAGGAAGATTTTCGTTTCTTCTGGAGTATCACCATCTTCAAGCAGTAAACGGTAGCTACCTTCTTTCAGTGCTAACTTATCTTCGCCCCACAATGAACTCCAGAAACCAGAGTTATCGTCAAACTTGATAAAGTACAATCCTTTAGCACTATCCATATCGGCAATTTCAAAGCCCATTTCTGGTAGCACTATGCGTAGACGATCCCACACTTGCTTATAAGAGGCTTTAGCAGACCAGTAAGCTTTACCTTCTTCAGGCGTCACGAGATCAACATTAATACCTAAGGTTTGCTTCAAACGATTCGATTGGATCGCTTGATCGCGCTTAACGCTGATATACGCAATGGCGCTGTTCAGCATATCAATAGTGTATCTTTGCTTATCTTCACCGCTTAATAAAACTTGTTGCGCTTTATCGTCGTAGAACTCTTCGTGTTCAACTAAGTGAATAACGATATTGGCAGTGCGACCATGTGGACGTGTTTCCACGTCAAAACGATAGCGTTGGCGCAACAGATAAACTTTATCCGCACCCCACATGCTCGATTCAATCACTTCACGGCTTTCAATCCAATCGGTTTCTACGTTGCCTTTGTCAAAATCACGGCTACGAACAGCAATACCTTTTTGAGCAAAGAAACCATCTAAGTTTGTGAAGATTTCTTGTTTCAAATCCACAGCATTGTCTATGGATTCAACCACGATTTTAATGTTGTCACTGCCCTCTTCCACATGAGTACCTTCCGCCATTGGCAGTACTTGCAGTGGCGGACGGATATCTAAGTTTTTGCCATACAGCGAAGCATTCACTTTAGAACCCAGTGCTGGTACATCGAATTCTTTATTGTAGGGTGGCGTTTTTAATCCCGCGGGGATCTTAAGCAAAGGTGCTTGCTCGGCCTGAACATAGTCGTCGTTACCGTTCGCTTGGCGGCGATCAAGTGGCGAACTACAGGCTGCAACAGCAGCAACTAAGATCAGTGGAGTGACTTTCTTTAACATTAATTATTTAACCTCTATCTGGGCACGAGTCATTGCTTCTATCAACAGACCATGACATTGCTCAGAAAGTTCAGTCAAAGGTAAACGAATATGGCCACATTCAATCAAACCCATACGATGGGCAGCCCATTTTACTGGGATAGGGTTGGCTTCACAAAACAGTGTGCTATACAAACCGCGCAGCGGGGTATCTATGCTCTGAGCCAACTCGCCATTGCCCGCGAGCGCCGCATCACACATAGCTTTAAAAGCCTTTGGTACTATGTTGTTAGCAACAGAAATTACGCCATTTCCACCTAAGAGTAAAAACTCTCTGGCAGTGGCATCATCACCGCTATACAAGAGGAAATCGTCGCCGCACAGTTCGCGCAGACGTTTTACACGGGATAAGTCACCGGTCGCCTCTTTTACACCAATAATGTTGCTTACGCTAACAAGCTCGGCAACAGTTTCTGGCAGCATATCAACGGCAGTACGACCTGGAACATTATAAAGAATTTGTGGAATATCTGTGCTAGCGGCCACGGCTTTATAATGCGCAATCAATCCCTTAGGCGTTGGCTTATTATAATATGGCGTTACGCCAAGCATAGCGGCAACACCCACCTTAGATAAGGACTTGGTGAGCTCAACGGCTTCAGATGTGGCATTGGCGCCATTGCCACCAATGACAGGAACACGTCCCGCAGCAAATTTAACGGTTTGTGAAACGACCGCTACATGCTCAGGCATAGGCAGAGTCGCTGACTCGCCAGTAGTACCAACGGCCACAATGGCATCTGTGCCTTGGTCAATATGGAATTCGACTAACCTTTCAAGACTTGCAAAATCTACTGAGCCATCACTGTTCATTGGCGTGATTAAGGCTACGATGCTTCCGTTTATCATCTGACTTTCCCCAAGATTTCAGGATTCGCTATGGTACTGATGCCAACCACTAATGACAAGCATTAACGGGGCTCTCAAATTGAATTAGTTATGGTAGCATTACATCCCGCACAAAAACTCAGCTTTAACCCTGAGTTTTCGCTCTATGATATCGAAAAAGTGAGGAAAATTCATGACCAATTTCCTGGTCGTAACAGCGATGGGTCTCGACCGTCCTGGACTTGTAAGTAAACTAGCTCGACTTGCCAGTGACTGTGACTGCGATATCGTCGACAGCCGTATGGCATTATTTGGTAACGAATTTACCCTGATTATGATGTTGTCTGGCTCGTGGGCATCAATAACAAAAATTGAAAGTATGTTCCCCAGTCTCAGCGTTGAGTTAGAACTGCTGACGGTGATGAAACGCACCTCTAAACACACACCACAAAACTACCTTTCTCGCCTCGAAGTACGCTTCACGGGTAAAGACCAACGCGGCACCATTAAACGCATTACCCAGTTCCTTGCTGACAGGTCATTAGATCTTGCCGCAGTACGTTCATTTTCTGAGGAACTCCCCGGTGGTGAACAAACGCAAAATGTGTCGCTAACCATTAATATTCCTGAAAAAGTTGAACTAGAAAAGCTCGAACAGAGTATCTATCAGCTCGCCCAAGATATGACCTTAGATTGTACTATTCGTCGTATGGAAGGCACTGCCATCTTAGAGGACAGAGGATAATAGATGAATACCTTAACGGCTGGGGCAAAAGCGCCTCACTTTACACTGCAAGATCAACATGGTAACTCAGTATCGCTGGCAGACAGCCTTAAGCAAGGTCCTGTTTTAGTGTACTTTTACCCTAAAGCATCAACGCCGGGTTGCACAGTGCAAGCCTGCGGTCTACGTGACAGTAAAGCCGAGCTCGATAGTCATAATGTCACTGTATTTGGCATTAGCCCAGATCCTGTGGTTAAACTGGCTAAATTTGCTGAAAAACAAGCACTCAACTTCACTTTACTGAGCGATGAAGACCACAGTGTCGCCGACGCTTTTGGGGTCTGGGGTGAAAAGAAATTCATGGGAAAAACCTATGATGGCATCCACAGATTAAGCTTCCTTATCAATACCGACGGCACCATCGCCCACGTATTCGATAAGTTTAAAACCAAAGATCACCATGAAGTCGTACTCGCGCAAATCGCGGGTTAATGACTAATATGACGACGAATACAAGGCTTCAAGCTGCTGCTTTAATCGGCAGTAAAGTGTAAACGTCGTCAGTTGATGTCGGTAGGCTGAATAAATAATCGGCAATCGATAACGAAAAGGTCCTGAAATCAGGACCTTTTTCATGAAAAATTTTCACTTTCATATCACAAGATGCAGTCAAACCGAGCGAAAAAACCGCAAAAGCATTCAGCTATGCCCGTATTCTATGGCATCACAACGTCGGTTTATCCTGCCACATAGGGCCAAATAATCGCAGCGGCAATGCTCCACATGGTTAACCAAATAAAACGGTCAAGGTAACGCCATGCCGCTGGGCGAGTAAAAATGGGCGCTAACAAACGCGCACCAAAACTTAAGCCAAAAAACCAAATAAATGATGCCAGTACGGCACCCGCGCCAAACCAAGGCCGATCAAAATCATCAAATTGAGTGCTAATGCTGCCGAGCAACACCACAGTATCAAGATACAAATGCGGATTAAGCAAACTGATCCCAAGCGTCGTCAGTACGGCTTTCTTAAATGTGTCCGCATTATCGGCTTGATCCATCTCAATGCCCTTAGCCACAAACGACGCCTTTAGCGCATTCGCACCATACCAGAGTAGAAACGCAGCACCACCGAAACTCGCCACATGCTTAATAGTGGGAAACGACTCAATAATATGTCCTAGCCCCGCGACACCCGCAGTGATCATCAGCGCATCAATAATAGAGCAGAGCAAGGCAATCGGTAACGGGTATGAGCGCTTGATGCCTTGCTTGAGCACAAAGGCATTTTGTGCGCCCACAGCAATAATCAAACTCCCACCAATCCCCATACCCTGTATAAATGCCGCTTGCATAACCACCTCTCATGTTCAAAGAAGGCGCTAGCATAGTCAAAACAACAAAATTAATATAACTAATGTTTTTTATGTATCATAAGTAAAATTAATAACCGTCCAAACACACTCATTTGAGGATGACTATGCTGGAATACGCGAATCTCAAAGCGCTCGCCGTTGTGGTCTCGGAAGGCGGCTTCGACCGCGCCGCCAAAGTGCTGCACATCACCCAGTCGGCGGTATCACAGCGCATTCGACAACTTGAAGAAAAAGTCGGTCAGTCACTGCTTATTCGCTCCAATCCTGTGGTCGCAACGCCCACAGGTAAGCGCCTGTTGCGCCACTATTCACAGGTACAATTACTAGAGAGTGAATTAAGAGCCGAGATGGACGCCGACGATCCCAACCATCCAACCACAGTGCGCATCGCTGTGAATGCCGACAGTTTGGCCACGTGGTTTTTACCTGCGCTAGCAGGCATGTTCAGTCGCCACGCTTGGTTATTGGAATTAATTGTCGATGATGAGTCCTACACCCATCATCTATTGAAAAATGGTGAAGCGGTCGGATGTGTCACCACAACCGAAGTGCCGATGGCGGGTTGCAGCAGTGAATTTTTAGGCACCATGGAATATTTGTGTGTGGCCACGCCCGAATTTGCCGCACGCTATTTTAGCGATCTGAGCGATACTCCATCATTTAGTGACACCTCGTCATTCAACGCCATCAACCAAGTTCAGTTAGCAAAGGCGCCAGCAGTAGTGTTCTCCACCAAAGATAAGTTGCATGAGAAGTTTCTCGCCCAGTATTTCAATATGACCCCAGGGCAATGGTGGCAACATACTATCCCCTCTTCCGAGAGCTTTTTAGAAGCGATTAACTTGAGTTTAGGTTATGGGCTCGTTGGGCATTTACAAGCTAAACCATTAATCGATAAAGGGATACTGATTGAGATCACCCCAGAACGGCGCATGCGCGTGCCGCTGTTTTGGCAGCATTGGAATATCAAAGCAAAACAAACGACACTGGTTTACCGTGCCCTTGCGGCAACCGCGCAGCATAATTTGCTGCAGGCATAAAAAATCGGGCTCAAACCAAAGTTTGAGCCCGATGTTAAAAGTCTTAAATCTAATATCAAGTGAGTCTTAAGCACTCAGATTTGACATTTAAGAGTTAACTCACTCTTTATTAGCTTGCTCTTAACGCTGCAATACGTTTCTCTAATGGAGGATGACTCATCATCATCTCCGCCATTGAACGTTTGCCGTTAATACCAAAGGCAGACATTTGTGCAGGCATTGCCGTGCTTTCAGGGCCTTGGCGTAAACGCTCAAGCGCAGCAATCATCTTGCCTTTACCCGCTAAACGAGCCGCGCCCTCATCGGCTTTGTACTCACGAATACGTGAGAAGTAAGCGACGATAATTGAAGCCAAGATACCGAATAGCATATCTAGTACGAAAACAACGGCCATGTACGCGAACATACCTAAACCTTCGCCTTCTTCATCATTACTCGACACGAAGTTGTTGATAATACCAGCAACCACACGGGCCGCGAAGATCACGAACGTGTTAACCACACCTTGGATCAGTGTCAAGGTCACCATGTCACCGTTAGCAACGTGGCTCACTTCGTGGGCTAATACGCCTTCAATTTCATCTTGGCTCATGCCATATAACAGACCCGTACTCACAGCCACTAATGAATTATCTTTACTTGGACCAGTAGCGAACGCATTCATGTCAGGTGATTGATAAATAGCCACTTCTGGCATTTTAATCCCCGCTTGCTTAGCTTGACGGGCAACCGTCTCCACTAACCAACGTTCGGTACTGTCACGTGGGGTGGTGATGACTTCACAACCCATGGTCTTTTTCGCCATCCATTTTGAAATGGCTAAGCTGATAAAGGCCCCACCGAATCCAAAAATGGCAGCGAACACCAGCAGTCCACCCATAGTAGACGTGTTCACGCCTAGAATAGACATCACAATTGAGGCTACTAGCAACACAGCTAGGTTAGTCGCAATCAATAGAAATATACGCTTCATTTCAGCTCCTTTAGGGCAAGAATAGGCCATTTAACTTTGTTCAAAGACATAATATGTCCAAATCATCGAAATTCAAGTGGTAAAAGAAAAGAGTTTTTAAAATAGGTATCTTTCTCGTATATAGACACTGCCTTTCATGGCCGAGAGTCTAGGGACAGTATATTAATCGAAACTTAAACTTATGCCCAAGCAACCTCAAGATACGAGTTTCATCGCGTTCTGAGAGCTTTAATTCAAGGCGCATCAATCACTGACTTTTGCATTGATGCAATACAGAAGTAGAATGCCCTGAACGCTCTATCTTGGTGGGGATCACTATCTTGAAAAACACCGCTGCTAGCCGTGCTAGAGCGCAATTCTGCTTTAACTCTCTATGTTTATCGGAATTAATCTTTGTTAACATACCAATACACTCCGAGATTTCAGGATACAAAATGACAATCAACGCCCTACTACTGAGCAGCTCTCGTGTCGGTGATACGCCTTATCTTGCCCACGCGCTCCCTTTTATTAAACCGCTCACCGCCAACGCACAAAAATGGATTTTTATTCCCTATGCAGGGGTTAGCATGAGTTATGACACTTATTTAGCGTCTGTCGTGACTGGGCTAGCTGAGCTTGAACTCGATATCAGTGGTATTCATCAGCATCCAGACCCTAAACAAGCAATAAAAGATGCCGATGGAATTTTAATCGGTGGGGGTAACACCTTTCACCTGTTACACCAACTATATCATTATGATCTGGTCACGCTTATTCGTGAGCAAGTCGCCCTTGGTAAGCCTTATATCGGCTGGAGCGCGGGTTCAAACGTATCGGGACTGAGTATTCGCACCACTAATGATATGCCGATCATCGAACCGCCGTCGTTCAACGCATTAAACTTAGTGCCGTTCCAGCTCAATCCACACTATTCCAATTACCAAGCACCGGGCCACAATGGTGAAACCCGTGCCCAGCGATTATTAGAATTCACTAAAGTCGACCCATTAACCCCAGTGATAGGCATAGTTGAAGGCTCAGCTTTGTGGCGACAAGGAGACACACTATCACTCTTAGGTGACAAACCTGCGTATTTATTCTGTGGTGAGCAGCAAGAGATCCTAATTCCTGTGGGCAGTGACCTATCGCACTTACTCAAGTCATAATATCCACGTTAGCATATCTAAATGGGCTCACAGTTAATACCGTGAGCCTGAATCACTCATTAGCAATAATTAAGATTAACTATTTGATATTGTAAGCTTTTAATTAACACTATCGATTCAACTGCACCAATTTTGTGTAAAAACGCCACTGAATCCAATGAGAACAGTGTTAGCTCAGCCAAGACAGTTTTTACTGCAGTACCAATTGCTATTACTTATCGTAAAATCACACCGCAAAGTATTGAGAACGGCACCTAAAATAGCGCCAAGCATAATTTATGTTACAAATCTCTAGCTACGCAGGTAAAATTATCCCTTACCTCAGCTACTCGAATCCCACGACTGAGGATTTTATAGCAGACAAGTTATTAATATTTAGGGA
This sequence comes from Shewanella sp. SM23, assembly GCF_025654295.1. Taxonomy (NCBI): domain Bacteria; kingdom Pseudomonadati; phylum Pseudomonadota; class Gammaproteobacteria; order Alteromonadales; family Shewanellaceae; genus Shewanella; species Shewanella sp. SM23. Next base: position 23,153 of record NZ_JAKKRM010000015.1, read on the forward strand.
TTAGATAGACTGAAGCATACATTGTGCCTATGAATCAGCGTCATTTTAGTAAGGAGTTTCCATTTTGCGAATGAATCTTATGATGAATTACCCTACCGGTTATCCGGCATTACTCAAAAAACTACCTTTTGTCATCTTGACCGCCATCGTCTATGTCGTCGGCATAAACAACGTCAATGCCGCAGCGGCAGAGACAACACCAACGCCTGCACCAGAGAAGAAATCTAAAAAATTCTCCCAAGACACAGTTATTGAACTCGCTCAACAACTGTCGCAAAAACCATTTAAAGAAGCGAAAAAAGCACCTAAAGAACTGGTTGATCTCGATTTCGCGACCTATGGCAAAATCAATTACCAAGAAAATGCCGCGATTTGGGGTGGAACACCGACCAAATTTTCGGTACAACTTTTTGCTCCAGGCTTTCTCTATAAAAACCTTGTCGATATCGACGTGGTCGAAAACAGCAAAGCTATTCCAATTGAGCTAACAGAAGCTTCGTTCGATGTCCCTAACGACACCATTGAAAAACTCATCACTCAAGTGGGCCAATACGCGGGTGTGCGTTTACATTACCCTATCAATGATGATGAAATAAAAGATGAATTCATCATGTTTCAAGGTGCAAGCTATTTTCGCGTGCTCTCTAAAGGGCAAACCTATGGCTTATCTAATCGTGGTTTAGCGATTGATGTCGCCCAGCCAAAAGGTGAAGAATATCCCCTGTTTAAGCGTTTCTGGGTTGAGCGCCCATCTAAATATCAGACGGCAATCGTGGTTCATGCTCTGCTAGATAGCCAAAGTGTCACTGGCGCCTATCGTTTTGGTATTTATCCCGGTTCACCATCACGTGTCGAAGTGGATGTAACCTTATTCCCACGCAAAGATATCCAGCATGTGGGTCTTGCACCGCTGACCTCTATGTTCCTCTTTGGCGGACTCGATAACTCAGATAAACCCGATTACCGCCCACAAGTACATAACTCCGATGGCCTACAAATCGATCGCGGTAATGGCGAACGCCTATGGCGCCCATTAAATAATCCTAACAAACTGCAGATCAGTGCTTTTGGCGATGAAGATATAAAAGGGTTTGGTCTTATCCAGCGCCATCGTAAATTTGAAGACTATCAAGATCTGAGTGCAAACTATCAACTTCGACCTTCTGCATGGATTGAACCCCTCAATGATTGGGGAAAAGGCCAACTAGTGTTGCTTGAAATTCCCTCTAATGCTGAAACCAACGACAACATAGTTGCCTATTGGGAGCCGCAAGGCGGACTAAAAAAGGATCAGCCCTATAAATACTCCTATCGCATAACAGCCTCAAACGACAGCCCTTCTACGGCGTCAAAAGCACGTGTTGTCCGCAGTACTAAGGGGCAAGTATTAGCAAAAGGCAAAGAATTACTTATCGATTTCAGTAACATCAAGCCGCAAGACATTGATAAAATTATCATCGATGCCAGCATCAGCAAAGGTAAAATCCTGTCGTCTCGGATTGTCGCCCACCCAGACATCAATGGCGCTCGAGTATTTATCAGCTTCGAACCAGAAAGTACCAATGTAGCCGAACTGAGAATACAGCTTAAGAAAGACGATAAACCACTTGCAGCGACTTGGCTGTACCGCTGGAATAGCGATGATTGGCAGTAAACTGATATTCACCAGTATCACTGTCTAACAAACATAAACTGACCGAGTAAGTGAATAAAAAGCGCCAGTATTTACTGGCGCTTTTTTATGCCTAGGGTTTTATTTATAGGCTTACTATTTATAGGTTTTATCTCTAGCATAAATAGAACAAGCCAAGGCTAAAAACTCATGACCTGCTTTTCAGCAAACATAATCCCATACCTTATCGCTCGACTTCTCTGCCAGCATAACTACTGGCTTACTTCAAAATGACACTATCAGCTTAAAACGTAGCACTATTATGTGAGTTTAGGGTTATTAGCCTCTCCTGATGTGCGTCGCCGCAAGGACCTCTGCGAACTAAAGTAAGCAGTACGTTAAGTGCGTCAGTCAAGTTTGACCTTAAACCCCTCACAAAGAATGCCGACTAAAAGTAGAAATCTAAATGCAAAAAAGCCTCGATATAAATATCGAGGCTTTTTCTTTTTTGGTACCCGAGGCCAGACTTGAACTGGCACGCTGTTACCAGCGAGGGATTTTAAATCCCTTGTGTCTACCGATTCCACCACTCGGGCAAACTCTGAATATTCATGACGGGAATCATGTCAAAAATATTATTAACTCTATGTAGCTAACGCTTAGTACAACAATCAAATCTTTAATAAAAGCCGATTTAAAATTCTGACTTTATTTTTACCATCACTATCAAAATAATGGTACCCGAGGCCAGACTTGAACTGGCACGCTGTTACCAGCGAGGGATTTTAAATCCCTTGTGTCTACCGATTCCACCACTCGGGCAAACTCATTATATTAACGACGGGAATCGTGTCATTAATACTTTAATCTATGGAGGCGCGACCCGGAGTCGAACCGAGATCGACGGATTTGCAATCCGCAGCATAGCCATTCTGCCATCGCGCCATAGTTGCTAACTCATGTTGAGTAGAATTAGACTTTAAAAATATTGGAGCGACATATCGGGTTCGAACCGATGACCTATACCTTGGCAAGGTATCGCTCTACCAACTGAGCTAATGTCGCATCTTGTTTTACTAGTCACTCAGATAAACAAAGCATTTCACTTTATTACCTAGCTAATATCAAACATCAATATTTGGTAACGTTAAGACTTTGTTTGCACATTGCCTCTTGTCTACGGGGTGGCATTCTACCGATTTACCACCCAGTGTCAACCGCTGTTTTATCGATAACTTACTGCTTGCACACTAAATAATCTCTTTGATTTTTTATTGCACTATTCAGCGGTAAGATCTTTCCAAGCGGCTAAAATGTAACTCATCATTGACCAAAACGTTAATACAGCGGCGATATATAACAGTACAAATGCGGCATTCGTCATTAAAGGATTGTATTGCCAAATCAGCCCAATAATTGCCACCATTTGCGCAGCCGTCTTATATTTACCAATCCAAGACACGGCGACAGTACCACGTTTACCAATTTCAGCCATCCATTCCCTCAACGCTGAAATGACAATCTCACGACCTATCATAAACAGGGCGGGTAATGTCAGCCAGATATTCGCGTATTGATCGACCAACAAAACTAAAGCTGTAATCACCATCAACTTATCAGCGACTGGGTCAAGAAAAGCGCCAAAACGAGTTAATTGTTTCAATTTACGGGCAGCATAACCATCTAATGCATCCGTTAACGCCGCGAGCCAAAAGGTAAATGCGGCAACAAAAGGGGTCCAGTCATAGGGTAAATAAAACAGCACCACAAAAATGGGCAGTAAAAAAAGCCTGAAAAGAGTTAATGCTATAGGTAAGTTAAACGGCATGATCAAACCAGTTAGTCAAAAGCAGCGCCAATCTTGCCTTAATTTTATCACCCTCGCAATGCATCATGAATGGTTTGTGCCATTTCTATGCTGATCCCTGGTACTTTGACTAATTCCGCCACACTTGCACCTTTCACTTCCTGCAAGCCTCCTAAATGCTGTAACAAAGCTTTACGGCGTTTAGGACCAATACCTGGAATCGATTCCAGTGTTGAAGTATTACGGGTTTTCTGGCGACGGTTACGGTGGCCAGTGATTGCAAATCGATGGGATTCATCACGAATATGTTGGATAAGGTGCAGTGCTGGCGAATCCCCTTCGAGGGAAAAGCTGGTTTCGGTATCCCCTAAGATCAAGGTTTCAAGCCCAGGTTTACGGCCCTCACCTTTTGCCACCCCAATAAGCTGCGGTGCTTTATCCAAATGAACAAACTTTTCATCCACTATCTTTTGAGCAATACGCAACTGCCCTAGCCCACCATCAATAAACAAAATGTCAGGGATTTTACCGCCTGCCTCAATCTTATCGAAACGGCGGCTTACCGCTTGCTTCATTGCCGCGTAATCATCGCCCGGCGTAATACCCTCGATATTATAACGACGATATTCGCCTTTATGCGGCCCTTCGCGATTAAACACCACACAGGAGGCAACGGTGCTTTCCCCCATGGTATGACTGATATCGAAACATTCCATCCGCTGGATAGGCCCACTCAACTCTAAGATTTCTTCGAGTAACACAAAACGCTGTTCGACGGTGTTCTTATGGGATAGGCGCGTAACCACTGCATTCGTCGCATTGGTCACGGCTAAACGTAAGAAGCTCGCCCTGTCGGCGCGAACATTGGTCTTAATCGAAAACTTTTTATCTAGCGCCTCTGAAATCGCCGCTTCAAGTTCATGTAATTCTTCAAAATTATGGCTAATCACCACTTCTTTTGGAATCGTGCGTTGAATATCTGCATTTAAATAAAACTGTAGGATAAAGGAGCGTAGCACCTCATCCATATCAGTTTGGGCTGGTACTGAAGGATAATAACTACGACTGCCAAAAATTTTACCTTCGCGGATAAATAGCAGGTGGAAACAGGCGATGCCCGACGCATAATGCACTCCAATAACATCCATATCGCCTTTATTATTAGAGACTTCCTGTTGCTCGGCAACTTTACGCAGTGCCATGATCTGATCGCGAAATCGTGCAGCCTGTTCATAGGCTTGCTGCTCGGCCGCAAGTTCCATTTTATCAACCAAGGCGCTGATCACTTGCTGATCTTTCCCCTTTAAAAACAGGCTGGCTAATTTCACTTGCTCATCATAATCAGCGTTACTTACTTTGCCCACGCAGGGCGCGCTACAGCGAGACAGTTGATATTGCAAACAAGGGCGTGAGCGCGATTTGTAGTAAAGATCGTCACATTGACGAATAGGAAACAGCTTCTGCATCAAATGTAGGCTTTCACGCACAGCACCGCCATTGGGATAAGGACCAAAATAGTGGCCTTTTTCCCGCTGCGGACCACGATGATAGGCAAGCCTTGGGTGCTCATGCTGGCTTAATAAGATGTAAGGGTAAGATTTGTCATCACGCAACAACACATTGTATTTTGGCATGTATTGCTTGATGTAATCATTCTCAAGCAACAGAGCATCTGTTTCACTGTGGGTCAGCGTCACATCAATATGGTGAATATGTGAAACTAAGGCTTGGGTCTTAACATTACCGAGGTTTTTACGAAAATACGAGGTGAGCCGTTTTTTAAGATCTTTGGCTTTACCCACATAAATGACGTCATTTTTGACGTCATACATGCGATAAACCCCAGCGGAGGATGAAACAGTACGTAAGAAACTTTGGGCGTTAAATTCATTAGACATCATTCACACCCACAGTTTTGGAGACTTAACACAAACAACATAGCAACATATAACCCAAGAACTCGCTAGATTAAAGTCATCGACCAACGCAATCCACTTTCCATTAAAAATGGCCAGCATCCAACATCTTATAGCGAATAGCTAACCGCGTTAGTTCGACATCACCACTGATCCCCAGCTTAGCAAATAAACGATAACGGTAACTGTTAACGGTTTTAGGACTTAAGTTCAGTTGCTCAGAAATATCGTTAACCTTCTCGCCATTGGTGATCATCAACATGATCTGTAACTCACGCTCGGACAAAGACTTAAACGGGTTTTCATCGGCAGGATTAAACTGGCTCAGCGCCATCTGTTGGGCAATTTCTGGGGACAAATAACGTTGTCCGCGAGAGACCTGACGTATCGCTTGCAATACTTCTGGTGGCGTCGCTCCTTTTGTTAAATAGCCCGAAGCACCAGCCTGCATCACCTTACTTGGGAACGGATCTTCCGTGTGTACAGTTAATACAATAATTTTTGCATGGGGTTGATATCGTAAAATTTTTCGAGTGGCTTCCAATCCGCCCATCCCAGGCATATTCATATCCATTAAGATCACATCCGCTTCATTTTGGCGAGCCCACTGCACAGCAGTCTCACCATCAGGGGCTTCGCCCACGACTTTGATCCCACGTTCATCTTCCAAGATGCGGCGGATCCCAGTTCTCACAAGCTCATGATCGTCAACCAAATATATCGAAATCAACTTAACCCACCTTTTACAATTTACAGCTCGATCCGTGTGTTAGAAACAGCAACATGGCAAACGGATAACGAGTTCATAGGGCTAATTTAGCCCAACAACCCCATTTCGCAAAGCATAAATTCAACATTGTTAACTAGATGATATTTAAAGGAAGGATTCCAGAATAGCATACCAATAAAAAGCGTTTAAAAACGAAGCAATAACCCCAGAATGACCAGCCTAAAATCCCTGTTAAATCGATATCAAAATATCCAGCAAATATAGGCAATTTTTCAGTTCAAGAAAAACAAAAAGCCATCATTACTGATAGCCTTTCACATGAAAATGGCAGAAGAGATACGCTTAGAATCAGGAACCTAAGGTTAATAGCTTAAATGCAAAAAGGCGTAGGAGCTGCGCTTAGAATGAAGAACCCTAGTTCAAATTTCACATACAAAAAAGGCCATGAATAAACATGGCCTTTTTTGTAAAATATGGCGGAGGAGCAGGGATTTGAACCCTGGGTGGGCTATAAACCCACGCCGGTTTTCAAGACCGGTGCATTAAACCACTCTGCCACCCCTCCGAACGAGCGAGATAATAGCTATCTCTGTCGCCACTGTAAACTTAAATTTATGGTTAATAGTGTTGATTGACTATTTCATATTCACTTAAATCGAAAGCCGTGAATAACAAAGGGATTAGAATGAGAAAACTGAAATGAAAATTGCACAAACAAGAAAGGCCATCATTACTGATGGCTTTTTCCATGAATATGGCACAGAAGCTGCGCTTCAGATCAGGAACCCAAGGGTCCAAACGGTATGAATGCAAAATGCCGCTAATTGCTTAGCGGCATTTTGACTAAATATGGCGGAGGAGCTGAGCTTAGAATGAGGAACCTTGGTTCAAATTGCACAAACAAAAAAGGCCATCATTACTGATGGCCTTTTCCGTGAATATGGCGGAGGAGCTGCGCTTCAAATCAGGAACCCAAGGGTTCAAACGGTATGAATGCAAAATGCCGCTAATTGCTTAGCGGCATTTTGACTAAATATGGCGGAGGAGCAGGGATTTGAACCCTGGGTGGGCTATAAACCCACGCCGGTTTTCAAGACCGGTGCATTAAACCACTCTGCCACCCCTCCGAACGAGCGAGATAATAGCTATCTACTACTCTGCTGTAAACCCTTAATTTAAAGAAACAATCTACATGGTCAATCTACATCCAATCCGCTTAAAAATATCGCGTTATTCAACTTATCTTTGAATCCCTTATCAGTTGAAGCGCCATTTTAAGGTGGCACACTTCACACTATATTAAGACTAAGTTCGATTGATATTGATTAAACGGTCAGATAGTTTCTGCATCTCAAGGCTTAACACATCAAGCGCCGTTGCATCGAGGGAGTTATCTTCACTAATGCTATTTATTCGCACTGCCAACTCATTAATCTCTTGAGTGACTTGGCTTTGCTGCTGAGCAGCTAACGCGATTTGTTGGGCACGCTGTGAAATATCATCGAAACTTTGTACGGTACTCGATAGAGAATTGGCAGCGCCCTCGGCCTCCGCAACCGCATGGACAGTGCGGGACTCCCCAGCTTGCATTGCTTGCACAGCGAGGCGCGAAGCCGATTGCAAAGCGTTAATCATGGTACTAATTTCATTGGCGGAATCTTGAGTTCGCCCCGCAAGGGTTCGAACTTCATCAGCAACGACTGCAAAACCACGACCCTGATCGCCCGCTCTAGCCGCCTCAATTGCCGCATTGAGAGCGAGCAAATTAGTCTGCTCAGAAATCGCCTTAATCACATCTAATACAGCGCCCACCTTTTGACTGTCTTGGGCCAATTGGGATATCACCTTAGTTGCGTTGGCAATTTCTCCTGATAATGCCTCGATGGAAGTATTGCTGGCTGCAACACGGGTTTGCCCTTCTCGCACTACAATCAAAGACGATTGCGCAGTTGCAGCACAATCATTGGTATTATTCGCGACTTCCATGGCGCTTGAAGACATTTGCGTTATCGCAGCGGCTAATTGTGCACTCTCCAGCCGCTGTTGCTCTGCGCGCTGAGCTAACTTACGGCTAAGTCCGCTTAATTGCGTTGCCTCAAATTGAATTTTCTTCGCTTCTTGAGTGATCAGATCTAACATTGCCCTTAACGTCCCTGCATAGGTGTTTACGGCTCGGCGCAAAGCACCAATCTCATCATCCCGCTGAATTTGCAGTTCAACATTCGCCCCCAAACTACCGCTCCCAAGGGAAGCAATTTGATCTGTGGTTTCCTCAAGTTGCGCCAACAGTTTTTTACCCGATAACCAAGCCAGAGAAAGTAAAATGGCGAGTAATGGTAATAAAAACAATAAAATATCAAATGTCAGCTCACGGGCAAGCCCTGTGACTCGCGTTTTAGGCGTCACAAGGCCAATCACCCATCCAGTATCAGGCATTACAAAAAGGCTCACCTCACTCGCCTGATTAAGTCTTCCATCCTTATTTAAACTTACAGACACCACTTTGTTGATTGAGGTTTGCTTAAGTGCAGCTTCAACGGGGGAGAGCCAAGGTAACTGCCCGACGAGATCCGTAAAACGTAACATAGTGTCGGACTTATTCGTTTCAGGAAAATGTAAGATATTACCCGCTTGGTCTAAAGCGAAAGCATAACCGTCAGTTACATTGCCATGTTCTGTTAAAAATTTGGCTAAATCATCAAGTTTTAAATCTATCGTTGCGACCCCTGCAAATGTCCCCGTGAGACGATATGGCACACTGCATGTCACCATAGCCACCTTTGTAACCGGATCTTGATAAGCCTCTGACCATAAACATTGAGATACTGAGCTAGTCCGCGCGCCCGTATACCAAGGATCATTATGATACCCAGGGCCAGATGGCGCATTATAGTCATCCGAATAAGCCAGTAGATTATCGCTACCACGGGCCCAGAAGAAACTGTGGCGGATACTCCCAGCGACGAATTTATCTGGCTCAGGCCAGATCCCACCGCCAGCGATAGTGAGATCGCCATTGTTATCAATTAGATTAGGTAAAGAATTAAGATAAAGAGCTTGCTCATGGGGTAGCACTTCTGCGAGGTGTGCAAGGCTTAAAGTAATCCCCTCAATGCTTGCCAACTTAAGTGCGAGTTGCCTTACGATACTGCTCCCCGTTTGCTCAATTAACTCTTGACTCGCCGCCACCACTCGAGGCTGCCCTCGAAGTGACATCACACCAAAAACCGCGAGCCCAGTCAGTAGAAGTAGCACTACGCTGCCCATTGTGAGCCGCTGCGAAATACGTGTAGGTAACAACATAGCTTTCTCTACTTAAAATAAGTCACCCAGATGGGAGAAGAATTGTTCGGCCGTATGATCCAAGACTGTCGAGAATCATACGTCGCACCATCCTAGTGCAAATTTTAAAGGCCATAAAAACCATTAACTTGGCCACAAACTTAGTGTAGACCATAAACGAGAAACGCGGATAAAAAAGCCCATTAATCAGTAGCTGTCACTGATATCAGAATGGAGAATCTAGAGTTAACACAATGAACAATCATGACAGATAGTCTTTCCCTGAAGCATGGCACTGACGCCACGTTTAGGGTCAAACCTAAGAGCGGAAATAGCACAAACAAAAAAGCCATCATTACTGATGGCCTTTCTCGTAAATATGGCGCAGGAGCTGCGCTTCAAATCAGGAACCCAAGGGTTCAAACTGTATAAATGCAAAAAGCCGCTAATTGCTTAGCGGCTTTTTGACTAAATATGGCGGAGGAGCAGGGATTTGAACCCTGGGTGGGCTATAAACCCACGCCGGTTTTCAAGACCGGTGCATTAAACCACTCTGCCACCCCTCCGAACGCCGAAAATAATATAAGTATACCGCTAACTTGTAAACCTCAATTTTTAAATATCGAGTCAAATGCTCAACTTATGTTCACCCCGATGTTTTTTACAACAAATACATGACCAGTTTCAACGAATAATCGAGTAAACAGACGTAAAAACACCTATACAGTGAGAGACTTGTCGTCTTGGTATGGTAAAATCACTGCAACTTTTCACGGTAAATGCTTATATGAATTCACTCTTGATACCCACGTCTTCACTCGCACCTGAATTTAGCCTGCCAACCCTTCCCGAAACGGCTGACAATCTAAGCGCATTACTCTTAGGACAAGAGCGTGCAGTAGATGCGTTTAAACTCCACCAAGCTATTGTCGATCAGCACTTGTATCTGGCTGATTTCCCGAGCATTGACCGCCAATTAATGATCCAAGCCTGTATTGATAGCCTAGCGCCGTTATCTCCAGCTTATTTAGTGGCAACACGCCCGACTGACAAAGCGGCAACATTTCAGTGGCAATCAGAGAAACCACAGGAAAATCAGGTCAGTATTGCCGAAAAAACGACTCGCTATCGCTACCTCAGTGGTAATATTCGCCGTGTAGACCTCATTGGCCGTATGGCACAAACAGGAACAACAAGCCAGTATCAAGCTGGTGCTCTGGCCGAATGTCATTATGTATTTATTTGCGCCGAGTCACTTTGGAAACGTGAAGGTTTATGGGAATTAGTGATGCAAATCCTAACCCATAAAGCGTATCAGATTAGCAATAACTTAAGTCCTATCCCGCTCAATTGTAAAATTGTCCTTATCGGTGCAGGAATGATTTATAGCCAAGTCAGAACTGAGGATTGGCAATTTCAACGTCACTTTACCCTACTAGCAGAACTCGCTAGCGAAATCGACTTGGTCCGCTATACAGAGTCACAATACGTCGCATGGTTGCAAACGGTTGCACAAAGTGTCGAGGTCACTCTAGAACAATCAAGCCTAGCGCCACTTTTTCGTTATAGTGCACGGTTAACCGAACATCAGCGCCGCCTCAGTTTGTCTATGCTCGAGTTTGCCCAACTGATGGTACAAGCTAAAGCCTATTGTGGTAAACCGAGTATCAATGCGAGCAGTATTGAGCTCGCGTTAGCCCAAGCCAACTATCGTCATAACAGCTCGGAAGAGTATTCAGGTCAAAGCTTCGATGACAACTTCATAAATCTACCAACTTCGGGTGCTATGGTAGGTCAGATCAATGGCTTAACTGTCATTGATGCCATCGATTACAGTTATGGTGAGCCTGCGCGGATCACGGCATCTGTTCACTATGGTGATGGTGAAGTCGCCGATATCGAAAGAAAATCTGAACTTGGTGGCAATATACATGCCAAAGGAATGATGATCCTTTCTGCCTGCTTGTACCGTATCTTTGGGCGAGATGCACCATTACACCTAAATGCCAATATCGTTTTCGAGCAATCCTATCAAGAAATTGATGGTGATAGCGCATCACTCGCCGAATACTGCTGTTTGATGTCAGCGATTGCCGAACAACCCATTATTCAGTCACTGGCAATAACTGGTGCATTGGATCAATTTGGTAATGTGCAAGCGATTGGTGGCATCAACGAGAAAATTGAAGGCTTTTTTAATCTGTGTGAACGTCGTGGTCTCACGGGAGAACAAGGCGTCATCATGCCCAAATCGAACGTGTTACAGCTTAACCTCAATCCCAAAGTGATTACAGCTGTAGGCAAAGGCTTATTTCACCTCTATGCAATCGAGCATATGGACCAAGCTGTTGAGCTATTAATGCAAATGCCTGCGGGTGTAGCCGATGAAGATAATGATTTTCCACATGATTCATTATACGGCCTTGTGCAGGAACGATTAGACAAGCTCGCAGGAAATGGCGAGGAGGAAATCGGCATAATCACGAGATTACTCGCAAAATTGGGATTTTTTCGCCGCTAATTAGCTGATCGGAGTTGTTTAGCTTACACGTGTTCGCTAATCTTGGCGGCTCTTATTGCTGGAGTAGTAAAACAATGAACAAAGCAAACAGTTTCAATAAAGAAGAACTCATCGCCTGTGGCCATGGGAAATTATTTGGTCCAAACTCACCTCGTCTGCCTGTCGATAACATGCTGATGATAGATAGAATCGTTACTATCAATGATAATGGCGGTGAGTTTGGCAAAGGTGAAATTGTCGCTGAACTCGATATTAATCCAGACTTATGGTTTTTTGACTGCCACTTTATTACCGACCCGGTAATGCCTGGCTGTTTAGGGCTTGATGCCATGTGGCAACTCGTTGGCTTCTATTTAGGCTGGGAAGGCGCAGAAGGCAAAGGACGTGCTCTGGGTGTAGGTGAAGTAAAGTTTACTGGTCAAGTATTACCAGGCGCTAAGAAAGTCACTTATAAACTCAATATCAAGCGTACTATTCACCGTAAACTGGTGATGGGTATTGCCGATGCAATCCTTGAAGTTGATGGCCGTCAAATCTACAGTGCAACCGATCTTAAAGTCGGTGTCTTTAGCGATACGTCTACATTCTGATCAGTCTTACTCCAATACACTGAAGATATCAGTACTGCAGATATAAAAATGCCCTCATCTGAGGGCAATATGCTGCATTACTTTGCTTGTTCTGGGCTATTTAATTAATGAGTAAAACTCAATTATTTATTAAATAGCCCATTAACTCGGCCATCCACACCTTCACGCCAACCGCCTAACCACTGCGATCGCGAATCAAGATTTGCATATGGACAGAGCTCCTTAGAGCGTCCACCAACCCCAGCTTGGAATCCTTTTGAAAAAGCTCTGTCTAAACGATCTCGTTTTTGTCTTTTCATGCAAGCGTCCTCTGTTCTACATAAAATAGAAGCAAAAGCTTCACCCATAGAAATAGTGCTTTTTGACGCCAAGATCAATCAAAAAATCGGCTATTATACTGACTATTTATTAAACTATTGAGATCCTAGCGAAAAAAAATCGAGGCATTTCGCCTCGATTTTTTTAGTCTGAATTGAAGCTTAAAACTTAACGAATTCGACGACGGAACCACACCAATGGCAAGGCAAATAACCAAGCTAACGTTGCCGCACCAGAACGCTCAAAATTACCGGTATCTTGACTATCATCCATAGTACAGGCTGCGCCACTGCTTGTAGGTTTAAGCACAACCATACGTAGAACATAAGCAGTCACTGGATCACCATTACCATTCAGTTCAAATAGTGGTTCACCATTCTCACCAACAATAATATTACCATTAGAGTCTAACTGGAAAGAAGGCTTACGAATAAAGGCAGTTCCCACTATGGTGCCATCTTCATTAATGCTGGTCGCTTCAACAACGAGAATATCACTGTTATAAGTCAGTACTTTTCCAGTACCATCCGTAAATTCAACCTTATGACGGGTCCAATTGCCATCAGAGCCCTTTTCATAGCCCTTAGATTCACAGGTCAACAAGTTGTTAAGGTTACTAAATTCACCGGTAGATTTCTCATACAGGAAGCCCGCCTTAGGACGTGGTTTTTCCTTATCATAGGTGGTTTCTATATAACCTACGACTTGACCTTTATTATTAATATCCTTTGGTTTACTCGAAAGATCCGTTGTAGAAACGGCGAAATCATTCGGGGTTACTATTGTTGCATCAGCTTGATTCGTATCAAAATAGAAAAACTTGTCGCGCAAATAACCTTGAATATAGCTGCGATAACTACCGACAAGAATACCACTATCGTTGATGTCATAGGCAATAGAGCTAGAAATCGAATCGACCATAGGGATCCAATGGTATTGGTATTTACCTTCAGTATCTTTAGCCCAATAAGCTGCATCTTGACGCAAATTATTGGTGTCACCACCACGATAAACATGTGAGCGACCCACAACGACACCATTATCATTCAAACCCAGTGCTTGAGCGGTAAAGGTTAAGGTATTATCAGTCGCTGGAGTCAGCCCCAAAGGTAACTCAGTCCCAGTAGCAACATCATTGTCAATTTGCCATACATAAGCACGGGTCTGATACTGAATATTACGCGTCCCCGTTGTATTCGGATATTGCTCACGTTGAACGCATACATCCAACGGCAAAGTATTATCGGTACTTAAACAAGAATTAACACGATCACTACCATATTTACTGATGGCAGTACTGGCATAACCGGTTACTAAATTATTGTTGTTGACCGCCGTTGCTGCAGACCATCCACCTAACTCTACAGTTTTAGTCTTATCAGCATTAACAAATTGCGTGTAGGGAGGAACTAATGGAATTTCAGTGCTGCCCACTTTTACCACACCGCGGAACTCATAGTCGCGGTAATACCAGTAATCATCGGTAACATCAGTAGTTGCAGTGTTCTCAGCTTTCTTTTCAGGAGCAGTCATGCTACCCACTTTAATACCGGCATCGTTAATACCGTAATAAAAGCTATCAACTGAGTTAATCACAGCAGCATTATTGGGTGGTGTAGTCCCATTAATGCTGTCAAAATTGGGGGTCCAAGGGTTAGATGTATCATCATTTTCCTTAGCAATAAAGGCAAAGTTATTGGCAATAATGGCTTTATCTATCGAATATGTAATGGTTTCTTCCGGTGCGATACCATCGGCAACATCAATCACGCCGCCTTCGACATCTGAACTGCTGAGTTTTTTCTTACCCTTTGAAATACCGACTAATTCATCATTGGCATTCACACCTAAAGCATAACCGTTACGAGTGCCTTCAAGCGTACCTTTCAGATCATAATTTTCGATATTAACGATTTCATAGACAGGTGCTGCATGGGCACTGTTTAATATACCAAGGACACCTAAGGCAACCAAGGAAAGGGCTTTATCCAACTTTGACTTCATTAATTCTATTCCCATTTTTATTATTGGTTTACTTCAGTGACTCAAGCTCTTCCCAACGCTCGAAGCAAACTTCCAATTGCTTTTCTTTATCAGCCAACTGACTCAATACCTGATTGACTTTATCCTGCGCCTGACTATAAAAGTCTGAATGTCCAATAGTGGTCTGCAATGCGAGAATTTCTGCCTCCAATTGCTCCATCACATTAGGTAGTGACTCTAACTCACGCTGTAGCTTATACGACAGTTTTTTTACCGCTTTCACAGGTTCTGCAGTTTTAACTTCAACGGGTTTAGTTTCAACCGCAGGAACTTCGACCACCTTTTGTGAACTAGGTTCCTCAGAATAAAACTTTGCCCCTTGGTTCACGGCATCTTGATAACCACCTACATACTCGCTCCAATGGCCATTACCCGCATACCACCAGCTACTGGTCACAGTATTGTCGATAAATGCCCTGTCATGGCTCACTAGCAACAACGTACCTTGGTATTCAGTGAGCAACGACTCTAGCAATTCTAAGGTCTCAATATCAAGATCGTTAGTTGGCTCATCGAGAATGATTAAGTTTGCTGGGCGAATTAATAACTTAGCCAATAACAAACGGTTCTTCTCACCACCCGACAGCGCTTTCACTGGCGTTCTGGCACGCATAGGCGAGAACAAGAAGTCCTGCAAATAACTTAAAATGTGGCGGTCTTGACCATTGATCGTGATGGTCTTTTTACCTTCACCAACGTTATCTTCAACGGTTTGCTCAGGATCTAACGCTTCACGATATTGGTCGAAATAAGCGATTTCGAGCTTAGTACCGACTTTAATTTCGCCCGATTGCGGTTGCAGCTTCTCGATTAACAGCTTGATCAAGGTTGATTTACCACAACCGTTTGGCCCAATCAGCGCAATACGGTCACCGCGGATAACCGTCGTATTAAAGTTTTTAACCAGATTTTTATCGGGCAGATTGAAGTTAAGATCGGTCACATCAAAGACTAACTTACCAGAACGTTCAGTATCCGATACTGCCATTTTAGCATTGCCTTGACGATTCAGACGTTCACTTCGCTCTTCACGTAGCGCCTTCAGTGCGCGAACTCGACCTTCGTTACGGGTACGTCTGGCTTTAACGCCTTGACGGATCCACACTTCTTCATCGGCGAGACGCTTGTCAAACAAGGCATTTTTCTCGGCTTCGACGCGCAACCATTCTTGCTTACCATCAAGATACATTTGATAGTTGCCCGGCCATGAGGTCACCACACCACGGTCTAAATCGACAATCCGCGTCGCCATACGGGCAATAAAGCCCCTATCGTGGCTGATAAAGACGATAGCGCCTTGATAATCGAGTAAAAACTTTTCAAGCCACTCGATAGTGTCTATGTCTAAATGGTTGGTCGGTTCATCAAGTAACAACAGATCTGGCTCGCTCACCAGTGCTCTGGCTAACGCCACTTTACGCTGCCAACCACCCGATAATTCGCTCAAGGATTTGTCAGGATCGAGACCTAACAACTCGCAGTTTTGTTGGATACGAGAATCTAGCTGCCATCCATTGTAGTGGTCTAAGGTTTCTTGCAGACCTTGCATTTCATTCAGCATACGCTCCATTTGCTCGGGATCGGCATGGGCCACATCGTGGGACAGTTGATGATAACGCTCAAGCGCCTCGCCCACTTCCTTTAATCCCGCAGCAATATAAGCGTATACCGTGCCTTGCTCAGCCTTTGGCGGATCTTGTTGCAGACGGCTAACGGTCACATTACCAGCGATGTTGAATTCGCCTTCATCCAACAGTACATCACCAGATAACACTTTTAATAAACTCGACTTGCCGGCACCATTACGGCCAACAATACACACGCGCTCGCCGCGTTGAATAGTAAAATCCGCTTTTTGTAACAACGGAGTGTAACCATAGGCTAAAGAGCCACTATTGATACGAACCAGACTCAAACTAAGCTCCTGTAAACTCTTGTAATTGCGTTGCGTTAAATGGCCAATGTAATTCTCTATCATCCCAAGCTTTAAGCACAGGGATCGATACGCCATAACGCTGCGCGAGGTATTCATCGTCACAAATATCTATGGCCCGATAGCCAATGTCAGCCGCTGCCAATAAGGCCGCGGCCAGTTCACACAGATGACATCCCTCTGTGTGATATAGCAGATAATGCCTATTATCTAATTCTGCTTGAGTCAACTCAGGCATGGGTGATAAGCCAAGTATTATGAATATGTGGATTACGTTTGTAGTCCATAGGCAAAGTCACGTCATCAATGTTCTTCACATTAATGTTCATCTTGGTCAGTGCCTCTATGTCCATCTTAAACTTACGTTTATTGTTAGAGAACACTAGTTCGCCCGTTGGGCTGAGCAGTTTCACTAAGGATGCCAGTAAGTTCACATGGTCTCTCTGCACATCGAATGAATCTTCCATACGCTTAGAATTTGAGAAGGTCGGCGGATCGATAAAAATCAGATCGTACTGTTCACGGCAATCACGGATCCACTGCATGCAGTCAGATTGAACAAACTCATACTGCTTACCTTGAAGCCCATTGAGTGCAAAGTTGTCCTTCGCCCAAGCAATATAGGTATTGGACATATCCACCGTCGTCACCGATTTAGCCCCACCAAGCGCCGCATGCACAGAAGCAGAACCTGTGTAAGAGAACAGGTTAAGTACACGGCGTCCCTTAGATTTTTGACCGACTAAACGGCGTGTCAATCTGTGATCGAGGAATAAACCTGTATCCAAATAACCAGTTAAGTTCAGTTTGAACTTAGCGCCATATTCAGTAGTGATAAGCTCTAACTTACGCTCATCCAGCTTTTGATACTGACTCGTGCCCTTTTGACGCTCACGCGTCTTCATGATCATCTTGTTCGGATTGATACCAATGGCCGACGGCAGTGCTAACAAAACATCGCTTAAACGACGCTTGGTTACGGCTTCAGGTATAGTTGCTGGCGCCATATATTCTTGAATAATCACGTAATCTAAGTATTTATCTACTGCGACGTTATATTCAGGAATGTCGGCATCATAAATACGATAGCTGTCGATGCCTTCTTTCTTGGCCCATTTCTCTAATAACTTGGCATTTTTCTTAATGCGGTTAGCAAAAGCAGGGGCGATATCGGCAATGTCGACGCCGTCTGGCAGCACTGGTGTATCGCGACGTGTACTGGTCGCATGCAAGGTATAAATGTTAAAGGCACATTCTAGGGCGCCGTTGAACATCTTCATCTGTTTGTCGGCTTTAAGCTTAAGTGATGATACCAGCTCGATATCACTACACAGCATGGCCACTTTCCAGCCGCCAAATTCTTTCTTAAACTTGTCGCCTAGCTGATAGTAAAGCTGCAATAACTCAGACACATTGCCTAAACGTTCACCATAAGGTGGGTTAGTGATCAAATATCCACTTTCTGCAGGCGGTGTTATCGTCAACGCATCTGCAACTTGAAACTCAATTAACTCGAGTACACCGGCATTTTCGGCATTACGTTTGGCTAACGCAACTAAGCGAGAATCGATATCTGAGCCGTAGAATTTAATCTCGCAACGTTTCACGCCTAATGAGGCACGCGCTTTCGCTTCTTCAACGATTTCTTGCCACACAGCTTTATCATGACGACGCCAATGTTCAAACCCAAAACGGCTACGCTGTAAGCCTGGGGCAATATCGGCCGCCATTAAAGCCGCTTCAATCAGCACAGTTCCACTACCACAGAAAGGATCGAGCAAGGTCGAAGGCGCTGCTTGCCAGCCACTGCGTACTAACATGTTGGCGGCTAAGTTTTCCTTCAGTGGTGCTTCACCAGTAGTAGAACGATAGCCACGTTGATGCAGTGATGGACCAGAGAAGTTCATCGCAATCGTGATTACGCCATTACGAAAATGGGCATCAACTTTAAAGTCAGCATCGACGCGTGACACATTTGGGCGCTCAACGTCATCGTCCCGGAATCTATCCACAACCGCGTCTTTAATCTTGAGTGCGCCGAACTGGGTATTATTGATAAAACCACCCGTACCATGAAAATCGATACTAAAAGTGCTTTTATTGGAAAAATGCGCCGGCCAATCGACACAATAGGCGGCATTATAAAGTTGCTCTGCCGACTCGCAGCTACCTTTATAGATAACCAACACGATACGGCTGGCTAAGCGTGTCCATAAAGTAATCCGATACGCTAAAGCTAAGGGGGCAGTGAAATACACACCAGCAACACTCTCTTTTACTTCAGTCGCACCAAATTCTGTCAGCTCTTGGGCTAAGCTATATTCAAAGCCCTTAGGGGCGGCGGCAAAAAAATTAAGCATGGGATAATCAGTACGCAGTCAAAATCAAAGCGACATTATACCTGCTCGAATACATAAAAGATAAACAGTTATTAGTCGAAACCCCATTTAGTCTCATCCTCGACCTAAGATAATCAACGAAAAATCCCTAACTTATGTTTAAATTGTATGAAAGCCCCCCACTCCGCTTTATATTTAAGCGTTCACCATCTTTTTCGATCTTCGTCCTTGCAATGCCAAGGCGCTGCCGTTATAGTCTGCCCCGCTTTGAAGACGGACGCGGGATGGAGCAGCATGGTAGCTCGTCGGGCTCATAACCCGAAGGTCGTAGGTTCAAATCCTGCTCCCGCAACCATTTAAAAGCAAAATAGTAAAGTAATACAGATAGATATCGGACGCGGGATGGAGCAGCATGGTAGCTCGTCGGGCTCATAACCCGAAGGTCGTCGGTTCAAATCCGGCTCCCGCAACCACTTTCTATATGTGTTTATAAAGAGAAACAGCTTATCGGGCTCAACTCCTTATAAACAACAGGCAAAGGTAGTCAGTTCAAATCCGGCTACTACAACCAATTCTTAGATGACAGAATTAAACAGTTATTAACAGCAACAATCGGACGCGGGATGGAGCAGCATGGTAGCTCGTCGGGCTCATAACCCGAAGGTCGTCGGTTCAAATCCGGCTCCCGCAACCACTTTCTACATGTGTTTATAAAGAGAAACAGCTTATTAGCCTCAACTCCTTATAAACAACAGGCGAAGGTAGCCAGTTCAAATCAGGCTACTGCAACCAATTCTTAGATGACAGAATTAAAACAGTTATTAACAGCAATAATCGGACGCGGGATGGAGCAGCATGGTAGCTCGTCGGGCTCATAACCCGAAGGTCGTCGGTTCAAATCCGGCTCCCGCAACCACTTTATATATGCTTATAACGAGAAACAGCTTATCGGGCTCAACTCCTTATAAACAACAGGCGAAGGTAGTCGCTGATTTAACATTAGCAATCCGGCTTCCGCAACCAATTCTTTGATGACAGAATTAAAACAGTTATTAACAACAATCGGACGCGGGATGGAGCAGCATGGTAGCTCGTCGGGCTCATAACCCGAAGGTCGTCGGTTCAAATCCGGCTCCCGCAACCAATTCTCTTTGTGAAAGAGAAAATTGACCAGCATAAGCTGGTTTTTTTATATCTAAAATTCATAGAAAACCACAGTTAAATACAGAACAGAGCAACATGCTCACTCGTCGGGCTCAATTCTTTATAAACAAAGGATGAAGGTCGTCGCTGATTTAACATTAGCAATCCAGCTCCCGCAACCAATTCTCTTTATGAAAGAGAAAAATAACCAGCACAAGCTGGTTTTTTTGTATCTAAAATTCGTAATAACTCTCTGTAAAATCCTAACCAGATCACCATGGTAGCTCATCGGATTCAACGAACTATAAACAACCGATGAAAGCCATCAATTCAAATCATCTTCAACAACAGCGTCCAAAATAAGATTTAAACTGATCAGCTGACATCAATGCATTTTTTGGATGTCAAATTTCGCCATAAAAGTGTCGGACAATATGACGCCTGCCATAGCACCAAAGGAAACGGTGAAAATCATTATGAAAGGTAGAGGTTTCAAATAAGCAGAAATGAGAACACCTTGACCGAACCAGTGCAGTATTAGACCAAGCATCATGATGCCAAAAGCAAACTTATTCGCAGCAAAAAACATCGATATTTCGAATGCCCACAACTCTTTATTTTCCTTAAATTGAGCGAAACCGAAATAGAGATAAAGCAGTAATGCCACTAAGGCGAGAGTGCAAACATTGAGTGCATAGCTTAATTGAGAAGCCCCAGCCAATACTTGATAGCCGATACGTATGGCATAAATACCAACACCCAACCAAAGTATCAGCAGCGGCAATAAAATGAGTCCCATTTTTATCCTTAAAAGTTAGGATAGACATACACTTAGCACCTAAAGCGAGCTCTGAAAATGAGCGCTTAATGCTATTCCAATACCTCGGTTCGTAAAGTGACCTCTTGATGTAAGTTCTTAAATTGAGCGCTTAGAGCAAATTCTTAAAGTTAGTGCTTAGAGTGAGAGCCTTAAGTAACAGCTAAAATAGCATAGATATCAGCACATTAATTTAACCGCGCCATATGATACACACTAACAAACTCACCATTTCTAAAAGCAAAATCCTTCGACTCACCTTCCATTACAAAGCCAAACTTTTTATATAGACCAATGGCGGCATAATTATCGGTATAAACCGTTAATTCAATTCGTTTTATATTCATCCATTTATCGGTAAGCTCAAGCATCGCGTTAATCAAGGCACTGCCTATACCGCGGCCTTGCCAACTGTCTTTTACACCCATACCAAAGGAGGCAACATGCCTACGGCGGGGTTGCTCATACACTTCAAAACCCAAATCACCGACAATTTCACCTTCAATCTCTGCGACATAACGATGAATATTATTCGATGTTGCAGCAAGGCGTGACTCCCATTTATCGGTCGATGGCCAAGGAAGTTGCAAGGTACCTGTATAGGCATTCGGGCAGGCATATACGTCTTGAATAGCTGCGGCGTCACGCTTCTCTGCATGCCTAATAGTAATATTTCCCAATGAGTCCCCTCCCTAGTTTTCAAATAAAAAAGACGTGGCCAATTAAACGTACACAGAACTAAGCACACAGATCTAAGCCCAACGAATTGACTAGACATACAGTGGATCACTGTGATTAAGCAACTCAACCCGATTATTATCAAACCGACTTTACGGATGAAGCTCACATAAGACAAGTATGAAATTTAAAAAACTATTGATAAACATGGATTTTATATAGATAGATATCAATCAATATAGGAATTGAATCAACCACCGCCCTGTCTCCATAACCCAGCCTCAATACCTAGGTTGAAACTTTGGGCAAATAAAAACCCGCTCAAGATAGGATCTTGGCGGGTTTATAAGATTCAGGCACTAAAATGATAATTGAGTTGAATACTTCAGCCTTCAATTAATCCAATACAAACAATAGTATGGTTCTAATATAAACTGTTTAATTAAAGTGGTAAACGACCATTAAAGGACAGCGCCAACGTAGTACTATCCACGTATTCCAACTCGCCACCTACGGGTACGCCATGGGCAATGCGGCTTATCATCACTTTGTGACGTCTGGCCATATCGGCAATAAAATGCGCTGTAGCCTCACCTTCTACTGTTGGATTTGTCGCTAAAATCAGTTCGGTGACATCACCCGATGCCAAATGGCGCTCGAGTAACGCTAAGCCTAACTCTTCTGGCCCCACGCCATCGAGGGGCGATAAATGGCCTAAAAGCACAAAGTAACGGCCAGTGAAATGTCCACCCGCTTCAATGGCTAACACATCAGCCGGCGTTTCCACCACACAAATGGTGGAGGAGGTTCCGCGTTTATGGCTAGCACAGATCGGACAGAGGGTTTCTTCAGTGTAGGTTCGGCAAGACTGACAATGACCGACGTCACTCATCGCACTGGACAGCGCACTGGCTAACTTAAGCCCTGCTTTTCGGTCGCGTTCAAGTAACTGAAACGCCATACGTTGCGCCGATTTAGGCCCAACCCCAGGTAAACAACGCAGGGACTGAATTAACTCATCTAACAATGGACTAAATTTCATCGGCTATCTCAATTAAAATGGCATTTTCATGCCTGGTGGTAATTGCATGCCACCAGTAACTTCAGCCATTTTAGTTTTTTGGTTTTCTTCGATTCGACGAGCAGCGTCATTACAGGCCGCAGCAATCAAATCTTCCAGCATTTCTTTGTCGTCTTCCATCAGGCTTGGGTCGATTTCGACTTTACGCACTGTGTGCGCGCCTGTCATAGTCACTTTCACCAAACCAGCACCAGATTCACCCACCATTTCCATACGGGCGATTTCTTCCTGCATTTTGGCCATTTTTTCTTGCATCATCTGGGCCTGTTTCATCAAATTGCCCATACCGCCTTTTCCAAACATAGTCATTTCTCTTCTATTAGGGTTAGTCGCAAGCATTAACGCGGCTAATCTTACTTAAATAAATGGGATTGGCAATCAATGCCGTTATCTTGTTAATAAACTTATGATCTCGATGCAGAGTTTCTCAGCAGCATCACTATAAATATGCACTCGAAGCCTAAATTTAAACCACAGCGTTACAAATTAACGATAAAAATTTTACCCAAAGACTCGCCAATAATGGCTAACTCGCGGCCTCAGTTAACTCAGTTAACTCAGGTAACTCAGGTAACGCTTGTATTTGCTGACTGCGTAAATTCAACAACTCTGGTGGATATACTAGACTATCGGCATCGAGTTCGGCGCCCATACGTTGGATCAACCATTGCACATTGTCATCATGGATCAATGATTGATGCGCTTGTTGCAGCAACTCTTGGTGGAAACGCTTACGTAACTCTAAGGGCGTTTCCCGCTGTTCATCGATTCCTATGACCACTTGCACCCGTCTTGGGTTCCCGAGCGCGGTAGTTAAGGCTTGCTCAAGCTGCACTATGGCAACATCGGCTGCTAGATGCTTCTGGTTTGGTTTAAGCAGCAACGGCAAAGGATCACTCAAAGTTTTACAGACAGAATTAACCGCCAGTTGCCGCACTCGCCCGCCGATCTCTAAGCTCGCCATCAACTTGTACCAATGTAAATCTAATGGATGACCGCTAATAGGTTGAGTCGAACTGAGCGCGACTTGTGTCTCCTGCGTGTGTTCCACTGTATTCGACGCATTTGTCAGTGCTGTTGTGCTAACCGAGGCAAACTCTGAGCCGGGTATTTCTTCTTGACGTACAACGTGAGTTTGAAGTATCTCCGACTTCAAACTTGATGCTGCAAGCTGCCCGTCACTCAGGGATAGAGTGTCATCTTGTGCATGATTAGGTGCGTAACTCTCGCCTAAAAGCTCTTGAGCATGACTAGCTTGAACATTATTTATATCAGTAGCTTGCGCGCTCACCGGCTGAATACTCTCAGTCTTATTACTATCGACTTGTGTCACTTCGATAAATTCAGCTTCAGGCGCGGCCTCCCAAGGCGGACGATCATATGTAGCAGACGGTTTGGCAGGCTTCTCAGAGACAATTCCAGTTGAGATGACGACTGAAGATACTGCTTGGTGCAGCTCGATAGGCTCAAGATCTAAGTCGAAGTCATCATCAAAATCTATCGCTAAATCAGGGTCTAAATCAGATGCGGGATCAACAGAAAATGCCACACTTGGCTGACTCGCTTCAATTTTAGTAACCGATTTAGGTAAGGTTACACCATGTGATTTAGTGTTTGGCGTCTTAAGTTTTGAGTCCAATGACGACTTTTTTTCATCACCGTCCTTAGCACTTAAGGCGTCAAGATCCGATAACAGTGAATCCCGCGCCGCCAACACAGCTGAGAGAATATCGTCGTCGGCTAAGGATGCGGAGGCTAGTGTTGGAATTGATGCCTGAGGAGACACTTGAGCCATTACTACTGACTGACTATCAACTGAGCCTTCCATGCCTACAGCGCTTTGAATATCAGCAGAATTTTGAACATTATCTAAGTGTTGAACATCATCAGGCACAGCATGAGAGTCAAAGCTGTGATGAAAATCATCGTCATTGTAAGAGCCGGAGGTGAATTCAACATAAGCATCTTGATAGGAATCGAGCGGCGCTGACTCTTGGGCATAAGATCCCATCGCTGGATAAGAATGCTCGACTTCAGTTCCATAGGGACTATGTTCATCAAGCCCCTTTTGCTCTAGCGTACTATTAGTAAGAGTATGGTTAGCGAGGGAGTCAACAGCAGTGTTTTCATCAACAGTCTTTTGAACAGCACTGTCTTTCTCTGCAATGTCACTACCAATAGCCACAGCGCTTGAACCAACAATCACTTCAGCCGCTGCTGGATTAACAATACTCGACTCGGCAGTTGCCCCAATGAATTCAGGAACTTCACTATTCTGAGCATCTAAACTCGCAACCGATGCCTCAATGTCAGCAGCAGCTTCAGTAACTTGAGAAGGCGCTTGAGCGGTTGATACTGTTTGAGTTTGTGGCTCGACCTCAGCATTCACTATCTCAACGTTTAAGCTGCCAGCGTTAAATCCCTGACTCTGCGCCTGACTTAGAATCACCGCCTGTTCGGCAATTAATGCCGCATCCGCTTCGAGCTCAGCATCAAGTGCCTGCTCTACGGTATCTGCAGGCTCAATTAATGCTGTTTTTTTTTCAGCTGTATGTGTTTCAGCAAACTGTTGTTCATTTACATCAGGAGTTTGCGCTGCAGCAGTTGCCGCAACTGGCGTTTGACCTGCGGGTAAACTGATCTCAGCGACAGCATCAGGCAGCCAGCGCTTTACTGGCTTTTCCGGCACAAACGCAACAGCGCGTAATAGCGCCATCTCAAGACCCGATTTAGGATCCGGTGCATGGGGTAAGTCTTTGCGGCCTGTTAATAAAATCTGATAATAAAGCTGCACCTGTTCCGGCTTAAGCTGTTCGGCAAAGGCGCGAATCTGTGCGCTATACAAGGATTGCTGCGCGCACGCGGGGGCAAATTGGGTCAAGGTAATTTGATGTAACAACTCAAGTAAACTGCGTAGCACTTCTTGGGCATCTGCGCCGTACGCAAGCACTTGGGCACAGGTATGCATTAACACACCAATATCGGCATCGGTTAAGGCATTAAGCAAGGCAACTACATGCTGCTCATCAATACTGCCAAGCATGGTTTGCACTTGAGTGAGCATCACATTACCGCCACCAAAGGCAATGGCTTGATCTGTCAAACTCAAGGCATCACGCATACTGCCATTGGCAGCTTTAGCCAGCAATTTTAGGGCTTCTGCATCAAAGGGAAACTGCTCTTGGGTCAAGATATGATTGAGCTGAGTGCCAATTTCAGCTTGGGTCAGGCTTTTTAAATTGAACTGCAAACAACGAGATAACACAGTCACTGGCAGTTTCTGCGGATCGGTTGTCGCCAGAAGAAATTTAACGTGCTCGGGGGGTTCTTCTAAGGTTTTTAGCAGTGCGTTAAAACTGCTGCGCGACAGCATATGCACTTCGTCGATGAGATAAACCTTAAAGCGGCCACGGGTTGGACGATACTGCACATTGTCTAACAGCTCACGGGTATCATCGACCTTAGTGCGAGATGCGGCATCGACTTCAATCAAATCGACAAAACGGCCTTGGGCGATTTCCACACAGCTGCCGCAAACACCACAGGGAGTCGCTGTCACGCCTTGTTCGCAATTTAAGCCTTTGGCAAAGAGTCGCGCCAAGCTGGTTTTACCGACACCGCGCGTTCCCGTAAACAGGTATGCATGGTGTAAGCGCTGCTGGCTTAACGCATTGGTCAAGGCATGCAAAACATGGCTTTGGCCAACCATTTGATCAAATGTGGCAGGGCGCCATTTTCTGGCTAACACCTGATATGACATGGAACTCCCCAGAGTATGTGATACAAAAGCGGGAGCATGCGCCCCGAGAACTTTGAAAGATAACATGCCATGATTTGACATGCCATCAAACTATCCCAAGGCGCCTTTAGCTGCAGATTTATTCGCCTTCAAACTCACAAAGTTTAACCAACTCAAGCCCTAATGCGGTTAAACGGACTTCACCGCCTAAATCAGGTAATGAGATCACAAAGGCCGCATGTTTAACTTCACCGCCGAGTTGGCGGATCAGTTTAACGGTCGCTTCGATAGTACCGCCAGTGGCGAGTAAATCATCAACAACGAGCACTTTGTCATTTGCGCTAATCGCATCAGTATGAATTTCTAGGCTATCATGACCGTATTCCAGTTCATAGCTTTGGCTGATGGTTGCACGCGGCAATTTGCCGGGTTTACGCACAGGTACAAAACCGATACCCAATTCTAAAGCCAACGGTGCACCAAATAAGAAACCACGGGCTTCAGTACCCACAATTTTGGTAAAGCCTTGACCACGATAATGTTCAACTAACAAGTCAATGGTCGCTTTATAGGCTGCTGCATTCTCAAGCAAACTGGTGACATCTCGAAATAAAATCCCTTCCTTAGGATAATTAGGAATCGTTTTAATGCTTTGCTTTATCAAGGATAAGGTTTCTGTATTCATAGCCATCATATTTGCTTAATAAGTTACTTAATCAATTCACCAACCTAGCGGTGGCGGTATAAAACAAAACGTCCACACTGGGTGGACGCATTGTCGAAAGTCGGACAAAGCTTATGCCGCTTTAGTTTTAGTTGCAACAATCACAATGCACAAGTGATGGAAAGGTTATCAATTTGTGCCTTAGATCAAACCCTGTTGGCACTCAGTTAAATAGCCTCAACAAGAACACGACTAAACTTTCAGTCACAGCGCCTGAGCCCATTCAATCACTCAATCATCCCTCTATTTCAGGTATACCTTTAAGATACCAAAGTAGGATCAACGCCATGACAAACAGCAGACCTTTTACCCAAAGGATAGGGACCACAATAATACTCAGACTAAAACTGAGTGCGCTAACTATCATGGCTTTGCGTTTCAATCCCTTACGCATTGCTCGCTGCTCTTGCCACTGGGTTAAAGCGTCGGCAAACCAGGGATGTGTCATCAACCAATGGTGTAAACGTTCACTCGAGCGGGCAAAGCAGAAGGCAGCAAGCAAGATAAAAGGCACGGTCGGCAATATCGGTAGCACGATACCGACTAAACCTAAGACTAAAGCGGTTAAGCCTAACAGTAAAAATAATCCGCGCTTTAATACCATAGGTTTAAATGCCCTTTATCGGAAAAACAAAAGCCACTCGAAGAGTGGCCAATAGGCTACGCGCTAGAGATTAACGCTCGCTTAAATTAAACCTAAATGCTTTAACCAAGACAGACTTGCTGGCAGAGTCGGCAACAGTAAAACTAAAATAAAACCAATAAAATACAAAAAATTAAATGGGTCTTTGAACGGCTGACTACTCATTACAGCTCCTCTAGTATGTGCAAGTATAAGTGCGCAGGAATCGTACAGTGATTGAGATCACAAAACGGCCGACATTGTAGCGGTTTGTCAAATTAATAAAAACCCTCTAAATGTAGGGTTATTGTATTTATTTCGGCAATAATCCCAACCTTAAGACTGACGTCCGCGCACTATCCCTTTCGCCGCTAATTGCTCGAGTAACTGCATACAACCTTGTTCAATAATCTCTGGCGCCATTTGAGGGTAAGTGATTGTTAACCAATCAACTATCTCTTTAAAACCCGCTTGGCCTTGAGCTTGAAGAAATGCCAGTACCTGTGCGCTTAAGGGATTTAACTGTAAGAAGCACACTTCACAATCGGCATCTTGATAGAGACAAAAAAACACTGGCGTATCAAGTCGTTGCTGCGGCCGATAATCCTGACGAATGTGCTGCACCTCAAAATGATACTGCGCTACCCTCGCCGTCTGTGACAAACATAAAGCCTGCGTCGGAATTTGCGCTGAGCTAAGTTGAGATTCATCCTCACTCGCCTGTGCGACCGCAACGGCCAACTCTAGCCATTCATAGTGCGCTAATTCGAGCATAAAAACAGGATCATTAGCCGTGGGCTGATATTCCTGCTGTAAAAAATCTAAAAACTCACCCGCGATATCGATAAAAATGGGCGATTGGCAATCATGTTGACTGAAAAAACGCTGCACCAAAGTCAGCCATTCCTCCTCAGAATACAAAATTTTAAGCACGGGGAAGCCGTTCGACACAAATCCCAGCACATTATTAAAAAATAACTCGCGGTAAACCTGCATACTCCGGAAATCAGTATCCGCGGGCAATGGCGAAGAGGGATCGCGGATATAATCGATAAAGGATTGCTGCACTTGCTTAAAATCCATTAGGCGCTCCTCTTTACGGCATGAGCGCTATTTTGGGCATGGGAGTTGGACGCCTCCATTTGATAACCGTGAATTTGATTTATCTCGAGCAACAATTCAGCGGTTGTCGGCAAATTAAAGTCACGCTCAAGCAAAGTCGGTTTTACCCCATGCAAAGCATAACAGCGCTGTAATAATGTCCAGACGGGATCGTTAATGGCTGCGCCATGGGTATCAATGAGCAGATCTTCAGCTTGTTTGTAGTGCCCAGCAATATGCAGATAAGCGATGCGCTCCGTCGGCATGGCCTGTAAAAAGGCATCGGCATCGTATTGATGGTTTATCGAGTTCACATAGATGTTGTTCACATCCAGTAGCAGTTTACAATCGGCTTCTTGCAGCACGGCATTAACGAATTCAAGTTCTGTCATTTGCGCACCTGGAGCGGCATAAAAAGACACATTTTCTAAAATAAGCGGCCGCTCTAGAATATCTTCTACTTGCTTGACCCGCGCCGCCACATGCTTCACTGCAGCGTCGGTAAAAGGGATAGGCATTAAATCATATAAGTGACCTTGCCCTGAGCAATAACTTAAATGTTCGGAATAGACTTGGATTTGGTGTAAATCCATAAAGGTTTTGATATTTTTTACAAACGCGAGATCTAAAGGTTCAGGGCTACCAATGGATAAACTCAAACCGTGGCAGTAGAAAGTATGTTGCTCAGTCAACTCACGAAATTGGCGGCCAAATTTACCACCTAAGGTCATCCAATTCTCAGGCGCCACTTCAAAAAAATGAATAGCATCAGGCACCTGTAAACAAAATTCACTGAGCATTTCTCGCCTTAACCCCAGCCCTACCTGTGCCGTATTTTTCTGTTCATTCATAAAACCTCACGAACGCTAACCTGTAATCGCTTAAGAATAAAACACAAGAGACCAGCGCTGGCTGGCCTCTT
This sequence comes from Shewanella sp. SM23, assembly GCF_025654295.1. Classification (NCBI taxonomy): domain Bacteria; kingdom Pseudomonadati; phylum Pseudomonadota; class Gammaproteobacteria; order Alteromonadales; family Shewanellaceae; genus Shewanella; species Shewanella sp. SM23. The sequence goes on from NZ_JAKKRM010000015.1 coordinate 53,071, forward strand.
TAGGCTCAATTATCCCAATAACTGCAGGGATAAAACAAACCCGCTTTACTTCACTTCTTTTTTAACGGCTTCGACTTTAGCATCCACTTTTTCGGCGGTTTTCTTCATATCAGCGCCACATTTTGCTTCACCACACTTACCTTCATGGGCCTTATCAGCGGCTTTCTTCATGTCAGCACCGCATTTCGCTTCGCCACATTTCCCCTCATGAGCTTTATCTGCAGCCGCTTTTTTCATCTCAGCACCGCATTTAGCCTCACCACACTTACCTTCTTTGGCTTTTTCAGCGGCGGCTTTCTTCATGTCTGCGCCGCATTTGGCTTCACCACATTTGCCTTCTGAACCGACAATTTGATAGCCCGCATCCATAGCTTCAAAACCAAATGGGTTAGTTTGTGCATTGACAGCAAAAGCTGAACTCATCACAACTGAACCTAACGCTACTGCAACTGCTGTTTTTTTAACTGAATTCATAAATAATCCCTTCTTGTTTATTGAGTAATAATGACCAACAACAGTTTAAGTAGCTGGCTTACAACAAAAGACCTGCCTTATTTCGATTCTATTGCAAAAAAATATCACTAAGTCACAGAAATGATAAAAATATCCTGCTAGGACCATCAGTTTAGCTTGGATTTTATTTATTGGTGCACCTATTCATCCTCCTTCACTAGGCCACTTTGTAACTTAGGGCTGATAAGGTAGAATGCTCGCCCTTTGCAACAGATATGGGTTTACTGCAGTGCGTGTGATTTTGGCTCCAATGGAAGGCGTAGTAGACGCTTTGATGCGTGACATCCTATCGACCATCAATCCCTACGATTTGCTCGTCACCGAATTTGTGCGAGTGGTAGACCAACTGCTGCCTGAAAAGGTCTTTCTCAAACTGTGTCCTGAACTGCTCAACAACGGCAACACCCCTTCAGGTACGCCAGTACGAGTACAATTGCTTGGTCAAGAACCCCAATGTATGGGCGAAAATGCCCTGCGTGCCATTGAGCTAGGTTCACACGGTGTTGATGCAAACTTTGGCTGTCCAGCAAAAATTGTTAACCGCAGTAAAGGTGGCGCCGTATTATTGCAATATCCTGAGAGTGTGCACGATATTGTCAAAGCCATGCGTCAAGCAGTACCAAAAGAGCATGCCGTAACGGCCAAAATACGTTTGGGCTATGAAGATAAGTCACTGTTTATGGAAAACGCCATTGCTGTGTATGAAGCCGGTGCAACTGAACTTGCCATCCATGCGCGCAGTAAAGTCGACGGTTACAGACCGCCAGCCTACTGGGAATACATCACCGAAGTGCGCAAACGTTTGCCAATCCCGGTGATCGCCAACGGTGAAATTTGGAACAGTGACGATGCTAAGCGTTGTATCGAGGTCACGGGCTGCGACAGTATCATGATCGGCCGCGGGGCAATTTCATTGCCGAACTTGGCTGATACTATCAAGACAGGAGCCACTCCTTATACTTGGGCGCAAACCTTAGGGCTCATGCTCAGTTATACCCAAAGGGAACTCAATGGCCGTAAGAGTGACTATTATCCAGCCCGGATCAAACAGTGGTTCACCTATCTCAACCGTCAATATCCCGAAGCCGATACCTTGTTTAGGGAACTGCGAGTCTTTAAAACAACGGAAGAAATAGTCCGCGTATTAGAAACGGCGCAACGGAACTTATGCGACGAATAATCGCGACGATATGTGTGATAAAAGGGCTTTTGCCGTAGCACATATAATGCGATAAGAATGAAGTACTTTTTCGATTTTTAACGGCTAAAAAACCGAAAATGTGGCAGATACTTGATCTTTATCATAGTCGTTGATAGTGGAACTATTAGACTGGACGCCTAGAGTCAAATGAAATAGGCGATTTTACGTGAGCACCACCCATATCAGACATGAATTGTCAGAGCTTGAAGCTAATCTAAGGAAAGAAATAGGCGCGCTCCCTCTGTTCCTCGAAGCCATAGGGGAGCATTACGCTAGCCTGAGTCTGGCAGAATTAATTGATAAATTGGCTCAGACACCACTGGCTGAACACCCACTATTTTGCCGATTAAATAAACTTGATGCCGCCTTTTGCCAGCTCGACTTAGGTCTCTACGGTCTTTGCTCGGATTGTGAGGCAGAAATTGAAACCGAACGCTTAAGCCAAGATCCCACCGAACAACGCTGCACCTCCTGCGCCGAGCATTATCAGCATGAACACCGCCACGAACTGCGCCTCACGCATTGATAGCGCTCATTCGACATCCAGTAAACTGCCTTATAAGCAAAAAAACCTCCGCAAGCGGAGGTTTGAGTTATCCAGGGAGGGCGGACAACCTAAAACTTCTGGTTTATTCTCAGGTAATACGTTCTACCTAACACATCATATAAACCCACATTCACATCGCGATAATCGGCATAGGTGTAATAGTTTGGTGTTTCAGCATCAAACACATTATTCACCCCTACTGTGATAGAGCCGTTATAAGCATGGGTATAACCAAACTGAATGTTATGTTTAAAGTAATTATCGTAATCAACATAACGGTCGGTTTCTTCTAACTCGTTGAAATAACTTGCTGATTGACTACCAATATAAACAACTGTCCATGCGGCAGAGAAATCATCGTATTTCCAACTGGTCGCAAAGTTACCGCGCCAATCGGGCGAGTCAGTCGACCCTGCGTAGTCGATCATGTCTGCTTCAGCGTTATCCTGCTTTTTAAAATCAAGCACATGAGTTAAATCCAGTTTGAAATTGAAATCCCCAAAGCCTGTTTCTAAGTTATAAGCCGTAACAAAATCGATACCTGAGGTCTCAACTGTAGCTAAGTTACGAACTCCGGCTTCAATATATTCAATCTTGCCATCAGGGCCGCGCGTCACATAGGGAGAAGAACCATTCTTGATTTCATCACGCAGGATATCATCCACATCAATTGACTCAATTTTGTTGTCATAGGTGATTGAGTAATAAGATAACTCCAAGTTCCATGCGTCAGTGACATTCCAAACGCCGCCAAAGGTTAACGAGTTGCCCTCTTCTGCCTCTAGATCAGGATTTCCTCCATACCAGGTTTTATGTTGATTATTAGTCGCGCAATATATGGCATCCACGTTACCAGGTTCATTACACCATAAAGAATCAACACCCTTCTCAAAACTCAAGGATTGAGACGAGAACATTTCGCTCATATTCGGCGCGCGGAATGAGTCACCATAGCTAGCACGCAGTAATAATGTGTCTATAGGACGCCAGCTTAAACCAAACTTAGGCACCACGGCATCGAAGGTCGATGAATTAACGACTTCCCCCTGAGGCCCTGTGAGAGTTCCTTCCTGCTCATAGCGCTCATAACGTACTGCGGCAGAAAACTCAACATTGGCAGGTAAGCCTACTTGGAGTTCCAAATAAGCGGCGCTACGGTCACGTGTGGCATCCACATCATCACCCCCCGAACCGCCGGAGATAATACCCGCGGCCGATTCTGGATCACTGGTTTGCTTAAACTTGATCATTTCATATTCAAGACCACCGACCATAGCGACCGAAAGATCACCGTCATCGAGCAGTAAGGTCGAAGCAAGACCATCCAATTGAGTACTTTCAAATTTGCCCTGATAAACCCCAGTATGCGCTGCTTTACGATACAGATCTGTCATCTGTTGATCCCACTGCTCATAACTCATTCCAGAGGTATTGAAAATATCATATTGCTCTGAATCAATTTCTTGCTGAATAATATCGTCGTTCAGTAAATTATAATTAAAACTATTTGTCGTCGATGTTGCGTGCTGGGCATTTAATTCCCAGTCGATACCATTCCCTGAATCTATTGTACCAACAAAGCCACCTAGAATATCAAAGTTGTTGGTTTCAGTTAATGTATCTCGCTCGCCAAGTTGCGCGCCTCGCATAGAAATCACTAATTCTTCGCCAACTGGATTAAACTTATTATCGGCACTCATCACAGGGGTATTCGTTGATACTGGCGTACCCGCATAACGGGTTTCAGTTTCTGCTAATGAAGCAGAAGCACGACCTCGGAATTTTATATTCTCTGAAATCTCATAGGAGAAATTAGATAACAGCGAATTACGAGTTTGATCGCCAAATAACTTAGTGACATTACCATGATTATATAAACAACGACCATCACCTGAGTCTATGGTATTTTCCGTTTTTTCACATATATCTGAATTACTATACCAGCTACCATTGCCTGGTCCATATTTACCGTTTGGTACTGAGCTATATCCACTATATGCGTTATAACTTGAATCGTCCATTCGCCAAATATCACGATCCATTACCGCTTTAGTATCATAATATTCATAGGTTAGCGTGATATTGCCTTTATCAGTATTAAAGCCCGTTGCAAGTGATAAACGGTTGGCATCGCCTCCTTCAACACTTGGCTGCTCAGTGCTGTAATCAAGCTGAAACCCTTCAAACTCCTTCTTAGTGATAATGTTTATCACGCCCGCAACCGCATCGGAACCATATACTGCCGAGGCGCCATCGCGCAGGATTTCAATACGCTCCACGATAGCCATAGGGATAGAAGATGTATCGGCCACAGAGCCAGAGCTTGAACTCGTGCCCGGCATACGGCGTCCATCTAATAACACTAATGTCGCAGACGCTCCTAAACCACGTAAATTGACATCACTGGTTGAGCTTGCTCCTGATCCATAGCCAGAAATACCACGCCAAGAACCAAAGCTGTTTATGGCAGAGTTATTCAATACGTCAGCAACGGTTTTTTCACCCGTCATGGCAATATCCGCAGCATTAATGACAGTCACGGGTGAAACAGTTTCCATATCAACTTGTTTAATACGAGAACCCGTCACTTCAATGCGTTCAACTTTCGCATTTTCTTCTGCTGCATTTACCGCTGCAGAAAAGCCTATTCCAGAAAAAACCACACTGCTTGTCGCCACTGTAATTAAACTAGTACGAACGGCTTTGGCCGTTAAACTTAAATAGCGCATTAATCTCTCCTTGAGGTAAATAAAACCCTATGTTTGTTATTTTTATATTTGGCAAGCGAACTCTATTTCGCTGTAGGGATAATGTTAATGCGCAACATCTAAGTCAACCATTAAAAACAATTAATCTCAAATTAAAACAAATTGACACAAAATAAATCAACTTGAATATAAGACATCTGGATATACATCATGGGGTTAAGCAATGCAGACCTGTTGAATATATTAAATATTTAATTTGATACAATAAATATCAATTGTTAACCAAAAGAGCGCTGGGAAACTCACGCCACAAATGAATCAAAGTGTATCGTAAATAAAATGCTGAATATTAATTTACACTTAGTTCAATATTAATTAACCATAAAAAATGCCACTCATTTGAGTGGCATTAATATTGAAACACTGAGTAATGATTGATTACTTAAAGTTGGCAACCTTCAACACTTTTTGAGTTCTCATAAACAATATCGCCTACAGGATTGTAGTCAGCAGCTTTAATCACTTGTTTCTCTTTCAAGAAAGAATAGAGTAAATCAGCATCAACAAAACCCGTTTGAATTGGGCTGGTTAGTTTAGGATAACCGTCACCACCCGCAGCATTAAAGCTAGGTACAGTGAACTTATAAGTGGCTGTTGGGCTAAAATCCTTGCCGCCAATGTCGCTGATGTTGGCTGTTTTAGCCTCACAGTCAATGGTCATTTTCACACCAGTGATTTGTGCATAACCACCAGAACCGACTTGAAGACTGCCGACTGCGCCTAAATAAGCCGCAACTTCAGTACCCGTCATTTCGTTAAGGGTAACCATATTACCAAATGGCTGAACTGTCAGCACGTCACGGTAACTGATGTTGCCTGGTTTGATAGATGCACGTACACCGCCTGAGTTCATTACACCAAAATCAGCAGTCACTTTAGCACTTTGTGCCATCGCTAACATACGGCCTAAGTTAGTTTGCTTATTACGCACGTTTGCACGCTCACCATCTAACAGGGCATCCGTTGTCGCAATGACTTCGCCTAACTTAGCTTGACCTTTCTCTTGATAGTAAGAAAGCAGTTCTTTTAACTCTGAATCCGGTTCAATTTTAGTGCCAGCTAAGTCAGCAGTTTTCTTACCAGCATCATCCAGTTTGCGCATATTCACAGGGACAAGCTTGTAGCTCGCTAGATGGAGTTCACCGTTAAAGTATTCAAAATCTGCACGGCCAACATATTTACCCCATTCATGGGCTTGCATGATCCAAGTGCCATTTTGTTTATCAGGTGCACATGCATCACCAGGCTTAAAGGCTGCATATGCTTTGTTGTCAGTTCCCGGTTCCATACACACTGGATTCTGTGAATGACCACCGATAACAACTTGTAAATCCCCTTCTTTCAATGCGCGAGCCATAGCTACATCGCCAGGGGCATTACTACCATTTTTACCATCCGCGTAATGACCCATGTGCGTGGTAGCGAAAATGATATCTGCCGCTTTGGCATCTTTAATTTCTTTAATCACTTTAGCAACTTCCACCTTGGGATCGGTGAATGTTAGATCGCTAATGTATTCTGGGTTACCAATCTTAGCAGTGTCTTCTGTCGTTAAACCAATAACAGCAACTTTAAGACCATTAATGTCAAATACTTTATAGGCATCAAAATAACGTTCGCCAGGTTTGCCTTCGGCATTTTTACGGTAAATGTTCGCCGCTAACATAGGGAATTCAGCAAGGCGACGCTGCATATCAAGTACTGATAACGGATTGTCAAACTCATGGTTACCAACAGCCATGGCGTCATAACCAATTTTATTCATGCCCGTAAAGTCTGGTATGGCATCTTGAAGATCAGACTCTGGTACACCCGTATTAATATCACCACCAGATAATAATAAGGTTTGACTGCCATTCTTACTCACTTCAGCCCGAATTTGATCAACTAGAGTTTTCTGAGCGGCTAAACCGTATTCACCATCACTGTTTTCCCAGAAACGGCCATGGTTGTCATTGGTATGTAAAACGGTAAACGTTTTACAAGCACTTCCCGCTTCAGCACACGTTGTTGGAACTTTATCGTCATCACTATTATTGCAACCAGCAAGTGCAGCGAGAACAGCAGTTGCAACTAATCCTTTAATAAGCATATGTCTCATTACATCAACCCCTTGATTTTAATTATTTTATCATAGAAAGATTGCCGTGAACTCCATCAAGTTCAGCGTCACGGATAATAGCAAATAATAAAGATAAATTGTGTCATTTTTATTAAAAACTTGACATTTATATGAAATTTGGCGGGCATTTTAAGAAGGATTTGTTTCATATAAAAAATAAGCTGAATGACTGATTTTTATATATTTAGAGAATACAAAATAAAAATGGAATAAATGGATTTTAATCGTTTGTTATAAATAACTTAGGAAATATGAAAAAACATCGCGATTGTTCCTTTAAAAAAACAAGCATGGGTAAATTTCAACTTACCGCATGCTGCTTTTATCAGCAATTAGACTTATCTACATTTCAAATCGCTGTAATAACCATTTAGAAATCGCTTTCAATTGTTCAGGAATGACAGAATGAGGCATTGGATAAGTCTGCCACGTAACATGATAGCCGCCCGCCGTTAAGGCTTCTTTTGCTAACATTCCAGCGGATAATGGTACAACATCATCCTGTAGACCGTGTTGCTGTAATATGGGTGTATTGCGATTCGCCGCACTTAATTCAGCGGGTAACACATCGCCCGTCGGCAAATAGCAAGACAACGCCATAATCCCTGCAAGTGGCTCAGGGAAACGCAGTCCAGAGAATAAACTCATTACTCCACCCTGACTGAATCCCGCTAATACGATACGTTGGCTCGCAATACCCGCTGCGATTTGTTCATTAATTAATGCGGCAACCATTTTCTCCGACTCAAGCACGCCTTGCATATCGGCTCTATCATGCAAATCCATGCTTTTAATATCGTACCAAGCGCGCATAACGTAGCCACCATTAATGGTCACGGCTTGCTCTGGTGCATGGGGAAAAATAAATCGAATAGCATGATCTGAAGGTAAGCCTAATGCAGGCACTACGGGAGCAAATCCGGCCCCCGAATCCCCTAATCCATGTAACCAAATAACCACAGCCGTAGCAGGAGTCTTAGGTTCGACAACAATACGCTCAAGAGAAACTGACATACTAAAAATTCCCAATTCGATATTAAACACTCATCAACTAAAAAATGATGATAAATCTATACGTTAAACACTCATCACCACTCGGGCACAGGTTATTCAGCATCCATGCCCAGCACATCTTGAATCGCACGTAACTGAGCATTTGAGTCCAATACTAAGCTCCAACGTACACCGCCACCATCGGCGATCAGCATAGGAGGCTGACGTCTCAAGCCGATATCCTCAGCACTCGCTTGCAGTACGATACTGGCAACGTTGAGGCGCACTTGAACCTCAAACTCAGTAACGATTAACTTACCCTGCGAAAAATCTAACACCATTATGATAACCACCCTATGTGAAAACGCCGTCATCATAGCAAACTTGTGCTCTTTTACCGATGGCATTTCCTGACCAACATCCAAGCCATTAAAGTTTGATTACATTTGAGCTAACAGTGAGATAACAAATCCAGTGAATTATCAGGTAAACTTTTGCGCTATATAGAGTGGGTTAACAGAAAACCAAGCTGAATTGATGGTCTTATCACCCCAAACTCGAACTAACATACTTCATCATTAGGCTACTATAAATAATGCTTTCACTTCGCCGAACCGTCCTTTGCAGCCCCCTAGTCTTTGCCCTGCAACTAATTCCCTGCGCTTATGCCAATAGCACTCCAAATACCTTAACCACTGAGCCTACTGCCACTGTTGTACAAGCAGATACGCAGCAGAACCAAGATGCACTGACCTACGCCAATTACACTGAAGTCAGCGTGAGTCATTTGGAACTAACTCTTACCGTCGATTTTAAACACAACCGCTTATCCGGTGAAGCCACCCTCGATTTAGCTTGGCATAAGGCGGGGAAAGAACTCATCTTAGATACTCGAGATCTGACGATTAACAGCGTAAGTGCTTTAAATACAGCTGGGAAATGGCAAAGCGTTCCCTTCACCTTAGCCAAAGCGGACGCTGTAAAAGGCGCCGCGCTAACCATCAAACTTGCCGATGAAGATACCCAAAAAGTTAAAATCAATTACCACACGTCGAATAATCCGTCTGGTATTCAATGGTTAACCCCTGAGCAAACCCAAGGTAAACAGTTGCCTTTTATGTTCAGTCAGAGTCAGGCGATTCACGCCCGCAGTTGGATCCCACTGCAAGATACGCCAGCCGTTCGCCAAACCTATAGCGCAATAATTACTGCCGATAAAGCCATAACTGTGGTCATGAGTGCCGATCGCAAAACCCTGTCGAGCACTCAGACCCAATTCACTATGCCGCAGGCTATTCCAGCTTATTTGATTGCTATTGCGGCCGGACATTTAAAGTTTGCTCCCTTAGATAACATCTCGGGCATTTGGGCTGAGCCAGAGATCCTCGACAAAGCGAGCAAAGAATTTGCCGACACGCCAGAAATGATCAAAATCGCTGCTAAACGTTATGGCGATTACCCTTGGGGACGTTATGACTTGCTTATCTTGCCACCAAGTTTCCCCTTTGGCGGCATGGAAAACCCGCGTTTGTCTTTTATTACACCCACAGTGATCGCGGGTGATAAAAGCTTAGTGAGCCTCATCGCCCACGAACTTGCGCACTCGTGGTCAGGTAATTTAGTGACCAACGCCACTTGGCGCGATCTCTGGCTTAATGAAGGTTTTACGACCTATGTTGAGAACCGCATCATGGAAGATCTCTATGGTCGTGACCGAGCGCTGATGGAGCAAACCATCGGCTACTCTGAATTGCTTGCCGAGCTTGCAGAACTTACTCCTGCCGATTCTGTGCTACATCTCAATCTCGGTAAACGTTCGCCCGACGAAGCCTTCAGCGGTGTCCCTTATGTAAAAGGCCAGTTGTTCTTAATATTTTTAGAGCAAAAATTTGGCCGTGAACGCTTCGACACTTTTGTAAAAAGCTACTTCGATCATTTTGCATTTCAGAGTATTACTACGGCGCAATTCCGTGAATATTTATCTTTGAATCTATTAAACAAATATCCCCATCTTGTCAGTGAAGGTGAAGTGGATACTTGGATTGAAGGTCAAGGTTTGCCGTCATTTTTAGTGCCGCCCAATTCCCACGCCTTCGATGATATCGATGCCAAAAGACAAACTTGGCTCGACGGAAAACTTAGTGCAAGCGAGTTGAAAACCAGCACTTGGACAGTGCACCAGTGGTTAAGGTTTATCAATGAAATGCCAAGAGTCAATCTAGACCAAGTCAAGCTTGCCGAGCTAGATAATGCGTTCCATTTTACGGGCACAGGCAACAGTGAAATCGCTTTTGCATGGTATTCACTCGCCCTAGACAACGGCTATTACTCGGTATTACCCGCATTAAAACAGCACTTGACCCATATTGGTCGCATGCGCTTAATCGTGCCGTTATATCAAAAGCTTGCAAGCACAGATCAGTACGACTGGGCCAAGAGTGTCTATCTCAGGGCTCGCAGCGGTTACCATCCACAAACCCAAGCAAGTCTAGATATGATGTTTGCCGACAAACCACTCGAGCATGAACATAGCCATTAGCCAGATAAAGAGCTATTAGCGGTATAACAAATCATTAGCGAGATGAAGTGCCATTGCCATTAGCGGTTGCGCTAACCATTAAGCCATTAGCACCATAAAAACAAAAAAGCCCAAACCTAGGTTTGGGCTTTTGCTATTCAATCTTTGACCTCGATTCATTCAACTTATTCTGAACTTATACTCATCTCACATTGAGTCAGATAAAAGCCAAGTGCGAAGCCGAACCCGAAGCCTAAAGATTAGTGGTGATGACCACCAGCGCCATGGGCATGGCCGTGGGCGATTTCTTCATCACTCGCGTCACGGGCACCAACGACTTCGATATCAAATGTCAGTTCGCGGCCCGCTAATGGATGGCTTACATCCACAGTAGCCATAAACTTACCCACTTTAACGATAGTCACTTGGCGTTGACCTTGGTCAGTATTGACCACAGCAGTCATACCCGGTTTCCACGCAGTCGCGCCCAATAAGTGCTTAACCGACACACGTTGGTGCGCATCAGCATCCGCTACGCGCTCACCGTATGTTTCGGCAGCAGGTAAAGTCACAGTGAACTTTTCACCGATGGCTTTACCATTGATCGCGTTTTCTACACCTGGCATCATGTTGTCATGACCGTGTAAATAGGCAATCGGATCGCGACCTTCGTTCGTCTCGATCACTTCGCCTTTCTCGTCACGCAGCGTGTAGTTAAACTGCACAACCATATCGTCTTTAATGCTCATCGAATATCCTTTGATTTTCTTCGATTTCAATTGTGGGCCGAGCTTAACAAAACTGAGCTTTTCACTCCACTTTTTTATCCGGCCTAAAAGCGCTCAAAACCCGCAGCGAGCGCTCTTTGGCTAAAGTGACAGTAACTACAGTGATAGTCCTAAAGCGGTAAACACCTCTGGGCTTGGGAAGCCATCGGCAATCATCTGTTTGCTTCGTTGAAAGGCTTGCAGCCCTGCCACAGAGTTACGCCCCAACACACCATCTGGCTTGCCAACATCAAATCCGGCCTCATTCAGTTTTGCTTGCAGTTGCTTAACTTGCTCGCGACTTAAGCGTGGCTGTTCTGGCGGGCTCACTGTCAAAGGTAAGCCACCATTAATGCGATCGGCGAGATGCCCCACTGTAATGGCATAATACTCAGAGCGATTCCAACGCATGATCACATTGAAGTTCTCATAACCTAAAAAGGCAGGCCCTGTGTGGCCTGCAGGTAAATACAGCGCGGCTTGAATATCAACGGCAGGCAAAGGTTGACCATTCGCTTGCGTGACATTGAGCGCAGCCCATTCCGATAACGCCAAGGGCTGCTTTGCACCTAAATGGCTGTAACTAAAATCCTTTGGCAATAAGACTTCACGGCCCCAGCGTTCATTTCGCTGCCAGCCTAAGTGCTGTAAAAAGTTCGCGGCGGAAGTCAGCGCATCAGTGGTGCTATTCCATAAATCGGCTTTACCATCGCCGTCACCGTCGACGGCATATTTGGCATAGGCCGACGGCATAAATTGCGTGTGTCCCATAGCACCAGCCCATGATCCCACCATAGTGTCATCATCAAACTGATACTTTTCTTTCAGCTTTAAGGCTTGCATCAATTCTATGGTGAAATAATTGCTACGGCGTGGCTCACAGGCCAAAGTCGCAAGCGAATTCAATACCGACATCTTGCCTTTATAGGAACCGTAGTTAGTTTCAAGCCCCCAAAAAGACAAGATATATTGCGGTGGCACGCCATATTCTTTGGCTAATTGATTGAGTAATACGCTGTGCTTTTGCAGTAAACGACGGCCTTCATTGACGCGCCATTCGGTGGCGCGCTTACTGAAATAATTATCGAATGTCTGGCTGAATTCAGGTTGTTGCTGATCGAGCTCAATCACCCGAGGCACAAATTTCAAATTTGCAATGGTAGAGTTTATCGTCGCCTCTGACAGGCCTTCTGCACGTGCCCGCGCTTGCAGTCCAGTCAAGCACATTGGAAACGCCTCAGCATTAGATTGTACACTAACACTGATATCGGGCATTTGATTGACTTCAGCAGCTATGCCACTTGCTTTAGAGCTGGTTGCATTAGCACTCGCCGTTGGCGCACTTGAACAGGCACTCAGACTGACACAGGCGGCAATACTCGCAAACAGATAAGTTAACCCTTTAATTTTAATCAAATCAACAACTCCAATATTTGATCTCACAACAATGACACAGTAATCACACTGCTGTGGCTAAACACGACAATATTCCGTCTTCAAGAGGGAATTGCCCTAGAGAGATATTCGCCTTGGCATAACGAGTTAAAGGTTAGAATCCAAAACACCTTTAACGGCCAAAAGCATAGAAGACACGTTTCTCCGCTACGTAAAGCCCCTATCTAAGCCACATTTAGTCAGTAAAACAGCCTGTACCAAGGCGACTCATTATCGATAATCCTGACCCATAGTGACACGTAACACAATCCTTATCGCCATAAATACCTTGCGGCATAGGCTTATTGCTCAGTTATCCAACACAAAAAAATTCTTAACAAAGAATCCCTTGGTATCGCAGCACGTTACCGTATAATGGATAAGTTAACAGCACACATCAAAGAGACCTATCATGACTGAAATCAATGCGGCTTTGGCTGGCTTTATCAAAAATGTAAAACAACATCAGACGCTTTGGGGTCTAATGGATGAAACTGGCGAAGGCTGGGTCGTTTGTGATTCTTCAGAATTTGAAGACACAGATGTGATGCCATTATGGTCAAATGAAGCTACTGCAAAATCCCATTGCAGCGACGAATGGCACGACTATCAACCCGTTTCTATTTCATTAGAAGAATTTCTAGAATATTGGGTCTCAGATCTAAACGACGATGGTGTATTGATCGGTGTTGATTGGCAAACCGATGAAGATTGTCTTGAACTTGATCCAATTGTTTTAGCAAAAGATTTGGTTGATGTTGAAGAAGTTTAATCGCTTCAGTATGCCATTGATGATATCAAGGACTGAGGTGCTCATTCCTTGATGTCTGCTATTCCGCTTATCGATATTCCCTTCGACAAACGCCATACCTGCTGGTTTTGTGGCGAACCGAGCCATCAACACTTCGAATATATTGCACACACACATACACCACATTCTTCATTAGCTGTGCCCGCCTGCAGCGAATGTTTGCGATTAGCCAAACAACATACTCTTAGCTCCATTTGGGATTGTCGTATGGCCGTCAAAGATGCACTGATGCGTATTTATGCGAAACACCTCGCCATTGGGATTAATTGGACCGAAGAAGAGCTTGCTGAGTCCGAATTCTCCTGCAAAGTGTTTGAAGGTTTTAAAAAAAGTGCTTGGATGATGTACCAAATTGCCCGCGACCGTATCAATGCACCCGGTTGGCCACTGGTATTAGAGGGCGAAGAAATTGACGACCAAGGTTATAGCGCAGGTTTTGAATTCGATGGCGTGACTTTTAATTCAGTCAATGCCGCTATCCAATACTATTCGACGCAATTCACTTTAGATCCACAGTTTTTTGCCGAACTTGTGCGCCTCGTCGGTCGAGCAAGATTCAACTATGCCTTAAGGCTCGCCCGTATCCATATCGCCGCCGCCAAAGAAATGAAGCGCCAAGTATTAGACGATGTAGCAGCCGAATTAGCGTTATAATCGAACGAGTTATAGGTAGTGGGTTGGCAGATGTTTGCAGAAAAGCAGTTGAAAAGGTAGCAGTTAAAAGAATGTGATTCAAAGACCGTATTAAAAACTGTTATTAAAGCGTTCCTTAAAAACACTAAACCTACCGATGATCGACTCAAGGTCAATCACCGATAGTTCGAATCTCAAAATGCGATCAGTGATTGATCACTTGTCTTAATCTTTCTTGCACCACTTCCACTAGCAAATCCGGTTGGAACTTAGAAATAAACTTATCACAGCCCACTTTTTCAACCATGGCATGGTTAAAACTGCCACTCAACGAAGTATTTAAGGTGATGAATAAATCCGACATAGCTTTATCGCTACGCACTTCAGAAGTGAGCTTATAACCGTCCATTTCGGGCATTTCGGCATCGGTAATCATCATCAATAATTCTTTGGCAACTTGTTTACCTTCATCGCGCCATTTCTGCAATAACGTCAGCGCTTGTAAGCCATCAGATGCCTCAATAATTTCGATACCCAGTTGGCCTAACGTTTCACGCACTTGACGTCTGGCGGTCGATGAATCATCCACAATCAGGATTTTTCTGCCAGGCATTTCATGGACTAAGGTTTCGTCGAGTACACCTTCAGATAAACGGATATCGTAGTGAATGATCTCCGCCAAGACTTTTTCTACGTCGATAATAGACACTAACTGCGACTGACCTTGATGCTCTATGCGAGTAATTGCCGTTAGATAATTATTACGCCCAGCCGTTTTCGGCGGTGGCATAATATCGCTCCAAGTCATGTTGATAATGTGTTCAACCTTACCGACTAAGAAACCCTGCACACTACGGTTATATTCTGTGATGATCATATTGGCATCTTCGTTAGGCGGCACGGGCTTAAACCCTATGGCCGAACGTAAATCAATCACGGGGATAGAAATCCCACGAATATTAGCAACACCAGAAATATGCGGATGACTACCCGGCATCGCATTCAAGGGAGGAAGCTTGACGACTTCTTTGACTTTAAAGACGTTAATGGCAAATAACTGCGTGGAATTAATGCTAAAGAGCAACAACTCAAGTCGGTTCTCACCAACGAGTTTGGTACGCTGATCTACGGTTGCAAGTACGTTTGCCATAATGCTGCTTCTCTACTCTTGAGGAAAATCCTTTCCCCACATGCGACGGATTAGCTCAAATTATAGCGGTAAACTCCCATGAAGAACCATGCCGAGAGTCTATTTTATCTAAAAATTACAACCACTCTCGCAAAGTTCGGCCATAAACTTCGTTTAGCGCATCTCAGATATCTGCATCCCTAAGCTTATATTTTCAGATAATACGCGGCATTGCTAATATTTGGTCTTAGTGTTAACGCGATCATTTAATCCTAACGATTCCATTTAGGTTAAGATCAACTCTAACGCCTAACGCCTAACGCAATATTTTCTGGGCGAGCACCATACCCGCAAGATTAAAGGTATTTCTATCGCGGACAATCTCAAATCCCAGCTGGCGCAATACCGTTAACAACTCACTATGATTAAAGCGATTCTGCTGTGGATGCTCAAATAAGCGTCGGCTCAATGGATTACAAATTGCGGCACGATATAAATCCTCTATCACAAAGTATCCGTTCGGTTTCAGCACCCTTGCAACTTCCTTAATGGCCGCTTGCCACTCTGGAATATGATGGAATACGGCAAAATCAAACACCACATCAAACTCGCCATCGCCAAAGGGTAAACATGTTGCATCAGCAACCGAGAAACTCAGCCCTTTTAACCCTTGCGGCCGAGATTGCCAACGGGATTGTGTCGCAGCAACCATGTCAGGGTCGATATCCACGGCCGTGATATGTCCCGCGCCAAAATGTTCGCGGATCAACTGAATGCCGTTACCAAACCCACAACCTATTTCTAATGCGCGTTCGCACAAAGCCATAGGTTTTGGCATCATAGACGTTAGTAAAGGCGCTTCGAGATGATTTTGTAGCCAAAAACGTAATGGATGCTGAACGATCTTTTTCTCAAATGGATTTAATTTCATGCCATCCTCTCACTATGGGTAAACTACTGTTGAATAATTTTACTGATCGAACTGCCATTATGGTACGTAATGATAGGAACATAAGTTCACCAGAGGCCACGATGAAATTACCTCTTTTTCCATTACCTATTTGTTTATTGCCCGAAGGTTACACGCAACTGCGGGTATTTGAACCTAGATATAAGCGCTTGGTCGCCGAATCATTAAAGTCAGGCCAAGGCTTTGGCTTATGTATGCTTGAAGAAGATGGTAAAACCATTCAGCCCATAGGCACCTTAGTGCATATTATTGATTTTGAAACCTTACCAGACGGACTATTAGGGATCAGTATTCAAGGTTCAAAACGCTTTAAACTTGATAAAATCAGTGTCGAAGCCGATGGTTTAAAGCGCGGAGACGTCAGTTTAATCGACAATTGGCCTGCTGTACGTATTGCGACCGATGAACGTTACTTGAGTCAAATGTTACAAAACATTCTTAAGGAATATCCGCAACATCTCAAGCACTATCAAACAGAACAGTTCGATGATATCGCTTGGGTCTGCCAGCGCTGGCTAGAAATATTACCCGTACAAGCATCCGAAAAGTACACCTGCATTAATGCCTTAGATCATATTATGACCCGAGATCTATTGCGGGCCGTCATTAAATAATACTGTGAATGATCCTTTATTTAAGCCACTTCGTATTGATTGAAAGTTTGACAGCAAAACTGGGCTCCGAAGTGCAACACACTTCTCAATTTTGTCGTTACTGATATCACACTCAGCACTCACGACTGGGATAAGAGCGAAAATAATGGAAAATATTCAATCACAAAGCAGGCAAACTCGGTATCATGTCCCAATCACGTCTCTGACTAATTCGGCTATGGATAACGAAATTCCAGCTTCCCAAACCTGCGAGCCTCAAGCGGATGCTTTAATCACGTTTATGCTACAAGTAGCAGACAACCGAGACAGAGCCGCCTTTGGTCATTTATTCCAGCATTTCATGCCCAAGATCCGAGCCTTTGGTTTACAAAGACTGAATCAACAAGGGTTGGCGATGGATTTAGTACAAGAAACCATGACCAGCGTTTGGACTAAGGCTCATCTATATAATGCAGAAAAAGGGTCAGTGACAACTTGGGTGTTTACCATTATGCGTAATCAATGTTTCGATATGCTTAGACGGGTACAACACAATAGAGAAGATACTTTCGGTGATGATATTTGGCCGCTGTGTGATGCGACCATGGCTCAAGACACACTCACTGATCACAAGTTGACGGCTAAATTACTCCAACATCTTGATGCCCTTCCAATAGCACAAAGACAAGTTGTGCAAGGCATTTACATGCAAGAACTCACTCAACAAGAGCTAGCCGATGCCCTAAAGGTACCGATAGGGACCATAAAGTCCCGTTTAAGATTAGGGCTAGAAAAGTTGAAAAGCTTCTTGGAGACACACAATGATTAAGCATCATCCCCAACAAGAATTACTCGTCAGCCATGCCAATGGGAACTTACCTTTATCAATGACAATAGCAATATCCGCACACTGCGACCTATGTGAGGCTTGTCGTGAGCAGCTTGCCCTATTCACAGAACAAGCTGCAAATTTAGCATTAAATCCTGATGGCGGTCATGCTGCAAATGATACGGGCGAAGAGTTGATGCACAGAGAGTATGTTGAGGTGCAACACTCAGGCGGCAATCAAGAATCGGCATTGGACATTGACGCTATGATGGCGCAAATCATGACTCAACCGGCAGCGACAAATGTGCCTAATAACGCCCCTATCGATGTCGACATAAAGCAACAGCATTACACTGTGCCATCGGTGTTTCGTCAGCATTTGGCCCGTCCATGGCAAATATTAGGCAAAGTCAGTCGCATGCGTTTTGATGTCGACGAAACGAACACCCGCGCTAGCCTATTGCATATAGATGCCCAAGGTGAAATCCCCCAACATACCCATAAAGGTTATGAACTAACACTATTGCTAGCCGGAGAGTTTTCCGATCTTAATGGTGACTATGTGCCAGGTGATTTTATCGTGCTTGACGGCCAACATCATCACTCACCGAAAACCATTAACGGTTGCTTATGCTACACAGTATTAGATGCACCGCTGCATTTTACCAAAGGTCTGAGTAAGCTACTCAATCCCATAGGTGAACTGATTTATTAAACCTTTTGACTGAGTTTTTAAACAAGAGCAAACGCATAGATTCATTTATAAATTCAGTTTAATAATTCCATTACATAAATGACTATGATTAATCCCATTAAAATGACCTATTTTAGTGGGATTTTTTATAACATTTACCTATAAAACGGCAATATTAACCTTAGTCAATTACCACAAAAATAAAAACCAACCTATAAACAGACCTGACTATTCCTCTTTAAATCAAGTAAATAGCCACGAAAAATACACTTTAATTCAACATTAGCAAATAAATAATGACATCGAATAAAAATTAAACTTGCATAAGCCATTTTTATTGATATAATGCACGTCGTTTTGAGATACACCTTGTTGTTTACCTTTTTAACCCAGCCTGATATTTAGCAATCAGAGTTCGGTCCTCATAAAGAAAGCCTACTACAAGCAAAACCCCATAAGCTCAATCATTCGATATCACTAAAATCATGTGGTTATGTCTGTGAACTTACCGTTCTCCTTGTTGTCATAGTATTGTCATTAAGCTATGGTCAACTGGTTGAATCGAGTTATTCCATTGACGTAATCGACAACATGAAATATTTATCGATTAAGCATCTCTTGATTAATGAATCAAAGATGGGGTAACCTCGATACTCAATAGAACGAATCTTTCGCACAATTGCTAAGGATATTTTATAGTTACAACTATCTCACCTATGGGTGAATTAACAAAAAGGAGTGTGGCATATGTCATACAAAATTAATGGACATGAAATTACAGTGAACTTCCCTGTAGATTCAATCTCAGTAAATAAAACCTCAATTGCTTTTACCGATCGTCAAGGTAAAAACAGACAGACTTTTTCTAAACGTACAGAAGCCATCAGCTTTATGAAATGGTTATTGTCCGCGAACAAATAAGTCAAAAAGTAAGTAAAACGATAAGTTAAAAATTAATACCGCAGTACCCGTTTACTCAAGTGTATTTAATCGGTTTCCATTATCTTCGCAGTACCGAGCACTTAAGTAGACTGATAGCCGAATGTCACGAACACGCTATCCTTTTTTACGTCATTATGACGAGCACATTTGGTTCAGGCTGTATCTCTCTCACACAGATACCTGCCGAACCAAATGAGTCAAATCCAGCGTTAGATCACCTCTTTCCATTGCAGCATCCGCTAATATTCATACACATGAATACTGTTCAGCACATCATCTATGCCAAAACCCAATACTCAAATTGCCATGCAAACCTTGATAAACCAGATCAAAGAGACTATTCCATTCAATTTAGAAGAAGCACAACTGTGCCAGGGACAATGTTTAGGTTGTTCGAAGAAAATGCTGGAAATGTTAGATGCCGAAATCAGTTATTGGCAATTTAGTGAGGTGGCGCCTAGCCTAAAAGATTTAAAAAACCTCGAAAACATTGGCCGTCGTACCTATAAAATTCTTAAACGGAACCAGTTACTGTCTTAATCGCTTGTATTTGCATTTGACTATTTATGGGGCGTTTTACTTACGCGACTTAAAATAAATTCAAAACTTAACTGACAATATGACCCTAATAGAAATCACATTGCCAGTTTTATCTTCGCTATTGTCGATAGCCGTTAAAAATCATAAATCGATAGGCTCAACTTCTAGACTCTGCCAACCTTGCGCGAATATCTGCTAAAGAATATTCCGTTAATAGTTCACCATCGGCAAATACGGGAACAAACTCGCAATTGTTGACATCTTGCCAGCTGGCTTGATCTTTAAGATAAAATTGACCCTGCTCATCTTTAAATACCGCTACTAAACCCTTAGCGGATTTTTTAGTGCCATCATCAGTTTTAGGATCTTTAAATATTTCTCTGTCTTTACCATCAACTTTCGCAAAGGTCGCTTTCACGGCATAACCGTCAGTATCTCGGGTCACGTGTTGATAGGTAAAACTGCCTATCCCAAACACAATATTGGTTGACGCAAAACCTTTGGCCTTTAAGCCAGCACAAATGGCTTCAGCACGTTCAATGGTGATTGAATCGCCATAGATCAGTCCAACATGGTTATTCAGCGCTTTGTAACCTTTGGCAGTTGTGCTACCCCCAAAGACGTCCCACAGACACTCAATAGCGCCTTTATATTCAGGACTCCCGATTGGTGCTTGTGGATCGCCACAAATGATTTTCACAGGGCAACCCGTATCAGGCCTAAACACCACTTTGCCATCGCGGGCAAGAATGCGGTCTTTTAACGCTAAGGTGAATTCTGTCATCACCTGCCAAAAATCCCAAGAATCTGAAACAATGCTGACAATGCCCGTTGGGTAAATATCTTCAATCAAACGGCGGAACGTCTCTAATTCATTCTCCATGCCACCCGCGCACATGACACTGTGCTCCGTTGCGGGCACACTGCCACCGACAAGTTCTTTATCACTATCGGCAAGGTAATATTGCTCAAGAAAATCAATGGCGGGTATGGTATCAGTCCCAGTAAAACTGAGTAAATGTGCGGCGCCGCTCATGATCGCGGCCTCTGCACCATACATGCCACGGAAACTAAAATCGTGACCCTGCCAATCAACAAACGCGATGTCACCATCGGTTTCTAGCGCATAAGCCTCAAATATTTTGCGATATTGCAGCGCGGTAGTGGCACTGGTACACATACCCCACACATTAGCGGAAAGGATGGTTTCGAGATAATTGGTCAACCAAAAGAACCGCTCATCGGTATTGTACAAAATCAAGCAAGGCACTTTTAATGGATACACTGAGCCTTCAGGTAATGCCATAATTTTAATTGGTAAATAGCCTAAATCATGCAACTCCTCAATATGCTGAGTGCCAACATTATTCGGCCCGAGATAGTTATTGATACGACGGGAGAATTGGCGAATGACCTGCTCTTTAGGTTGTTGAAAGAAATCACGGTTCCAACTGTCGATCAAGAAATGCTTGATAAAATATTGCAAGCCAAAAAACACCATTTGGTCAGTATAACCACGACGGGATTTACGGGCGGTTAAGTTACTAAAAATCACTTGAGTATTATCGGGATATTGACGACGGTGGTCGACTTTATAGCCATCAATGGCGGTAACGGGATTCAAGTACATAATATTTTCCTTAATGATTCATATAACTCAAAACAGCATGACAATGACAGAACTCGCTCGAAATATGTGTGGGGACACCTAAACTATCGGTACAAAATAATCTGTCTATGCCCGACTCTCGCAGTACCAACTCGCTGGCCTTATCTTCATAATGTGACACGATCAAAATAACGCTTTGTGCACCCTTTTGCTTTAATTTGATGGCAAGTTCAATAAAGGTTCTGCCACCCGCGCAAATATCGTCAACGATTAAGCAGGTTTTACCCGATAAGTCATCACAGAACACTTCGGTAGCGATAATATGGCCATTGACCACATCACGATGTTTATCAGCCCTGATCACCGGCATTCCCTGTAACGCTTTAGCTAAGCCGAATACTTTCTTATTCGCCCCTGCATCGGGTGAGACTAACACTAGCTCACCCGATAATTGGGCTGCGATCGCGGCGACAAAGCTGTGGTTGTCTATTACCTGAACTCGGTCTAACAATGCGGCGGTGACATCGCTGTGCGGGTCAAAAACGGTGACTGAAGCATATTGCTGCTGATTAATCAGGCTAGCATAGACTTTTACCGACAAGGCCTCACCAGCATTACATACCCTATCTTGGCGAGCGCCCGGCATATAAGGCAATAACAGATCAATTTGCTCGGCACCACTGCGACGCAGTGCATCAGTTAACAACAAGAGCTGCATGATGGAATGATCGCCCCGATAACTGAAAAAGATCGTTACTCGTTTAGCTGGAGGAACAAGCAGCTGAACATGGTTTTCCCCCGCACCAAATTGAAATAAACGGTAGTGAGTCTCATCGCTAGCTGCGGGTAACCGATAAAAATCGGCTTGCGAACATTGAGCGTGAGAAGCATCTTGAGACGTTTGAATACGTTGAGACATAGTAACCTCCTGTCTGTGGCAAGATTGCCGAAATTGACGGCGCCCTTGTTGTCTACATGAACAATAGTGTCTTAAAGACATTATTGTGTAAAGTTGATTTTTAGACTATTTCAGACGCCGCAACCTAAAATGTTATGCTTAAATGGCATATAGTGTCTTTTGGACACTATTGGTGGGCGCGACAACTAAGAAGCTACAATATGGGTATCGAGTAATACAAGAACCGGAGACATTAAGGCAAAATCAGTAATTAAACAGCCTTTACTGATTCAAAGTCACCATGAATAAGGCATAAGCAGTCGCCGTAACTCATATTGAGCAAGGCGAATATCTTGCTTAAATCCACATTCACTGTGATCAACATTCTAAATTTCTTAAGAAGCGATACGATGCGGTATTGGGTTTCAAGCGGTATAAATTAGCAGGACGACCACGTTCGGTGCGCTTTAATCCCGTATCGATCAATAAATCGGCCTGTTCAACCCGCCGACGAAAAGATTTACCTTGGATAGGCTTGCCCAGTAAAACCTCATGAACATGCTGCAGTTCTGGCAAGGTAAAAGGTTCAGACAGTGCAAATCCTGGCACTAAAGAATATAAGGCTTTCTGTGTTAAGCGTTCCCGCGCTTGCTCAATTAACTGCAAATGATCAAACGCCAAGGGCATCTGCAACACATCTGCTAATGGCCACCACTTAACATCACTCACTGAATCAATCTGAATTTGGCAAGCTTGATAACTCATCAAGGCGGTATAACACACAGTCACGGACCAGCCTCTTACATCGCGACTACGATTACCCACAGTACAGAGCTGCTCAATATAAGGTGGTACTACCGCGGTTTTCTCATGCAGTTTACGTAATACAGTTTGCTCAAGGGATTGATCGCAATTTTCATCGATAAACCCTCCAGGTAATCCCCATAAACCTAAAAATGGATGATTTGAGCGTTGTACTAGGAGTACTTTAAGTTGCTGATCGTGATAGGTAAACAATACTGCATCCACTGTCAGTAGCTGAGCCTTAAAAACCTTAGGATCGTAATTGGCGAGATATTCCGCTTCAGTCATTGATATTTCTCATCGTTCCAAATCATCAGCTTAACTTAGCATTACACAGCTTCAAACATATTATGTCTTAGCGTCACTAAGTCAATGATCAGAGGCACAGGATGAGCCACTTTGCCCAAATTTACGCTGATAACGTGGCAACATGGTCTCGTTCCCGAGTAAGCCACCTTGGTGGATATACATCACAGGACGAGAACCTCCGCCTTGTAAATATTCCTCAAGCACAATAAAACCTAAGGGATCGTAGAGTAATTCAAACTGCACGCCTGAGGCGCAGACCCGCTGCCACATGGCATAAAATTCCGGATAAAGTTTACCAAAATGATATTTCTTGCCGACATTAACAATCTGTGGATGCTCACTGGTATTGGTATTAAGCAACGAAAATTGCAAGCGCAAATAATCATCGCCACCGACAACGGCACAAGTCACGACACGAATATCCGTTTGCTGACGGATAAAATACTGATTTAAAAATAACGCAGTCGTTCCCGTCCCCGAAGGTAAAAACACCGTTAAATCAACCAATCCATTCGCCTGCGCAAACTGTACTATCTCTTGCGCCAATCTATTTATCCCGTATTCGGCGTAAGCACAGCGCCCCCCCTCTGGGATAAAAAGCGCCGTCGGCTCATTCACGAGTACTTGAGCCTCGATATAATCAGGGCAACTCAGTCGCACATCGCCCACTTGCGCAGTAGGCTCAGGACTAGCCTTAAGATTTGACAAAACGTGAGGTTCAGATTGCGACTGAGTGCACGCCTGCTTTTGTGCTATTAACACACTTAAATCGATAATATTAGCGCCATTCGCTAAAGCGGCAGCGTAATTGCCCGTAGGATGTTTAACCACTTGACTGGCAATATGATCTACATAAAAATCACATTGCCAGCCTTTCATCTTCGCTAATGTTGACAATGAACACAGTGAGTTAGCTAATGGCGAGCCATGACCTATCACCTTGCTGATGCCTACAAACTCATGATCTAAAAAATAGCCGAATTTGCGAGCTTTATTGCCACTAAACGCCGGATGCAGTAAATCATCACGTTTTAGGAATATGTCTCTGCCAGCAAAGACAAATGTATCGACAGGGGAATTTGCAAACATCAAGCTACTCAAACGATTAAATTCTCTGGTTTTTAAGCCAGTTAAGGGAAGGCTAGTGTAACTCCGACCTTCCTGTTACGCCCTTAAGAAATTATCAATTTGGCGAAAAACTAGTGAAAATGACACATGAATCTCGAATGCATAAATTTAAACCATTGATTATTAATAAGTTAAATAGTTGGCATAGTTATCGCTTAGACATTGACATATATTCAATTTATCAAAGCTAACGATAAAGGCTAACAGGGTAAACACAAGGAGTTTTCAATGGCTGTATTACGCTTAATATTCAACATAGCTTGGTTTGTACTCGGCGGATTTGTAATGGGACTCGCTTGGTGGCTCGCAGGTATCCTGTGTTTTATCAGTATCATTGGTATTCCCTTCGGCCGCGCCTGTTTTGTTATCGGCGAAATGACCTTTTGGCCCTTCGGCCAAGAACAAATGAACCGTCGCCACTTAACTGGACGTGAAGACTTAGGCACAGGTGCATTAGGCATGGTAGGAAATATCATTTGGTTCTTACTGTTTGGGATCTGGTTAGCCATAGGGCATTTGGTCCACGCCTTAGCTTGTTTTGTGACGATTATCGGAATTCCCTTTGGGATACAGCATCTTAAGTTGGCTTTACTCAGCCTCACACCGATAGGCCAAACCGTAGTGGCTAAAGCTTAATAAGACAATGCGTTAACTGCGCTATTCACTCTCGATTATTTGGTTTCAAGAGTGGATAGCGCTTTGTCATCCCATACAGCAAATATCGCTTCGTTTAAGGCTATTTCTTCCTCCAATAAATCATTGCAATCATATTGAGTATTGGCAGACTCGCTATCCGCAGAAAACTGCGCTTGCGGCTTAGTCGCCCCCACAATGTCCAACAGATAATGCGCCAGTTTTGCGGGTGCATCTATAGCAGCATCGTGACCACAATAAGCAAGTACAATCAAATCGGTGTAAAAATGCCATGCTAACGCCTTACTCGATGCCATACTCACCAGCGCATCACGGTCACCGCAGAGCACAGTTATCGGCACTTCCACAGTCAATGGACATTGGTATTGAAAAGCCGCCCAAAGTTGTCGCCATACATTGCGTCCACTTGGTGTGGTATCGCGGCGAAACTCACTCCACTTGACAATTAACTCTCGATCTCGCCGATGACGAAAACTGGTTAAACGCACTATAGTCGACTCGATTGGATGTAAAGCGTTACCCCGAGCCCGCATGAAAAAAGCCTTCAATGCATTCAGCGGGTTAAATCTTTGATACCAAGACGATAAATTCGCCGCACTGCTGTTTAATACAAAGACATGCCTTATCTGCCAAGGTCGCTGGCATGCCATTTCCAGCGCCAACATACCGCCCATAGACAAGCCGAGGAGATAAATAGTCTCCCCTTCCTGTACCTGCTCATCTAATTGCTGCCACACGGCATGGGCATAATCGGCAATCTTAAGCGGACTTAATTCGTGGGATAGCGTCCCATTGCCCGGAAGATCCGGTGTCAGCACTCGCAATCCATTTTGTCGCAGACGCTGATCGAAACCATTCCAATGGCGCTGATCACGCATTAATCCCCTTAATAACACCCAAGTGGTCATGACTGAGACTCCCGATACCAATAATGCCGCGCACGCTCTGTCAGCTCAGCCAAACGTTCAGGTGTTAACTGCTCTAACGATTGGGCATAGGCCGCTTCCATCATAAATTGCATGAGTACTGTATGCCTGCGTAAAATCCTGTGGTGACGATGTGTTTTTTGTGGATTGAAAAAGCCAGCAAAATTAAATATTTGTCTAGGATTTTTCTTTATCCATGCCCAAGATCCCATCTCTAATGTCAAAGGTAAAAATGGCACCTGAGCAGAAGGATCAGCCACTTGGTGCTGGCGATAGAGATAATCCCAAATATCACCATGAGTGCGATAAAACTGGCTCTGCGGCGCGAGCCGATAATGGCCGTGATGGGGATAACTCTGTTCAAACAATTGTTTTAGATGAAAAATATAATTGGCATTTTCGAAGGCAGTACTGGTATGGGCGTAGGGGAACCAGATATGATCACTCAAGCCAAATCCCGAGTGGGCATCGAGCGAAATCAAACTTGTACTGCGACTCAACAGTTGTTGTACATAGGCAACTAAGCCCGCCGTTTCCAGCTCCATTCCCCCAATACCGCGATACCAGGGCAGCCGTGACGATATACGCTGTCCTCCCACCATAAAGGACACTTTTTCACGGGATTCTATCGGAGCGTTACGCATCAAATCCACTTGATTACCATTGCCCCGCGTTCCCATGAATAACCCAACAGGATTCACTACAGGTACAAAAGCTAACCGCAGGCCCGTTAACATCTGTTGTAGGTGTTTATCCCAAACAAGCCGCTGCAACAAACTGTTCAACAATGCCAAAATAACTTGAGATCCAATACGTTCAACCCCGTGCACGCCACCCACAAAGAGTACCGTCGGACAAGGCGTATCTGTACCACCTAACTCAACACTGTAAAGGGGGAAATGCTCTTGGCAGAATGGAATGTCGGCAAGGATCTGATAATCCAACTTAAGATGATGAGTATCAATGAGTTGCTGCAGCGTATCTAACTCAAATGGAAGCTCGAAAGGAAGTTTCTTCATGTCACCTTAATCAATAAAATGAGAGAACAACTCATGCCGTTAAAGTGATACTAATAGTGAACAAAGACAAAATGATGACAAACTGCATACAAGAAGTGACTTTACGGGGAAATAAGCGGAAAAATAGCGAGTAAAACAAAGAATAAACTATCCTAAAATCCTACATTAATCTTCACGATAAAGTAGCTCTCCAATGATGGTTTCTACGTCAACCTGCGCTAAGCCTTGGTCAACAATATCTCGCCAACGCCGTCCCTCTTCTGTATTACGAAACGCGATATAGAGCTGCTTATTCGCCAGAATTTGCCGATTGATTTGCAACTTTGTCGCCAGCGGCTGTAAGGGCTTTTGCTTGAGTAAATAGTGCAGAACGTTGACATCAATCACCGCGGCATCAATCCGACCTGCGGCAACTTTTTTAACATTATGCTCATCCGAAGTCACAGGTTCAGTCCGCTGAACACCGGAAACGATCATGCGATCTAAGGCCTGAGTATTCACATAATCTTTCACCACACCTAAGGTATAGCGATTAAGATCATCAATATTATTCCAACTTACTGGATGGGACTTTTGCTCCACCAGCCCCAATGGACTTTCGCCAATCGGTTTTGAAAAGATAAACTTTTCAGTCTCTACATAGTATTCAGGAAAATAACCTATGTAGTCAGAGTTCGGCATAGTCGTAAGTTTGACAGCGCGGCTCCACGGATAGAAATCCACGTCTAATTGGTGTCCCATAACGTTCAGCGCCGCCCGTACCACGGCAATACTGGTGCCCTGCTCTATTAATTGCTCTCCTGAATAAGGCGGCCAAAGTAAAGAAGTAAGCATTAAGGTATCCGCTTTAGCTACGCTCAATCCCATAAAGGAAAGACAATACACAAGGAGCATTGAACGCCATCGAACCATTTAGTACTCCTTTGCCTGCATGGATTTACGACTACATCATAGACAACTCAACGCTTTCGTTTTTATCTGCCGAGATTTTATGATTGGTTAGATTTTATGACTGGTTTTAGTATAGCCATCAAGCCACAGCGGGGAAGTGAAGTTTTGTTACAATTAGAATAACGACATTAGCAGCAAAAGCTAACTCAAAGTGCAGCTTTGCTTGATGGTATGACTCGCCGATTTTTTCGTTAGCCAATTAGCTTGTTCGTTTATCTGCTAACCGAAATAGCTAGACTGAATAAAATTCAAGCCGCATTACGCGGCTTGGAAGTCAAATATCAATAGTATTAATCAACTCAAAGCCAAATGACTTAAGCATTAATATCTTCATATAACTCTTGATACATCAGCTCACGCATTTTGAATTTCTGAATCTTCCCCGTCACTGTCATTGGATACTGATCCACAAACTTGATATAACGCGGCACTTTAAAGTAGGCGAATTTCTCGGTGAGAAAATGACGAATATCTGCCTCTGTAATCGCGGAGCCTGAGCGGACTTTAATCCAAGCACACACTTCCTCGCCGTATTTATCACTTTGAACGCCAAAGACCGCCGCATCCAGCACATCTTTATGGGTGTAAAGTTTCTCTTCAATCTCACGGGGATAAATATTCTCGCCGCCGCGAATAATCATATCTTTAATACGCCCCACAATTTGCACATAACCTTGTTCATCCATTTGGCCAATATCGCCCGAATGTAGCCAGCCTTGACTGTCTATGGTTGCCGCCGTTTTCTCAGGATCATTCCAATAACACTGCATAATGCAGTAACCGCGACTACAAACTTCGCCGGGTTGATTAATTGGCAGCACTTCGCCAAATTCATCGACAATTTTCACTTCGGTATGGGGTAAAGCACGGCCAACAGTGAGCACGCGTTTCTCTACGGGTGAGTCGATTTCAGTAATGTGATTGAGCGGACTGCATTCGGTCTGCCCATAACCAATCAGCACTTCCTTCATATACATGAGGTTTTGTACACGTCGCATCACTTCTTCAGGACAAGTTGCCCCCGCCATCACACCGGTTCGTAAGGAACTCAAATCAAAACGAGCAAATTCTGGGTGTTCCAACTCGGCAATAAACATGGTCGGTACGCCATGCAAAGCGGTGCAACGCTCTTGCTCAATCACTTGTAATGTCGTCAATGGATCGAAGGATTCACTGGGGAACACAGCAGCTGCGCCTTTGGCTAAGCAGACTAAACTGCCAAGTACCATGCCAAAACAATGGTATAAAGGCACTGGAATACAGAGTTTATCGTGGCAGGTAAACTTCATCGCCTCTGCGACTAAATAGCTATTATTCAATATGTTATGATGTGATAAGGTCGCACCTTTCGGACTGCCCGTCGTGCCAGAGGTAAACTGGATATTAATCGCATCGTACGGGCTTAATTCCTTAGCAATACTCTTGAGCATTATCCTGTCAGCGGCGGTCACATCAACGATCAAGTCATCAAAATTCAGCATACCGTCGGATTTCTCCGCGCCCATACGGATCACAAATTCAAGCTCAGGTACGGCTTTAGCTTGTAATTTACCCGCTGGGCAAGAGGTTAGCTCAGGCGCCAATTCATATAGCATCTCAAGATAATTGCTGGATTTAAACTTATCAGCACAAATTACCGCACGGCAACCCACGTTACTCAGCGCGTATTGCAACTCTTCAGGACGATACGCAGGATTAATACACACCATGATGGCGCCAATTTTAGCGGTCGCATATTGAGTTAAACACCACTCGATATTGTTAGGCGACCAAATCCCTACCCTATCACCAGACTTAATGCCGAGTTTTAATAGTCCTGTGGCGAGCGCATCGATTTGGGCAAGATATTGGCGGTAATTCCAGCGGATATGTTGATGGTGTACGACGACAGCTAATTGGTCGGGATACGTTGCCGCAATCTCATCAAGATATTGACCTATGGTCTTCTCAACGAGTTTCGGTGATGACTCGCCTCTAAACTCGCTAACGTTGAGCGGGCTTATAACTTGGCTTGTAGGAACTGACATTAAGGCCTCCGTGCATTTATTATTATGGTTAGCGAGGTCCAAACTAACCAATCCACGGATCATGTCACAAGTAAAAAAGCACTTTATTAGACTAAAGAGTAAGACAAACTATTAGATAACAATCCATTAAAGCCCAGTGCTAACGGCTGATAAACTCAAAATGAGCACTCGACTTAGGCACATTTAAGCTTTGTAACCGCTCAACAATGGCCAGTAACACGCCTTGGCGACGCATATTTTCTAACACGCCGGGGCTAAAAACCTCGAGTCGCGTCATGGCGGTTAGCAGCAACTTACATTGTGCGATGCTCGCATCACGAATATAGGCAGGTTTATCGACTAAGTAACTGTTGTTATACCAATAGTCCCAAGTGAAATTAGCCAATAACCAACCTTGCGTTGTCAGGTCATTAATAAATTCCAGCATTCGCTCATGACTTAAGATCACATCACCCGCCGTAAAATCCTTAAGATATTTAGTGTATAAGCCACAATCGGATGTCATTGTTGAAGTCCCCATAACACACCTCACAGGTTTTGGTTGCCTCTGCTGCCACAACTTGCACGACACCAGTCACAAACCGAGATCGAATTTGACGCTTTGCCTTAGAAACGAGAATTTGCATAAGGCATACCAAATAAGATTGCTGTCAACAGGCTAAGCCACGTTATCTGAACGGAAACTTAATCAAACTCACAATGTTTGATATGGGTGACGAACTGGGGTATTCGACAAAATTCAGATAAACTCAGCGGTATTGAAGCGCTTAACGGCAACTATGAGTAAAGGAAACAAGATGAACTACTGGCTTATGAAATCGGAACCCGACGAATTCAGCATAGATGATCTTAAGGCTTGCCCTAACCAAACCGAAGCTTGGCATGGGATCCGTAACTATCAGGCGCGTAACTTTATGCGCGATGAGATGCAGATTGGCGACAAGGTATTTTTTTACCATTCAAGCTGCAAAGTGCCCGGAATTGTCGGAATAGCAGAAGTCGTGACCAATGCGTATCCCGACAGCACAGCCTTCGATCCCGAATCGAAGTATTTCGACCCTAAGTCAGATCCAACCAAACCAAGATGGCTGCGAGTGGATATCCGCTTTGTCGAAAAATTTAACGAGATTATTCCCTTAAGTTTGATAAAAAGTTTACCCCAACTGGCGGACATGTATTTAGTCTCTAAGGGGTCAAGACTCAGTATCCAACCTGTGACCGCCGAACAATGGCAAGCCGTACTTATGTTAACCCGCTAGAAAGCACTCTTGAGCTAGAACGTTCAGCTATAGTTCATTTCGCATCGCCTATTGTTGGCCACATCCAGCATTGGACACAACATCAACTCAATGCCCCTTAGGAGTACAGATGAATAAATTGACCTCAGTGGTAATCACAGGACTTGTCCTCAGCTTAACGATGTCCATCTCAACCTTTGCTAAAGATGACCATGAGCACCACAAAAAGGATAAAAGCCTACCGCCGGGATTACAGAAAAAAATTGACCAAGGTCAGCCACTGCCACCCGGTTGGCAGAAAAAACTCCACCGTGGTGATGTGCTTGAGCATGATATTTATGATCGCGGCCGCATCGTAGTACCCT
Source organism: Shewanella sp. SM23 (assembly GCF_025654295.1). Lineage (NCBI taxonomy): Bacteria > Pseudomonadati > Pseudomonadota > Gammaproteobacteria > Alteromonadales > Shewanellaceae > Shewanella > Shewanella sp. SM23. The sequence goes on from NZ_JAKKRM010000015.1 coordinate 85,003, forward strand.
TAGACAGAGATGGCATCATTAGCATTCAAGTCGAAGGTGCACTAATCAAACTCGATAATAACAGCCGTAAAATCCTCGATATCGTCAATATCATTACCGATTAACTTCCCATGGCAAAATGGCATTTATAACTGACACATTTACAACTGCGCCCAGCGCTTATCTGGGCGTAGTTGTACTTCTTAATACTGCTTTCATCTATCAAAAAACGTTGTCTGTAAGACAATTTATCACCCCAGTCCTCATTCAATAACGTTCTAACTTACAATAAAGCAACATATTGATATTTATCATATCTTTACTATCTGGCTATTGGTCGTAAATTGGCTAAATGCTAGACTCATGCAGGGTGAAAAGATATCGAACAGAACAAGATAAGTGTCACCTAAAAATACTCATGCGGCTAAGGCAAAATCTTAATTGAATTCATAGCATCCCGATAATGACCGTAGACTAACGCTGGATTTTTGATAATGGAAAACACCTCACTTCAACGGGTTAAGCAGGCAATTATTGCGGGGTTCTGGGCATCACTCGCCAGTATTTCTGTGGGGTTTCTATTTAAACTCTGGCTAGCACAATGGGTTGCCAAAGCCGATCTAGCGCTCTATCACACAGTGATCGACATTATCTCACTGTCGCTAATCCTAATGACGGGATTTCGCTCCTCTATGGTGGTGACCTACTCCCAGACCAAGCAAGATGTGGATATCACCAATATATTCCGCTACAGCTTGATCGCTATGGTACTACTGACATGGGGCTTAGTTTTACCCTATATCAAACACAAACTTCAGCTCAATGTAGAATATTTTCAATTGGTTGGGATTATTCTGAGTATGGGGCTCAAGGTCTATTTTACCAATCAAATTGCCATGTACCGGCTATATGCCATCTCCAATAGAGTCACTTGGTTAGAGCCGCTCGCGCAAGTGACTAGCTTTTTATTATGTTTCTATGGCTTAAAACAAACCGCCATTGCATCACTCTTTTACAGCATGACACTGTCATCGCTCATTGTTGCCTTATATATGTACTTAAAACGGCGCAAAGATATTGCCACTCCGCCCTTAAGTGCGGTGCATTTTGATACTGGTTTACGCAGTTTTATGAAAAAAAGCCTGACGGCGTCCATGGAAGCGGGGGCCAGTATCTTGATGATTTACATCACCGTACTGCTGACTATTGCCTATTTCAGCATAGATGAACTGGGTGATTTCCAAGTGGTGGTGCGGCCGATGATCACTTACCTCACCCTGCTTTTTGTCTTTCCCATCTACCGGTTTGTGCTGCCCGAAGTCGCAGTGTGCGTACGAGAAAAACGCTTTGACGAAGTGCAACAAATTAAGTCATGGCTGACGAAAGTTTCTTTGTGGATCAGCGGTATTTTTTTTGTCGTTATGGTCTTTGCGAGCAAGCCGTTAGTCGCTTGGTTATTCCCCGAGCAATACATTAAAGCGGCCCCAGTATTAATGCATTTCTCCATGTTTTTTATATTTATGATGCTCAATGGCTACCAGCTAGCTTATATCAAAGCTCATGGCTACTTTACTCAAAGCCTACTTATTCGCCTTGCTGGTATCGCAGTACTGGTCGTTACTTTCTACGCTTACCGCCTGTATACGGAGAATGTCGTCGCGGTGATTTTAGCCTTAGGCACGGGCTATTTGATGATGTATTTTATTTCAAAAATCATAGAGAGAAATATTAAAAATAAATAGCAAATATAAAATAATTTAAAAAAACTTTCATTAAACCCACAGCAACATTAATCATTCATTGCTAATAATACTTTATAATGAATTAACCTGGTAAGCCCGCAAATAATACTTTCTAACGATTGATATATGATAATTATAAAATAAACAAAAAAAGCAAACAAAATAACCAAATAAGAAACACTCAGTTACAATTAATATCTCGCGAAAAAACAAATAAAATCATAAAAAAACAATAACCTTTATAATCAACAAATTAAATACCTCCAACCTAAAAACAGTCTATCAAAAAACAATTACATGTTACAAATAACGAATCAAGATGTTTGATTAGTGTAAAATAATTAACAAAATTGTTCATCTCACCTTAAATTATTGTCACCAAAACCAACCTAAAAACGCCTACTGTTTGACAATCTCGCAACTTGGAAATAAATATGTGGTTGGAGTTGTTAAGTGCAGCTTCAATTTACAACCATAAATTTAACCAATAAAAAATATAAAGGAGAAATGTATGAACTCTTTGTCACTAACGGCAAAAGCGGTTCGCTACGGTATATTTGCCGCAGCAAGTCTAACAGCTTCCACTTTTGTTCATGCCCAAACTGAAGAACCAACTGAAACATTTGAACGTATTGAAGTTACGGGCTCAAAAATTAAGCGTATTGGTGAACTCACGCCTACACCTGTGACAGTTATATCAGGTGATGGGTTAATTGACGCAGGTGTCGTTAACGTTGCTGATTTGCTGCATAAGATGCCCAACACACTAGTAGGACTATCACCTGAAACAACCAATAATACTGTATTTGCTAGCGGATTAAATAATACAGACTTAAGAGGACTAGGCTCTGACCGTACACTCGTTCTTGTTAATGGTCGTCGATTTGTTGCAGGAGCACCTGGTTCAGGTTCTGTAGATCTTAACAATATACCAACAGCTATGGTTGAACGAATTGAAATCACAACTGGTGGTGCATCAGCAGTATATGGCTCAGATGCTATCGCGGGTGTTGTGAACATTATTACGAAAAAAAGCTTTGATGGCATTTCGGTTGACGTTTCGACTACACAGCCAACAGAAGATGGTGGTGAAGAAAAATATGCTTCAATAACATTTGGTTCAGAAGTAGGTAAAGCTAATTTTGTTACTAACCTTAGTTGGGCTCGTCAGGGGCAATTATCCTTTATGGATAGAGAGTTCCTACGTGAAGCTCCAATTGTTGTACGTAATCAAAATGCAACAGGTCCAGATGACCCACAGTCTGTTGTATGGGGTTATGGTCAACAAGTATTAGCTTCCTATAGTAAAACAGGGACATTTGTTTCAAATGGTACTCGATATTCATTTGATGAAAATGGCAATGTTAGACCAATGCAATTAGGACAAGCTTTACCTCCGCTGACTTCTGGTCGTGTCGATTATCTCGGCGGAGAAGGTTATAACTTCGCAGAAAACTCTTTCATCAAAACGCCATTAGATCGCATTAACTTTTTCTCTGTCATGAGCTATGACATTAATGACGATCATAAAATGACCATGGAGGCGACGCTTAGTAAAACAGATGCCTATGGCGAAAGCTCCCCAGCTTTCCTAAGTTTGAAAGTGCATGATGATAATGGGTTTCTCTCCCCTGAAGCAGCAGCACTTATCGCTGCTGAAGAAGCTAGGCTTGTTAATGCAGGCAAAGCAGAACCAGGAGATGGTATTTCTCTAGGATACCTTGCATCGGACTTTGGTAATCGAAAATATAGCCAAGAACGAACGACTGCCCGTATAGCACTTGGCTTTGAGGGAGCACTTTCTGAAAATTGGTCTTATGACACTTATGCTACCGTTGGACATGTTCAAGCTGATACAGAATGGTATGGTGAAATGTTCGAGCAACGCTTCTATGACGCTGTTGATACAATAAAAAATGATAAAGGGGAAGTAGTCTGTCGTAGTGAAAGTGCTCGAAATAATGGATGCCTTCCACTCAATATATTTGGGCGCGGAATCTACGATAAAAACGCCTATGATTGGGTAAGTACTGACGCAATTCGACGATCATCTATCACTCAATCAGCTCTCGGAGCATCCGTAAGTGGTGATCTATTTGAATTGCCAGCAGGTTTTATATCGAGTGCATTCTCTCTCGAGTATAGAAAAGAACAGGCAGACACTTTACCAGATCCAGCTATGCGAGAGGGCTTACTGTTCAACAACCAATCTCAGCCACTTAAAGGTGAGTTTGATGTAACGGAAACTTCTGCAGAATTGTCAATTCCATTACTAAGTGACATTACATTAGTACAAGATTTAACACTGGAAACAGCTTTCCGTTATATGGATTACTCGACATCTGGTTCTGATACTGCTTGGAAAGTAGGCTTAAACTGGGCTGTCTTCGACGATTTGAGAGTTAGATTAAACCGTTCGAAATCTGTTAGAGCTCCCAATATAGGTGACTTGTATAGCCCACCAGGACAAACATTCAGATCTATAAAGGATTATTGCGCTTCTAGCTACCGCAACCAAATAAATCCTGAATATCTAGATAATGTCTTGGCAAACTGTGCGGCACAAGGCATTCCTACCGATTTCGAACCATCTCAAGAGTGGTATGGTTCGACTCGTCCAGGATTTATAGTCGGCAATGAGGACTTAAAAAACGAAGTTGCTAATGATATCACTATCGGTTTTGTCTATACCCCAAGTTATATTGAAAACCTAAGTTTCACTGTTGATTACTGGAAATTTGACATGGAAAATGTCATTAACAGTTTTGATGGCCCAGATGTTGTGAAGTATTGCTACCAATCAAGCACTCTAGACAACCCATTCTGTCCATTGCTTGAACGTGATCCTGATACGCATGAGATCACCAATTACTATGAAAAACCAGTTAACTCTGCGACCAGCATTACTTCTGGTGTAGATATTGAAGCTAACTATAAGTTTGAAAGTAGCTTTGGTGACTGGGGGGTCCGCCTCTTCAGTACTTATCTAGAAGAACGTTCATTTAATTCAACAGGTTTTGCTGAAGATGAAATAAAAGAAACAGGCGAACAAGAGCGGCCACGTTGGCGTCATCGTTTTACGACGGATTACACCTACGGAGATTTCTCTGCAGTACTAACTGCGAACTATCGTAGTAATACAGTTTTAAGTAACGATTGGTCACCAAATCAAAACAACTATAATGATATTCCATCATATATTACATTTGATTTAACCAGTCGCTATAACATCACTGATGCATTACAAGTTCGTGCGGGCATACTCAACATGTTTGATGAAACCCCACCTCGTCAACCGAGTGTATATAACCAAGGTGCTTACTATGACATTCTGGGACAACGTATCACTGTAGGCGTTAACTATAAGTTCTAACCAACGTTACTTAAGCTAATTTAAAATCTCCCATTTGAAGTGACATATCATCAATCTCGATATGTCACTTTTTTTACTTTTACATAAAGGCGCCCCATTAAAAATGTTGTGTTAGCGCCCATCGAGCATGCGACCAAGACCTCCGAGTACAGAGCCTTCACCGCGATCACTGCCACCCGCTGATGGGGCATGGGCGATAATGCGGTCTGCCATACGTGAGAATGGCAAGCTTTGTAGCCAAACCGTCCCGTGGCCTTTGAGTGTGGCTAAAAACAAACCTTCCCCGCCAAAGACCATAGACTTTAATGAGCCTGCGCGCTCTATGTCGTAATCAATCCCTGAGGTAAATGCAACAAGACAACCGGTGTCAACTCTTAAGGTTTCACCTTTTAGTTCTTTTTTCACTAAGGTGCCGCCCGCATGGATAAACGCCATACCATCGCCCTGTAGACTTTGCAGAATAAATCCTTCGCCACCGAAAAATCCCGTACCTAAGCGGCGATTAAATTTCATCGTCACGCGTGTACCTAAAGCCGCAGCCAAAAAACTGTCTTTCTGACAGATAAGCTCACCACCATGTTCGGCCAAGTCGATCGCTAGGATAGTGCCAGGATAAGGGGCGGCAAAGGCGACTTTACGTTTTTGATTGCCTTGGTTGGTAAAGTGAGTCATAAAAATGCTCTCGCCCGTCAATGCCCGTTTACCCGCGCCCACCAACTTGCCAAAAAAGCCTGACTCAGGCTCAGAGCCATCGCCCATTTTGGCCTCAAAGCTAATATCTTGCTCTAGATAATTCATCGCGCCCGCTTCAGCGACCACGGTTTCGTTAGGATCGAGTTCCACTTCAACCAACTGCATACTGTGGCCGATAATTTCATAATCCACTTCATGACAACGTCTAGACATACTGTTCCCCTTAACTGTCAGTTCCTTGTTACTATCCTTTAGATTGACCCCGATGGACGGCTCTTTACCTATCGCGGCTCAATTTCACTCTTCATCTCGACCTTAATCTAGATCTAAGCTCAGTCTGAATTTAGGCCTTATTTTAACTCTCAATCTAAGCCTTAATCTGACCTAGGCATTAATCTATGACATAAAATGTCAAAATGCGATTGTTTTATGCGGTAACTTGTATCAAAAGATGACAAGTGAAAACTTATCAACCCAAACCCACGCCATTAAACTGCTCAGCCTTAGCAAACTCCTCTAATATCAACTCGGTAAAAAGTTGTCCCGCACGGCCTAACGGACGCTCTAAGGTCGAGACGAGCTGTGGAATAAACGTAAAACGACTGCCACCGACGAAGTCGATTTCAACTAATTCGCCCTTAGCTAACTCTTCTTGGACTAAAAAGTCTGGCAACCAACCAAAACCTAAACCTTTTAACAAAGCGTTCTTTTTCATGATAAAACCAGAAAGATAAAACACTTTATCACCGCCAAATTGCATTTCATCGCGATAACTTTTATTGGGTGAAGAGTCTTCGATAGTCAATTCCACGTGTTGCTGCAGTTCGGACAAACTAATTTCGCGAATAAAAGATAAAGGATGTGAAGCACTGGCCACCAGCACGCTAGTAATTGCAGGCAAAGGTTGCGGATGATAGTAGGGGCCTGTGCGATAATCTTTCACTAACATCAAGTCGGCATTATCCCGCTCAAATCTGTGTTGTACACCGCTTAAAAATTCCATATTGAGCTGAATTTTAGTGGGGATTTGATGCTCAGCCATACGCTTTAAAGCCGTCATAATTGGCTCCATCGGCAAGGCTCCATCTATCACTAGCTCTAACTTTGGCTCCCAGCCTTCACTGAAACGACTGGCAAGATGTTCAATGTTTGCAAGGTGTTGCAGTAACCTTTGCCCCTCGGCCAAAATCACCCGCCCCTCTTGCGTCAGTTCCGCACGATATTGCTCACGACTAAAAAGTTGCACACCTAAGTGCTCTTCTAACTTTTTAACTTGATAACTCACCGCCGATTGCGCCTTGTGTAATCGCTCCGCCGCCTTGGCAAAACTGCCCTCTTCCACCAGCACTTGCAGCACATTAAAAGCATCAATATCGATGCGCATGGTCACTCCTTGTCTCTAATGAACATGTCACGGAAACACTACGATTCGTAAAGATTAGAATACCATCTAATTTTTAGCTTGAGATAACGGATTTATTATTCTTTTTTTTGTTCATCCAAGCAACTAAATTGATAACAAGATCACATAACCATAACGACAAGCGAAGTAGAGCTAATCTCACGCCGCTGTAAAAACCAAGGATCCTCCATGCCATTTTATGTGAAACAAGGCCAGATTCCCCATAAGCGCCATATCGCATTTGAAAAGGAAAACGGCGAGCTTTACCGTGAAGAGTTGTTCTCAACCCATGGTTTTTCCAATATTTATTCCAATAAATATCACCACAACATGCCAACCAAAGCATTAGAAGTGGCGCCCTATAGCCTAGGCCATGGTGCCAATTGGGAAGACTCGCTGGTCCAAAACTATAAACTCGATTCCCGCGACGCCGACCGTGAAGGTAATTTTTTCAGCGCCCGTAACAAGATTTTTTATAACAATGACTTAGCACTTTATACCGCCAAAGTCACCGCCGATACCGACGAGTTTTACCGTAACGCCTATGCCGATGAAGTGGTTTTTGTCCACGAAGGCGAAGGCACACTCTACAGCGAGTACGGCACGATTAAGATCCAAAAGTGGGACTATCTCGTGATCCCACGCGGTACCACTTATCAACTAAAATTCAACGATTACAGCAATGTGCGACTTTTCGTTATCGAGTCATTCTCTATGGTGGAAGTGCCTAAGCATTTCCGTAACGAGTATGGTCAGCTATTAGAATCGGCACCTTACTGCGAGCGCGATTTACGCGTACCTACATTGCAAGATGCTGTGGTTGAGCGCGGCTCCTTCCCCTTAGTGTGTAAGTTTGGCGATAAGTACCAACTCACCACGCTCGAATGGCATCCCTTTGATTTAGTGGGTTGGGATGGCTGCGTTTATCCTTGGGCATTCAACATCACAGAATACGCACCAAAGGTAGGCAAAATCCATCTACCTCCTTCTGATCACTTAGTCTTTACCGCCCATAACTTTGTGATTTGTAACTTCGTACCGCGCCCCTACGATTTCCACCCTAAATCGATTCCGGCGCCTTATTACCACAACAACATAGATAGCGACGAAGTCTTGTATTACGTCGATGGCGACTTTATGAGCCGCACGGGCATTGAAGCGGGTTACATGACCTTACATCAAAAAGGCGTGGCCCACGGACCACAACCGGGCCGCACTGAAGCCTCGATTGGCAAAAAAGAAACCTATGAATATGCAGTGATGGTGGACACGTTCGCCCCACTGAAATTAACCGAACATGTACAAAATTGCATGAGCAAAGACTACAACCGCTCTTGGCTAGAAGACTAGCCCCAAGCCACCAGCACTCCCATGCGGGAGTCATTAGAGTGACGGCGTGTTGCACTAAAATAACGAGGAAAACAACATGGCAAGCGAACTAAATCCACTGGGCTTATTAGGCATCGAATTCACTGAATTCGCCAGCCCTGATACTGATTTTATGCACAAAGTCTTTATCGACTTTGGTTTTTCTCTGCTGAAAAAAGCCAAGAACAAAGACATCCTGTACTACAAACAGAATGACATTAATTTTCTGCTCAACACTGAACGCGAAGGTTTCTCAGCTAAGTTTGCTAAATCCCACGGCCCAGCCATTTGTTCTATGGGCTGGCGTGTAGAAGATGCCGGCTTTGCCTATCGCATTGCCGTTGAACGTGGTGCAAAACCCGCCGATGATGCCAACAAAGATCTGCCTTATCCTGCGATTTACGGCATTGGTGACAGCTTAATTTATTTCATCGACACCTTTGGCGCAGATAACAATATCTATGCCGCTGATTTTGAAGATTTAGACGAGCAAATTATCACCCAAGAGAAAGGCTTTATCGAGGTCGATCACTTAACCAACAACGTCTACAAAGGCACAATGGAACATTGGGCTAACTTCTATAAAAACATTTTTGGTTTTACTGAAGTGCGCTACTTTGACATCAGCGGCGTACAAACCGCGCTAGTGTCCTACGCCCTACGTTCGCCCGATGGCAGCTTCTGTATCCCGATTAACGAAGGTAAAGGCAGCGATAAAAACCAAATTGATGAATATCTGAAGGAATACAATGGCCCAGGTGTGCAACATTTAGCCTTTAGAAGCCGCGATATCGTAAAATCTCTGGATGCGATGGAAGGCAGCTCAATCCAATGCTTAGACATCATCCCTGAATACTACGACACCATTTTCGACAAGTTGCCTCAAGTGACTGAGAATCGTGAGCGCATCAAACATCACCAAATTCTGGTGGATGGTGATGATACAGGCTATTTATTGCAAATATTTACTAAAAACCTGTTTGGACCGATTTTCATCGAAATCATCCAACGTAAGAATAACTTAGGTTTTGGTGAAGGCAACTTTACGGCCCTGTTTGAATCAATTGAACGGGACCAAATGCGCCGCGGCGTACTGTAAATTGTCATCCAACTAATAAAAAACGGTACGCACTGCGTACCGTTTTTCTTTCTACGAATATCTATATCGTCATCTAAATCACTATCAGCTTTGACACCAATCACTCGGCTTTAACTTTCCTGCGCTAGTCCACATCGATAGGTTTGATAACCTTACAAGGGTTCCCCGCCGCCACACAGTTCGCCGGAATGCTCTTATTCACGACACTACCAGCACCAATGACACAATTATCACCAATGGTCACACCGGGCAGTACAGAGACGTTTCCGCCTAGCCAAACATTATTGCCGATTTGAATTGGCGCGCCGTATTCCGTCGTTTGCCGCGCGATAGGATTAATAGGATGCGTTGCGGTAGAAATCATCACATGGGGACCAAACATCACATTATCGCCAATCGAGACGGAGCAAACATCTAATATGGTTAGATTATGATTGGCGTAAAATTGTTTACCAATATGGATGTTATAGCCGTAATCGCAAAAGAAATTAGGCTCAATATGGGCACAGTGTTGAATATCAAGCAGGCCACGAAGATGCTCCATTCGGGCATCAAGTAAAGTCGGTTCGGCCAGATTAAACTGATGACAAATGGATTTCGCCCGCATCCGCTCAGCCAATAACTCATTATCCCAAGCCTTATAGGGCTGGCCCGCCAACATTTTTTGTTTCTCAGTCATCGTATTGTCAACATTCCGTCAATGATGACCTAACCCTAACAATCGATTGATGAAAGTTCAAGAACTGCCTCATATGCTCTTGAATGAACTACCCGTCTTGCTGACAGAACATTTAGCTAACAGCCAATGTGAGTCACATTCAAGCATTCAATCTCAATCGAGACAAAGGTCATTGCCTTTGTTCGTCATCACAATAGAGTTCTGCAAATAAATACACTAGACACAAACTGTTCAGCGGCATGACAGGATTTGTCCAAATCATCCGGCTGTGACGCCCTGCTTCACCGAAGATTTCAAGCAATAAATCCGAAGCCCCCTCGAGTGCTTTAGGATGTTCAAAGCAAGATTGATGCACATTCAGCACCCCTTCCAAGCGGTAAATTTGTTTTATCCGCGAAAGCTCACCGCAAGCCTGTTTCAATTGGGCAATGGCATTTAGGGTCGCAAGACGACAGGCAGCGTAGCCTTCGCTCACAGTATGATCGGCGCCCAATTGTCCTTGATACTGAAGCTCGCCCTCTAAATAGGGAAACTGACCCGAGGTCATTAACTGACTGCCAACAATTGAATAGGGTTCATAATTTCCAAGAGCCGCAGCAACCTCAGGTAGTTCAAGCCCTGCCGCTACTAGCCGCGATTCAGGTGTGATCATCATAATGTCACCTCCTGAGATGAGGCATTCGCAGGATTAAGCAGCGGGGCTAACCAGGTCGTCAAATGCTGAGGATTGACTGTCAGCCAGTTCGCAGCGGCCTCATCTTCCGTCATTGCTTATCGATTAACCGCATAATCGAGTTCTGCAACCATTTGATTCGATAATACTATATTATCAAGTACCTGAATTTGTACGGGCGAGAAATTAACCGCTAACTCGCGTTCACGGGCGAGCAATACCGCTTTATCTTTTCCCCCGAGTAAACCTTTAGGGTCCTGAAGATCGCGAATACCGTATTGATGGTGTAAAAATTGTGGATGCCACAAAGGAACGATCACCCACTCGTTTACCGCTACGGCAGACTCAAAAGCCGCGACACAGTCGGCTTGAGTGCCTGTTCTAAATTGATAACCTGCCGCCGTTAATCCATATTGCGTCATGATATTTTTAGAAAATCGCGTGATCCCCGCCCCCTCACCAATCCCTTGAATGATAGGCCGCATATGTTGCTGCACGTCAGGCTTGAGTAAATCCTCAATGCTCGACACTTGCTCTGCAGGCACATAATCGGGTACGCCCCAGAGCGCATAGGGCTCATAATGTAGTCCGAGTTGCCGCGTAGCAACTCGCTCTTCGACACCTTGTCGATAAATCCCATGGCTATGGGGCAGCCATGCTGAACACAGCATATCCACTTTACCTTCACCTAGCTGCTCAAAATTAGCCTCGTGCAATGCATAGCTTCGTTGCACCTCTTTGCCCATAATCCCTATCACATGGGCCACCACAGCGGCGGTGACGCGATGAAAACTTAAGTCCGTCACTCCCATGCGAATCATCGGCTTACCCTGTGAGCTCTCCATATTTGTACTCTTATTCAATGAATTCATACCCATCGCACCTCGAGGAAATAATGCCAATGATGCCAAACTGCCCAATCCCAACGTTTGCAATAATTGCCTTCTAAAGACATTAATCTCCGCCATGTTCAGGCTCCTTGGTGTCTAAAATAGTGAGCCTATCCATCACAATCCCTACGATTGCGTTATCCTTTGCATAGGGGAATATCATCTCTACTTTGATGCCATTCGGATCTTCAAGGAACAACTGATGCTCACCAATCTCAGGCACAATTCGTTCCTGAAAAATCATCCTCTGCTGGCATAAATGCTGCTGCATCTGGTGTAAATCCGTGCCACGAAACGACAAATGGTCAACACGTCCCGAGCCATAAATATTTCTGCTTTCCCCTAAGTAGGCATCTAGCGCCTGATCGCCCGCTTCCACTAAATGCAAAATGGGCTTATTTGAGGCATAGAGCCAATGTCCAGGAAAACCAAACTGTGGCCGCCAACCTAATTTCAATCCAAGAATGACTTGATAAAACAACAGCGTTTCAACCAGTTTGGGGGTTCTGATGGTAAAGTGATCCAATCCGATAATGTTCATATTGTCATCCTCTGGATGTCGTGACTCAGTGACTCGGTATAACCAAGTGCAAATCCAAACCGTTTTAATCCGCAAAAATCGTGTGAATAAATTCAGTTCAGATAAGCACTTGACGTAAGGTTATAAGATTAATGGTTAAGGTTAATTACCACGAACGCCCGCCGCTAACGGCTTAAAACGGAAAATATAATAAGGTGGACTGTTTTCAGCTTTGCCATTGTTTAATGGCGCCGATAACGGTAATTGCGCAGCCCCAGAGTACAAATAACCTTGCTTGCCATAACTCACACCGTCGGGCCAAACCATACGTTCATCATGGACATAAGTGCGATACTGGCGAGAATCAGCAGGGATCACGCCAATGGCCCGCTCTCCCACTTCCGTTAGATACAAATTATTCGCTTCATCAATACTTAAGCCACCGTTGTCGGGCTTATCGGCATAAGCCTCCACTTTGGCAGAGAGTGCCGCAGGCGTTAACGAAGGATTGATGAGATCTGTCATCCGCACACGGTAAACTTTGTCTTTATTCATCGGGGCAAAGTAGAGCCATGTTTGGGTTTTATCTAAAGCAATGCCATCGGCACCCACATAGACTTCAATCTGCTTTCTATCTTTTGAGTCTTTATCGATAATCAGTGGCCGCTGTAAGTCTGGCATCACACTGTTATCACCCTGTAATAGGCGCCGACTTTTCCCTGTATTTAAGTCCACAACCACCAACGCAGCCTTTTCACCAATGGGACCCGTGCCAATCCCCTCATCGGCAATCACAATCGCTTGATATCGAGATGAGATAACAAAGTCATTATGTTGTGACTCAGGAAGAGAGACTGGCGCGGGCAAATGAATAATGCGATCTAATTGGTTTTTCTTGGTATCCCACGCCACTAATTTAGGCTCAATACGTGGCGCCTGCTGGCCAGAGTCTAATAGCCTAACTCTGTCTTGATCGTCGGTTCGCAGCCCTAAAACCCAATTAAGGCAAGTGTCAGGTTCTTTCGCTTTGCCCTGCGGATCATGGCATTGCTGCCAATCCGAATTAGGAAATGGCTTAGTACTACCATCCGCTAAAAGTTCAGCCACCTTAATATTAGGTTGATAGAAAGGGTGATAACTGAAAATCAATCGTTCATCTGATGTGAAAGTAATACCGCCCACAGCCCCATCAAGTTCGGCAAAGACTTCCATTTTTGCCAGCGGCTCAGTCTGTGTCGCCCATGAGTGAGAACACAACAAACTGGTTGCCAGTAGTGTAAAAACCTTTGATAACATTGGGTATGTAATGCGCGTAGATAATATGGTCATCTTCATTCCTCCTAACGTGGGCCAGCTAAAAGCGTTAAACTTGCTTCGCCTAATCTATGCTGCCAAAGATAGAATCCCACCAAAGCGGGCGTTGATCCCTTGTCTATCGGCAACTGCGCCACATCCAAAGCATGCACTGTCCATACATAGCTGTGTTCACGTCCCTCTGGTGGACAAGGTCCAAAGAATCCAGGTTTAGCTAAATCGGTATTAGCTTCAATGGCACCACTGGGTAGTGCTCCGCCATTCACACCACCTGCGAGAGTCGACACCTGTGCCGGAATGTCATACACAACACGGTGCCAAAAACCACTGCCAGTAGGCGCATCTTTATCATATAAAGTGACAGCAAAGCTCTTGGTACCGGCAGGTACATTTTGCCAAGTTAAACGCGGCGCAATATTTTCGCCCGAACAACCAAATTGATTCCAATAATACTCAGGAGGGAACCTTGAATTATCAGCTAAATTACTTTCGAGACTAAACGCAGAGGCACTGTCGTCAGCCATAACGTAATTAATACTGGCGGCCAAAGCGACAGTCACCAAGAGAGTCTTTTTAAAAGAGGAGAAATAAGGCGATTTCATAATGTGCTGAACCCATTTTTGAACTGTCCTAGAACAGTCATTAACCATTGATTTGAGAATGTGGGTTAGCATATCAATCAAATTATGATTGATAAGGCGCATTTGGTTGATATGAGTTTCAAAAAATATTGGATAATCTCAACATGCTTCTCAGTTATTTTTAGGTTATGGTACTTTCAGCAAAAATAATGCAAAAAAGTAACAACCAAACGACTAAGATATGTTCTTAATACAATAATATAACGAGGATTCGCTATGATTAAAGCGGCTTATCAACCTTGGTTTCCCTTGAACAGAAACCTAAAACCACACCCGAACCTGAGTTGCAGATTAGACCATTTATCTTTAACCATACTGTGGCAGGAACTTGATAACGATGCATTCACGATGGAATTATATTTCCCTACGATATCAGGAATACAAGTAATTGATGAGTCAAGTTATCAAACCTTCTTAGATAACATAAGTGATATTCAACATGATGATAAATGCAATACGCCATTCCCTATTGATTCAGATTTAAATATCACGAATCAATCCAATGCCGATTATTTTTCTTTACCTTGGCCAATATGGAAGTCGGTAAAAAATGCACGCCGTCCTTATTATGGTGAATTAGGCGAACATATTTACCAAGACCTATACAGTTATTATATAGTGGGCGCCGATAGTGTCTACTTGATCGATACTGATGTAGAACCTACAGTCAATGTCTTATCTTGTTAACTATGAAGTTAATCGCTGTTAACCGAACAACTGCAGAATTAATCACAATGGGGTTAGTGAGCATATTGTTAATAATAACTACAATATGCTTTTTGCGTGAAATATCGCCAGCCAACACAACCGATTACATTTAAAGAGAGCAAGTTCAAAATAAGCAGATTGGCTAAATCCGCCGTTTTCATTACACTATCGACCTTCTCATCTTCACCCAAGAATGACCAAACCATGCCTGATTTTGCCTTACTCGCTGTGTTTATCCCGACTTTTTTCTTTGTTTCTATCACTCCGGGCATGTGCATGACACTCGCCATGACCCTGGGTATGAGCATAGGTGTGCGCCGCACCCTGTGGATGATGTTGGGTGAACTGGTAGGCGTAGCGTTAGTAGCGACAGCCGCCGTGATGGGCGTGGCCAGTATCATGCTCAACTATCCCGAAGTATTTCAAATTTTTAAATGGATCGGCGGGATTTATTTAGGCTATATCGGCGTACAGATGTGGCGCGCGCGCGGCAAGATGGCCATATTAAGTGATGATGACACTAACCCCAGAGCCAGCAATTTCACCTTGATCTCTCAAGGCTTTATTACCGCCATTGCCAATCCTAAAGGTTGGGCATTTATGGTGTCGCTATTGCCCCCTTTTATCAATGCCGAGCGCGACGTCGCGCCGCAGCTCCTCGCCTTACTGAGCATTATCATGGTGACCGAATTTACCTCTATGCTCGCCTACGCCAGTGGTGGCAAAAGCCTGCGCATCTTCTTGAGCCGTGGTGATAATATTCGCTGGTTAAACCGCATTGCGGGCAGCCTAATGATAGGCGTAGGTGTTTGGTTAGCCATGAGCTAACGGTTTGAACTAACCGCTTAAATGTAACCCGTTCTACCTAAAATGAGCCCAATAAAGTCCCGTTAACTCGGTCTTTATGAAGGCGCATTTTTGTAGGGCAACACATCCTGCATCTGCACCATATATTGCTGCATTTGCAGTGTTTCTTGCTCAACAAAGTCGGCAATCGCCGCCTTAAATCCCAAATGGGCGATGTTATGGTAGGAATACATTACTACGGGTTCAAAGCCACGCAGCACCTTATGTTCCCCCTGTGCGCCCGCATCAAACACTTGAAACTCATGTTCAATACAATATTGAATACCTTGATAATAACAGGCCTCAAAATGTAAACCGTCAAGCTCAACCGTCGTCCCCCAATAACGACCATATAAGCATTTCTGCCCTCGGGTATTCTCACCTTTGAGATACAAGGCGCCAGCGACCATCTCGCCCTTTGCATCTTCAACCACCAAGAGTAGGACTTGCGCAGCGAGTTGTGCCCCCAACTGCTGAAAAAAGGTTGGCGTTAAATAGCCGCGATGACCGGAGCGTTTAAGGTAAGTTAATTGATAACATTGGATAAAAGTCTGCCATTGCGAAGCGGTGATCTGCTCCCCTTCGACAAACTGAAACTTAAGATTAAAAGGCTGTAACTGCGCCCGCTCCTTCAAGATATTTTTACGCTTACGGGAACTAAAGCCCGCCAGAAAATCATTAAAATCCCGATAACTGCGATTATGCCAGTGGAACTGAGTACCTAAGCGTTTTAACAGCGAATTTGGCAAACTTTCAAATAACGGCGTTTGTGTTGGGGTAACAAACAGGCTGTGCCATGAGGAAATTGGGGTATAGCCCTGCTCTGGCTCATTAAGAATAGCTTCCTCAAGTACGAGATTATCCTGCGCTGATATTAGTCGGCGATTCAATGTCATCAGCAGTAATGCCGCCACGCGCAGTTGTTCGGCGCGATCTAATGCGGGATGAATGCCCATCCGTTGACCTTGCACTGGGGTAAAAGGGATCGCATTCACCCATTTGGGATAGTAATCGAGCCCATGGCGCTCATAGGCTTCGGCCCACGCCCAATCGAACACATACTCACCGTAGGAGTGGGATTTTTGGTACAAGGGCATGACGGCAATAAGTGGAAACTGATTGAAGTGCTTAGCAGTTTGCACACTGATAACCCCTCCTTCAGCCAAAGGCGACAAGCTTTTATCCTTGCTGGCGACATCATTTAATGTGTCACCCGCATCGAACACGCATAAATGTCGAGGCGTCCAACCGGTTGCAGTGCAGGCGGAACGGCTTTGCTCAAGTGCCAACAGAAACTCATGGCGGCAAAAGGGATTCGCCTCACCCATGGCAGCATTCCACGCACTGGCCGAAATATCCGACATTGAGCTCGCAAAAGCCAAGATAAGCTGTCTCATTGGGTAAATTATCGTCCTTTACTGGTGTGAACAAGTATACGAGGTTGCAATTAAGCCTAATTCTCGGCACATTGCATAGCCATAATTAAAATAAATTCAGGATTGAGTATGCGTCCAACAAGACCTTTTAGACCTCTTATTCTCGCCATTGCGATGGCGCTTCCCTTACTATCATCTCCCAGTCTGCTTGCCGATGAATCGCCAATTTTCAGCCAGATGGCCACCGCACAACCTGTGTGGGCTAAGCATGGCATGGTCGCAAGCCAAGAAACTCTCGCCAGTCGCACCGGCGTTGAGATCCTAAAGCAAGGCGGTAATGCGGTTGACGCCGCCGTGGCTGTCGCCTTCAGTTTGGCAGTCACCTTACCCCGTGCTGGCAATATCGGTGGCGGCGGTTTTATGCTGGTGCATATTGCCAAAGAAAACAAAACCATCGCTATCGATTACCGTGAAATGGCTCCTTCTAAAGCCAAGAAAAACATTTTCCTCGACGAAAATGGTGATGCAGTTGAAAAACTAAGCCGCGAACACGGTCTTGCCGTGGGTGTGCCAGGTACTGTGATGGGCATGAGCTTAGCCCTTGAAAAATATGGCACTATGACTCTCGCCCAAGTTACGGCACCCGCGATTAAAATGGCGCAGGAAGGCATTAACATCACCCCAGATCTTGCCCAATCCCTTGCAGGCCTCAAACGCCGCATGGCCCAATGGCCAACCACGGCCGCTATCTTCTACAAAGCTGACGGCAGTGACTATCAAGTGGATGATATTCTTAAACAACCTGAACTTGCCCATTCGTTAAGTCTTATCGCTGAAAAAGGCACCAAAGGATTCTACGAAGGTGAAACCGCCACTAAGCTCATCAATGCGGTGAAAGACGCTGGCGGCATTATGACCTTAGACGACCTTAAAAATTATAAGGTTGTGGAACGTGAACCCGTGCGCGGCGAATACCGTGGCTATGAGGTTGTGTCTATGCCACCGCCATCATCGGGCGGCGTGCACATCATCGAAATGCTCAACGTATTGCAGCAATTCCCAATAGACAAACTCGGCCACAATACCGCCCAGACGATTCATCTGATGGCAGAAACCATGAAGTACGCCTATAGCGATCGCAGCGAATACTTAGGCGATCCCGACTTTTATAAGGTGCCCGTCAGAGCCTTAACCAGTAAGGACTACGCCCAAAAAATCGCCAGCCAAATTGCGATGAATAAGGCAACACCGAGTGCTGAAATCAAGCCCGGCAAGCTCGCGCCCTATGAGAGCGATCAAACCACTCACTTCTCGGTAGTCGATAAATGGGGTAATGCAGTTTCAAATACTTACACCTTAAACTTCAGCTACGGCTCAGGTTTAGTGGCGAAGGGAACAGGGATTCTGCTCAATAACGAGATGGATGATTTCTCTGCCAAACCCGGCGTGCCAAACGGCTACGGTTTAGTGGGCGGTGATGCCAATGCGGTCGAAGGCAATAAGCGCCCACTCAGTTCAATGAGCCCAACAATAGTAATGAAGGATGGCAAACCCTTCCTCGTCACTGGCAGTCCAGGTGGTTCGCGCATTATCACCACCACACTGCAGATCATCATGAATGTGATCGACCATGGATTAAACATCGCCGAAGCCAGTAATGCGGCGCGGGTTCATCATCAATGGCAACCCGATGAATTGCGAGTCGAGTCCAGCTTTAATCGCGATACCATTTCCCTACTCGAAGCCAAAGGACACAAGGTAAAAGTTCAATCCGCTATGGGCAGTACACAATCAATCATGGTGACCGAACAAGGAATTTTTGGTGCGTCTGATCCGCGCCACTCAGGTAGCGAAGCTATCGGCTACTAGCATCCCCATGATGCCAATGTTAGTGAAAGAGATGAGTGTAAAGAGATGAGTGAGATAAAGAAGTGAATGAGATAAAAGGATTTATGACCTATTCGAACTAGGTCATAAACCCTGAGTAAAGCTTGTCCTTCCGCTCAGTGAATGCAAACTCTCGCTTAAAAAAGCCCTGCTATACATCACTGTATAAGCAGGGCTTTTATTGCGAGGAAAAGTTATTGTGCTGATTTTCATTGTTTTTTTACTTTAGTGACGCTGCAACTGAATCATGAAATATCATACTAAACGCAACTCACTTCAAGACAAAACATGTAGGTGAATTGTACTGGGTGGCCAGTTATTTCTATCGTTGGGACACTTGCGTTGGCTGGTATCCACTCATATAGGCTTGCCATGGCATTCACTCTCCGACTCGCAGCCAGTCCGTCCGTGGATGCTCGACCGCCCCGTCCATGGGGCGGACGGTCGTCTCGCAAATCACCATGGCGCACCTTTTTGGCATTAGCGTAATCTGTAGATTTAAAAGCCTTACGCAGCACGCTTTTGGACATTTCCAAGTTAGACTTTAGCTCGAATTAGTGAATTCGAATTAAAATTTCTATGGGTAACGCCGCAATAAGCGGACTAAAATGGTGGGTTATAATGTGTAGCGAAGCGAAACCTAACCAACTATTTTAGTTAGATTTAATTACCTTGCTAGGCAATTTATACTGAAATATCTGGAAGATTATCTGCTGAGTAATCAATACATTTACCTCGATACTCTATGATGTCAAACATTATGCGATAGAAAAAATATAAACAACGTTTATATCTTAACAACGCCACTTCAAATTCAGACTTGTTAAGATCAACATCCGAAGCATGAGCAGATTTGTTTCGCATATCAGACCAATCTTTGACTAAGGTATCGGCTAGTCCTATCTCTTCACAAATTTCAAACATAACTCTCTTAGGAGACTTAGTTTTAAAATTACCCAGTGAGTTTTGAAGTTTATTCTTCACTTCTTGATTAATTTCTAGCTTCTTTAATGATGATTTAGCTTCTGAAATAGCTTCTAATTCAGCAGATGTAACAGGGAATCTATCTTCATAATATGCTCTTATTATCCCTTCTATTGCAACACCGCAAGATAGTGTGCTTGCTTCAAGAACACTATTTGAAACATTAAATAATTTATACCAAAATCCATATAAGGTATCTATTTCACCTGTAATGTATTTTTACAATACGACTGTAAAAAACTATCAAAGTCACATTTCCTTGCGGGATGATATATATGTATTGGGCTTTCTAGCGTTCCATCTCTGATATATATATCAGACTTAATTTCAGTTTCTTTTTTTCCATTTTTATCCCTCACTACATATAGTACAGGCAACCTTTTCCCAAGAAGAATGCCTAAAGACTGAATAATGGAGGTTTCAAAACATTTTTGGCGAGAAACATCGCAGGAACTAACAGAGATATACAATACTTTATCTTCATTAACCACATTTACACTGACACCATCAAGTTCGATATTAGTTTCACATAGTCTGCTACCACCATTTCCACATGGTCTCATTACAGAATACGGTATTCTGTAATCGCCTAAACAAGCTATCGAAAAACTGGCATCTTCTTTTTCCTTTGCTGGCTTTTCAAGCCTAAGAGAGTCTAAATAAGAACTTATAACACCAGTATTGTGACTTACATTAATATCAACACTTAAATATATTTTCTCTGAATACCATTTATTCCCGTGAATATCTGTAGCTTCAAGATCAAAGAAATGCTCTTCTGGAATAATTGAACCGGCAGATAATGAGTCACGGAATGCTAGCCTGGCTTGTATTGATTGCTCCTGCCGTCCATCATATAAAAGCCTAAAGTTTAATATACCTTCACTGTTTTGTTTAATAAACCCAGTTCCAGTAAAAATCATTGAGCACTCTGCGTTACATTGGATTAGCGTCATTGAAATACAATTTATATCCAGAACTTTATTTTCTATTTCATTGTAGATATTCACGAATGCTATCCTTTTTTGCCTAACGTCTTAGTATTTATGCGCAGCGCTGTTTGCAGGGCATAAATTGCTTACTAAATCTCAAATATGGCCGCTGCCACATCCATGTCAATTGGTATAAATGATGCTATAGGAATTTGCTTTTTTGCGGAAGCGGTTTTTTATACAGTTTGATGGGTAATCACTTGATATCGTTTTAGCTTTCTCATTTTTCGCACTTATTTTTTGCTGATGAATTGCTATCTAACGACTCTAAACTCCAAGGAATACACCTCCCCTCGGAGTTGCCGCAGGGCGAATAGAGCTCTTGATTTAATAAAGAGTGCGTGAGTTCAGTCATGGATGACCGACTAGCTTTCGCAGGTGCAGGGACGCATCCTTCGGAAGCAATAGCAAATTTGGCAATGAGCACAAGGGGCTCTCAACACCGTTGGGGGCGTCATGGAGCATCCAAGGAGGATAGGACGAGCAGTCCTCCTTGCTCGACTCTTAATTAAACATCAGGGGGTGAAACCCCACGACTTTGATTGTGATTAAAGAATTCAAACGAAGTTTGTAATGGTAGAGATCACTATTTCACCGCCGATAGCTCGATAAATGCTGCGGTATACATTTTTAATGTTCAGCATTAATTGCTTATGGGTGATGAACTTTTTTTCAATATGGCCTGTGTATCTCACGCCCAGCATGGCGGTGCCAAAACTTAAAACATTGGGGAATAATTTACTGTTCGTTGAGCCGCCAATTGCAATGGGTTTAGGGTCAACTAAGCCAAGAAAACGTGCCTGAGACGCGGTAATATCCTCGCCCAGTTTGCCATCATTTTTTGCTTAAAAGCCTGAAACAAAACATTTGTTACAAACTAAACACAAAATCGATGGAACCCCTAGTCCGATACATGTTAAACAGTCATATTAAGCTTAATTTAATGGTTTTAGCCGCACGTAGACTTCAATTTTTTCCTGAAATCCAAGGCCATCATCATGCAAACATCCATAACAATATTGACCTAACGGGGAACAAATAATGAAGGGACTAACCCTCAAACCGCAAGCCCTCATGCCACGCACTGCTAAGCTCACGCTAAGTGCTATCGCTTTAGCCTTAACTTTGGGCGCTTGTAGCACACAACAACCCGATGCCAGTGTTCAAACAAGTGCGGCGCCAAATGCAGTGTCAGCGCAAATTATCAGCCAGAATGCGACTAATCCATTCTTTAAACCCTATGATACTTTTATGGAAATTCCGGCCTTCGATAAAATCAAGCCTGAGCATTTCCTCCCCGCATTTAAAGCGGGAATCGCCCAACAACACGAACAAATTCAAGCAATTGTTGATAATAAAGCCAAACCCACCTTCGCCAATACGATTGAAGCCATGGAGTTTTCTGGCGATCTAGTGACGCGCGTTTCTAACGTCTTCTTTAACCTGACGGGCGCGGATACGAATGAAGCATTGCAAGCACTCTCGAAAGAAGTGTCGCCTATGTTATCGTCCGCCGAAGACGATATTTTGCTTAATGACAAACTGTTTCAAAAAGTTAAAGCCGTCCACGACGCAAAAGACAACCTGAAGCTCAGCACAGCCCAAGCCAAATTGCTGGAAGATACCTATAAATCTTTCACCCGTGGCGGCGCGAACTTAAGCGAGCCAGATAAAACCAAACTGCGCGCGCTGAACGAAGAAATTGGCAAACTCAATTTAACCTTCGGTGACAATCTATTAGCCGAAACCAATGCCTTCGAATTAGTGGTTGATAGTAAAGCCGATCTCGCGGGTTTACCCGCAGATGTGATTGCCACTGCCTTTGAAACCGCCAAAAAACGTGGCCATGAAGGCAAGTGGGTATTTACCACGTCTCGCCCTTCTATTACGCCTTTTTTGACCTATGCCGATAATCGCAAGTTACGTGAAAAACTCTACAAAGGCTATATCGAGCGCGGTAACAACAATAACGCCAACGATAACAAGATTATCCTCGCTAAGATTGCTGCCCTGCGTGCTGAACGTGCTCAACTGATGGGCTATAAAACCCATGCGGATTTCGTGTTAGAAGAACGCACAGCTAAAACACCAGAAAACGTCTACGGTTTACTCAATAAAGTATGGCCAGCGGCATTGGCCCAAGCCAAAAACGAAGTGGCTGATATGCAAGCCATGATTGACGCTCAAGGTGGCAATTTTAAGCTGCAAGCGTGGGACTGGGATTACTACGCCGACAAAATTCGTGTCGCTAAGTACAGCTTTAACGAGCAACAAACTCGCCCGTATTTCTCCCTCGACAGTACATTAAAAGGCGTGTTCTACACGGCTAACCGTTTGTACGGTTTGACCTTTAAAGAACGTACCGACTTACCCAAATACAATGCAGAAGTTCGTACTTGGGAAGTTTACGATAAAGACGGCAAACTGATGGCCATCTTTATGGGTGACTATTTCACCCGTGACAGCAAACGTGGCGGCGCTTGGATGAACTCCTTCCGCAAGCAATACAATATGAATGGCGTTGATTCTAAACCTATTATTGTCAACGTATTAAACTACCCTCGACCAGCGGGTAATGAGCCAGCGTTGCTGACTTTCGATGAAGCCAGCACACTATTCCACGAATTTGGCCACGCACTACACGGCATGTTATCGAACGTCGAATATCGCTCACAGGGCGGCACCGCCGTACCTCGCGATTACGTTGAGTTCCCATCGCAAGTGAATGAAAACTGGATGACTCAGCCAGAAGTGTTAGCCCAATTTGCCAAGCACTACAAAACCGGCGAAGTGATCCCGCAGGAGCTAGTACAGAAAATCCAAGCGGCCAGCAAGTTCAACCAAGGTTTTTCTACCGTTGAATACATGGCGGCCACTAAACTCGATTTAGATTGGCACACACTAACCGATACAACGCCAAAGGATGCGGCCAAGTTTGAGGCGGACTCGTTAGCAGCAATGAGACTGATTGAGGAAATTAGCCCACGCTATCGCAGCACTTACTTCTCGCATATTTTCGCAGGCGGTTATTCAGCAGGCTACTACAGCTACCTCTGGTCGGATATTTTAGGTGCGGATGCTTTCGAAGCCTTTAAAGAAAACGGCATTTTCGACAAGGCCACTGCGGACTCCTTCCGTAACAATATCCTTTCGAAAGGCGGCAGCGATGATCCTATGCTGATGTATAAAAACTTCCGCGGTAAAGAGGCCGGTATCGAGCCGCTACTGCGTAGCCGCGGATTACTGGCCGAGTAACATAACATCATCCCTCTAAATTGAAGTTTTAAATATCATAAACAGGGAGCGAATACTCCCTGTTTTTATTTTACTGATACTAAATAGGGAAATAGCGAGAAAGGTCAAGATGACAGAGTGCAGCTTGACAGGTAACATCTTGGGAAAAAGATGTTACGGAACTTACGCCTAAACTTCTTAAATGCGGATTAGTAATAATGGTACGTTCCCGCTTCACATGTTAACCCACTATTATTCGCCACTTAGGCGGCATTAAATTTTCAATAGAGTTATATGATGAATATTGAGATGGTAGAAAAAGCAGATCATCTTAGTCTGCTCGATATTTGGGAAGCATCGGTGAGAGCAACCCACGACTTTTTAGCAGAAGAAGATCTACAGGAATTAAAGCCGTTGATCCTCGAACAATATTTTGACGCCGTTCACTTAAAGTGCGCTAAAAATGACAATGGAGAAATCCTCGGATTCTGCGGGGTACATGATGGCAATATTGAAATGCTGTTCATCTCACCTGACGCGCGCGGAAAAGGGATTGGTTCCATGCTAGCGACACATGCCATTAATGAACTGGGAGCCACAAAGGTTGATGTTAATGAGCAGAATGAGCAAGCATTAGGTTTTTACCAGCATATTGGTTTTTCAGTAACAGGTCGCTCACCCGTTGATGGACAGGGTAAACCTTATCCGCTGTTGCATATGGCGTTATATTCCATTGAGGGATTGTAGATGTATCCTGATTCAATCGATGAGAATAGGGTTGGAGAGTATCCGGCGGAAACAAAATCAGGCGGCGGTTATTTCTATGATCAAGTCTTAGAATATCGTGTTTGGTGCCGCCCTTGGCAAGGTGCTCCAGATGAATTTGATGGTGAAATCTACTATTACGCATTTCATACTTATAATGAGGCTCTTGAATTTTCGAATGAAACTGACGGGTCTGAAGCGCCTTTAGTACTTGTTAAACAGCTTGAATGGATTGATGAACCAGAAGCAGGAAAATTCATTCATAAAACAGGTGAACGCCTAACAGAATGGAGGGTTGAGTGGCTATTAGAGAGTCAACGTAAGGAGGACACTATTGCTAACTTTATAAGCGACAATCAAACATAACAATTTAATCAATAAAAAATAGTTTAAGACTGTCTTTCGACAACATTTCAACAAACTATTTTGGAACTGTGATTAGCGCGTTATCGGTAGATTTCCTTATCCTCTAAACCTCCTGTCTTGAAACAAAAAATGGTTAATAAATCCGCCCCAACATCAATAAATAAAGGCTTGTTAGGTTTCCCTAACAAGCCTTTATCTTATTACAATTAATCGACTAAACCGCGGCGCTTTAACAGTGCCTCTGTTGTCGGTTTTTTACCAGTAAAGTGAATATAATCTTGCATGAGATCTTCACTGTTACCTTTAGATAAGACTTCCTTACGGAATTTGTCACCATTATCGGCTTTTAAGCCACCTTGCTCGCCCATATAGGCAAAGGCATCGGCGGCAAACACTTCGGTCCACAAATACGCATAATATCCAGCTGAATAACCGCCAGAGAAGGCATGGCTAAAGTAGCTCGATTTATAACGCGGGGGAATTGGCGCAAAATCGAGGCCGTGTTTAGCTAATACTTGGTGCTCAAACTTCTCTACATCGCTAATTTGAGTATCGGCGCTGATAGAGTGCCATTCCATATCTAACAAGGCCGCTGACAGGTACTCAACGGTATCAAAACCTTGGCCAAACTTATTTGCCGCTAAGATTTTATCGAGCAGCGCCTTAGGAATTGGCTCACCCGTTTTATAGTGTTTGGCATAGTTAGCAATCACAGCAGGATCGATATTCCAATCTTCGTTAACCTGTGATGGGAACTCAACAAAGTCACGTGCGGTTGATGTGCCAGCCACGCTTGGGTATTTCACCTGCGAGAATAAACCGTGTATCGCATGGCCAAATTCATGGAACAGAGTGGTCACTTCATCGAAGGTCATTAGCGTTGGGCCATCGGCTGGCTTAGGAATATTAAGCGCGTTATAGACAACGGGCTTAGTGCCGAGCAGACCGCTTTGGGTGACGAACTCATCCATCCACGCGCCGCCGCCTTTGCCTTCACGGGCATACGGGTCTAGATAGAATAAGCCAATAGAACTGTTATCTTTATCAAAGACTTCAAAGGCTAAAACATCGGAATGCCACACAGGTAAATCAGTACGCGGTTTTAAGCTGATGCCATACAATTTATGCATAGCGAAAAACAACCCGTCTTTCAGTACAGTATTAAACTCGAAATAAGGCTTGATGCTGCTTTCATCGAGGGAGTATTTCTCTTGACGCACTTTATCGGCGTAATAAGCCCAATCCCAAGGTTGAAGCTCGAAATCACCGCCCGCCTTTTTGATTTCAGCTTGAATATCAGCCGCTTCCACTTTGGCGCGAGCTAAAGCTTTTGGCGCTAAATCGTCGAGGATTTCATACACAGCGGCTGGGGTTTTCGCCATTTGATCAGCAACCGCATAGGATGCCCAAGTATCGAACCCCAGTAAATTGGCTTTTTTAGCCCTAATTTGCGCCATTTTAACAATCAATGGACCATTGGTTGCGACGGCTCTGTGCGCCGAGGTTTCCCACACTTTTTGGCGCAGTTCACGGTTGCTCAGGCTAGAAAGAACAGGTTGGCGTGTCGTGTTGACTAAAGTAATCAAATAGCCTTCTTTACCAGCAGCTTTAGCAGCCGCAGCTAAAGTAGCAATTTCGCTGTCGGATAAACCGGCTAACAGGGCTTTATCAGTCACAACAATCACATCATCTTTAAATAATTTTAAGCTGTTTTGTGAAAAGTCCGTCGCTAAGGTTGCAAGCTCAGCGTTAAAGTCTCGCATCTTAGCTTTATCTTCGGCCGACAATTTCGCGCCAGCGCGGACAAACTGCTCATAGTAGTATTCAACTAAACGCTGATCTTCCGCATTTAGGCTGCCCTTTTGCTGGTATACGGCTTCAACACGGGCAAATAAAGTCGGATCAAGATAAATATTATCTCGGTGGGCAGATAGCTTAGGTGCAAGATCCGCTTCGGTTTTCTGGAAATCATCATCAGAAATCAGACCTGCGAGATTAAAGAAGGTACGCGATACGCGCGTTAATAATTCACCTGAGGTTTCCATGGCGAGAATGGTATTGTCAAAACTAGCCGCTTGTTTGTTATTCACAATCGCCGCGATTTCTGCATCGTGAGCTTTAATGCCCTGCTCGAAGGCGGGAGCATAATCTGCGGACTGAATAAGATTAAATTGCGGCGCTTGATCTTGCA
Organism: Shewanella sp. SM23; assembly: GCF_025654295.1. Taxonomy (NCBI): domain Bacteria; kingdom Pseudomonadati; phylum Pseudomonadota; class Gammaproteobacteria; order Alteromonadales; family Shewanellaceae; genus Shewanella; species Shewanella sp. SM23. The sequence goes on from NZ_JAKKRM010000015.1 coordinate 112,725, forward strand.
GTGGACTCTTGCTCAGCAGCACATTAGCTGCTTCAGCTTTGACGGCGGATTGAGTCGCAACGGCATTTTTGGCTTCATTGGTGCTTACATCAGGCTTGTCTGAACAAGCGCCAAGTAACAATGCCGCAGCTACGGCTGTGGTAATAACGGACTTACGCATATTAACTCCCTTGGATGTTGCTGCCCTTTCGATTGTATTTTTAAGGTGAAAGGTGCGCGCAAACGGATTTTGGCTTTCGGTTTACAACAGTCTGTTTTAACGAACTTGTGTAGCTTCGTACGTCAATTTCGATGAACTACCTTAACAAGTTACGCGCATTTCAGCCAAGTTTTACCCGCCCAGAGCGCCGCTAATTTGTATCACTTTATGTGTATTACCCGTCTAAATAAGCCTATGCCAACGCTACGCTAAACCTAACTCACCTCAATCAAGCCAAGAGACATGCGCGCATAAGTGATCAACATTGGCTAAAATTTGATGTAAAAGAATTATTTAAAACAATTCTACTGAAGTTTTACGTCAAATATCCCCGACATAGACAAGGGGCTGAGCAAATAAAATGCCATTCCAATAACAAATATTAATTCTTCTTAATAAACTGTTTACTGTAATTATTTAAACATTGCTGTAACAAATAAACAGGCTAAACGGCTCACTATTTAGGCAAGCAAACCTTGAATCACAATTTGAAACAGCTTTTATCCGATTAATGTCACATTCAGATCATCAAATGTCTTTATAATTCCCGCTCGTTAACTTAGCGGCAAATTAACCTAACAGTTAAATTACGCTGAATTAACGGGATGATGGGCATGTTCTTTTACGGAACATGCATTGGGGTCAAATAAATATAAATAGAGATAACTATGTTAAATAAGAAAATACTCGCAGTGATGATCACTGCCGCCCTTGGTGTAAGCGCCTGTAATTCTGATGACGACAAAGTCGTTCAAGCCGATTTACGGGTACTCGAAACCACAGATCTGCACACAAATATCATGGATTTCAACTACTACAGTGGCAAAAATGACCCAACTATCGGTCTAGCCCGTACTGCAAGCTTAATCCACGCTGCACGCAACGAAGCCAAAAACAGCGTACTCGTCGACAACGGCGATCTACTACAAGGCAGCCCAATGGGCGATTACATGGCTAAAGTTGGCCTGCAAATGGGTGATATTCATCCAGCCTATAAAGCCATGAACCTATTAGATTATGAAGTCGGTAATATCGGTAACCATGAATTTAACTATGGTTTAGATTTCTTAAATAAATCTATTAGTGGTGCAGATTTCCCTTATATCAACTCAAACGTTTATTGCGCCGACGATAATGGTTGCTGGAATGAGGTTAAAAAAGGTGAGCATTTATTCACCCCTTATATCATCAAACAAAAAAACATCATCGACAGTGAAGGTAATAATCAAACCATTAACATTGGTTATATTGGTTTTGTGCCACCGCAAATTCTATTGTGGGATAAACAAAATCTGACGGGTAAAGTGACGGTCGAAGATATTATTGAAACCGCGAAAAAATATGTCCCCGAAATGAAAGCCAAAGGGGCCGATATCATTATCGCCATTCCTCACTCTGGCATTGGTTCAACGGAAAATCCTGGCGATCCTATGGCTGAAAATGCCACTTACGCTTTGACTTATGTTGATGGTATCAATGCGATTCTATTCGGCCACAGCCACTCTATCTTCCCTGATGCTAAGTATGCCGACTTACCCAATACTGATGTCACTAAAGGCCTACTGAACGGCGTCCCCGCAGTGATGCCAGGTCGTTGGGGTGATAACTTAGGGGTTGTTGACTTTAAACTTGAACGTAGAGATGGCAAATGGCATGTCCTTAGTGCCAAAACGCAAGCTCGCCCCATATATAATGGTGCAACTAAGGAAGAGTTAGTTAGCCAAGATCCCGCAATTAAAGATGCAGTCGCAGCAGAACACCAAGGCACCCTCGCCTTTGTGGATGAACCTATCGGCGTTGCCGCAGCCGACATGTACAGCTTCCTTACCTTAGTGCAGGACGACCCTACGGTACAAATCGTTTCCGATGCGCAAATCGCTAACGTGAAAGCGAAATTACCTGCAGCATTAAAAGGTCTGCCAGTGCTATCAGCCTCTGCACCCTTTAAAGCGGGCGGTCGCCACGGTACAACCAGTGATGCCGATCAATTTGTGCAAGTTGATAAAGGCCCACTGACCTTTAAAAACGCCGCCGATCTGTACCTGTATCCCAATACTATGGTGGCAGTCAAAGCGACGGGCGCCGAATTGAAAGATTGGCTCGAGTGCTCAGCAAACCAGTTCAATCAAATCGACCCAGCAAAAACCACCCCACAAGGTTTAATCAACTGGGATGGTCATCCAACCTATAACTTCGACGTACTCGATGGCTTAACCTATAAAATTGATGTGACCCAACCGAGCAAGTTTGACCGCGATTGCGCCGTCGTTAATGCCAACGCAAACCGTATCGTTGATTTAAGCTATAAAGACGAAAACGGCAAAGTCATCACAGGTGAAGAATTTGCCGCGAAAGAGTTTATCGTTACCTCAAATAACTACCGCGCCTTCGGGGGTAAGTTTGCTGGTACGGGTAGCGACCATGTGGTACTTGAACTGCCCGATACTAACCGTGAAGCGCTAGCTGCTTATATCACAGCGCAATCTCAGTACAACGAAACCACAGGTAAGTACGAAGCTATGGTCAATCCAAGTGCCGATTACAACTGGGATTTCAAAACCATCACTACCAACGTCACATTAGACATTCGCTTCGAAACCCAAGACAGTGACAAAGCCGCTGCCTTTATCGAAGCCAATAAACAACGTGAAATGAAGAAGATAAGCAAAGATGAACTGGGTTTCGCCGTTTATAGCATCAACCTAACCAAATAAGCGTTCAATCCCGAAATATCATGCTCAAAAAGGCTCATCGTGAGCCTTTTTTATTCCCTACCGATTAAATTAACGCTAATCTGCGCGCTATAAACAGTGTGTCACCATTTAGTTCATCATGCTCCACACTAAAGGTTAAACCTGCTTTGTGTCGCCAAATATCTGCCTTATTATTTAGCGGCGTCCTCGCAACAACAGAGAAAGCTTATGAAATATCAATCAATCTTATGTGCCACTGCGTTAATGCTGGGCGCAGTGCAACCTGCAACGGCCGATGTTCATCTCAATCTGCCTAAAAATGCTGAAGTGCTAACGGTCAATGGCAAGCCAGCCGTAAAGAGTGGCGATCTCGTTTTAGCTGATGGGACCAATCAGATTGCCTTCCGTTATGCCGCGCAATATCGACAACAAGCTGACTCAGTACATTATCTCTCCGACGTGCTCATCGTCCGTTTTGATGCGTCAGCACAAACACTCACGCTGACACTTCCCGCCATCAACTCAGCCAGAGATGCAAAGAAATTTGATGAGTCACCTAAGCTGACACTATTAAATGCTCAAGATGAAGCCGTGGGTTTTACCAGCGATAAATTGATTAAGAATGGCATTCAACTGGGACGGGATTTCGAACACGAGATACTGCAGTACAACCTTAGTAATCATCCGGCTTCATTAAATCTCACTATGAATACCGCGACAACACAACCAAGCGACGCTATTACACCCGTATTGGCAAGCCAGCCACAAATACGCCAAACAGCAGTAGTCACATCCACGAACTTGATCGCGCCAGCAGTTATGTCGTCCTCAGCCGCAGCGGTCAATGACAAGGCTCAACAAACTACTCCTGCGACCACACCTAGCCAAGCTGAAATCAGTCAAATGCTGGATTACTGGTACAAACAAGCTAACGACAATACCAAAGCCAGCTTCAAAGCCAAAATCAACAAAGAGTGATGCATAGAGCACGCAAGCGTTGAAGAGGATATTTGTCCTCTAACCATCAACATTGCTTCAGCTATCTATTTCAGACCGCCAGCTTAGTGTCACTATGAGCTGGCGGCTCTATTACAGTTCATAAAATGAGAACTTAGTAAAACTTAAGCTCATTAAGAAAGCGTTTTCCCACTTCACGGCTTAATGTAATTTAAGCCTATTAACGTCCTAACCAATAAAGCCCTTTCAAAAATACTAAAACGTGCAAATTCCAGACGCAAAAAAGCCAGCTTATTTAGCTGGCTTGGTTACATCTCAATGAGATAATTAGGCGCTTGGCGATGACCTACTCTCACATGGGGAGACCCCACACTACCATCGGCGCGTTTGCGTTTCACTTCTGAGTTCGGGATGGGATCAGGTGGTTCCACAAGGCTATTGTCACCAAGCAAATTCTGTTTATTACCGTGTCCATCWCTGGMYCACGYTAATAATAATTYGRAAAGCTGATTTKCTTTGTTTGAGTTCAAACTTTATCAAGTATCTGTATTCTRTCTAAGKTCGCTTAGCAAAACCCATCTGGGTTGTATGGTTAAGCCTCTCGAGTCATTAGTACATGTTAGCTCAACGCCTCACAACGCTTACACACCATGCCTATCAACGTCCTAGTCTCGAACGGCTCTTTAGAGGAATTAAATTCCTAGGGATGACTCATCTTAGGGCTCGCTTCCCGCTTAGATGCTTTCAGCGGTTATCGATTCCGAACGTAGCTACCGGGCAA